>CBDUNM010000016.1:0-56375 GCA_965368585.1 uncultured Chromatiales bacterium | reverse complement strand
TAGGGCTCGAAAACGCTTACGTCAGCGTCAACCTTTCGAACCGGGAGTTCGCTCAACACGACTTGTTTGACGTACTCGACAAGGCCTTGACGAACTCCAAGCTACCCGCGCGATGCCTGAAGTTCGAGATCACCGAAACCGTACTGATCGAAAACATGTCTCAGGCACTCAGGGTGTTGAACAAACTTCGGGAACGCGGCGTGCGGCTATCCATCGACGATTTCGGCACGGGCTATTCCTCGTTCAATTACTTACACCGGTTTCCGTTCGACGTCTTGAAAATCGATCGCGCGTTCGTACATGCCATCGACGCCGATTCGCGCAGCTTCGAGATGCTCAAGGCGATGGTCGCCCTGGCCCACAATTTGGGCCTGGAAGTGGTTGCAGAAGGCGGGGAAACTCAGCAGGAACTGGAACTGCTGAGGCAAATCGGCTGCGAATTCAGTCAGGGGTATGTATTTTCCGAACCACTGACGCCAGACCGGCTGGGCGAATACGTCCAGCGCCAATTCCATCACTCAGTTGCGGCCGGCAAGCGTTTGTCTCCGTACCCCGCCATCGCCAGGAAGGCCGCCGGCAGCGACTGAAGCTTGATTCGACTGTTCGCTACGGGCGCGGCATCGAGCCGACCTGTTCGATTGTCGCAAACCTAAATTACCTTGGGTTGGGAGGCAGGCCGATTCAAGCAACCGATCCGGAGGTATTACATGACGCTCGAAAAAGTCCGCGAACTGCTACAGGTTCAACTGGGATTTGGTGGCGGCTACAACCACAATGCCGTCCGGTTGGTATTGGGTGAAATCCACCCCAATCAGGGCTAGGCGACGGTGGATCAGCCGATACGCGAATTGACTTTGGAAGAAAGATTCGGCCTGGCGCCGGGCATGGATTTCTCGGGCGTAGGCAGATAGCGGCCTTTAACGGCTCCCGATGAAGATACGCCGTGCGATGTATCTTCATCGGGAATACTGACAGTAATTACTGCAACAACGGCGCGATCACCAGAGAAACGATCGCCATGACGTTGATGAGGATGTTCATCGACGGACCGGAGGTGTCCTTGAAGGGGTCGCCGACAGTGTCGCCGACCACGGCGGCTTTGTGTACATCTGAGCCTTTACCGCCGAGATTACCTTTCTCGATATATTTCTTGGCGTTGTCCCACGCGCCGCCGGCGTTGGCCATGGTCAGTGCCAGCAGCACGCAAGAAACCAACGCACCGCCCAGCATGCCACCCAGGGCCGCGGCCCCCAGCACCACACCCATGACGACCGGTGCGACCACCGCGATCACACCGGGTATGATCATTTTCCTGAGCGCCGCGGCGGTGGCGATATCGACGCAACGAGCCGTATCCGGCTCGGCATTGCCCTCGAGCAGGCCCGGGATCTCGCGAAACTGGCGCCGAATCTCCTTGATCATGTCAAAAGCGGCCTCTCCCACCGCCGTCATCGTGATGGACGCGATCAGAAACGGCAACATACCGCCGATAAACATGCCCATCAGGACCCTGGGATCGTTGAGGCGCAATTCGAAAGCCGCGTTATTGACGGCTACGGTTTCAACGTATGCCGTGATGATCGCGAGTGCGGCCAGCGCCGCCGCGCCGATTGCGAACCCCTTGCCGATGGCGGCCGTCGTGTTGCCCAACTCATCGAGCGAGTCGGTGATCTTGCGCGTATCTTCGCCCAAACCGGCCATCTCCGCGATTCCGCCGGCATTGTCGGCCACCGGGCCATAGGCATCGATCGCCATGGTGATACCGACCGTCGCAAGCATTCCCACCGCGGCAATCCCGACGCCGTACAGACCGACCATGGCATCGGCGACGAAGATGATCGCCGCAATGGTCGAGATAGGCACCACCACGGACTCCAGACCGACCGCCAGACCCGTGATCATCACGGTGGCCGCGCCCGTCTCACCGGACTTGGCAATCTTCGTTACCGGGCCGCCGGCGGTGTAGTACTCTGTTACCAGGCCGATGACGATTCCGCCGACGGCACCCGCGACAACGGCTCCCCAGATTCCTACCGAACCGCCCAAGGCCAGGATCAACACCAAGGCGGCGACGATGAATAAACCGGACGCACCCAGCGTGCCGGTGCGCAATGCCTTTTCCGGTGACTTGTCCGACGACCGCTTCACGATCATGATGCCGGCAAACGAACACAGTAATCCGATCGATGCCAGGTGCAGCGGCAGCGCCATCAACATCGGCTGGCCGCCCATCGGTTCGGCAACCGCGAGCGTCATCGTCGAGGCAATGGCGATGGTCGCGATCATGGCGCCGCAATAGGATTCGAAGATATCCGATCCCATGCCAGCCACATCGCCCACGTTGTCGCCTACGTTGTCCGCAATAACACCCGGATTGCGGGGATCGTCTTCCGGAATACCCGCTTCGAGTTTACCGACAAGATCGGCGCCGACATCGGCACTCTTGGTGAAAATGCCGCCTCCGACGCGGGAGAACAACGCGACCGAAGACGCCCCCATGCCGAAGCCGTGTATCGCATGCGCCGTTTCCGGATCACCACCGAAGAACAGGTACAAGGTACCCAGACCCAGCAGACCCATGGACGCAACCAGCAAGCCCATGACGGAGCCGCCAAAGAAGGCGACGGTCAGCGCGGCCGCGGCACCTTCGCGGTTGGCTGCGGTCGTCGTTCTGGTGTTGGCGCGGGTTGCGGTAAACATCCCGAACCAACCGGCAGAACCGGAGGCGAGAGCACCGACCAGGAAGGCGATGGCGGTGTTCTGCCCGAGGAAAAAATAAAGTAGCACCAGGACGACGGCGGCGAAAACGGCCAAAGTGGTGAACTCCCGCCGCATGAAAACCATGGCGCCGATATGAATCTGTTCGCCGATCTGGACCACCTTATCGTCACCCGCGGGGTGGGCGACCACCAGCCGGTAGATGTAGGTCGCGGCCACCAGACCGAGAATCCCAAACAGTGGGGGTAAGATTGTGCCTAGCGTCATTGAGTACTCCTCGAATCGAAAACTCCGATGGGTTTTTGGTTATATCAGCGAGCTGAAATCCCCGCTGTTATTCGTCATCCGGCATCGGCGATGCGCCGCGTACCGAATACTTTGGCCGACAAACATACAGAGCGGCCATCATTTTTGCACGGCTGAGGGGGATCGACGGCTGGCGCCTAACCACAAATTCAGGTGTTTTTGTTTTAGACCAAGCTACACTATAGTGCAGCGCACAATTTTTCCAAACCCCAGAATACACCGCTACTTGTATACTATCGACAACTGACCGAGAGCAATTTTTTATGAATCTGGACCGAGTTACACCGGGCAAAAACGCGCCGGACGAAATCAATGTCATCATCGAGATTCCCGCCAACGCAGAGCCAGTGAAATACGAGGTCGACAAGGAGACAGGCGCCATGTTCGTCGACCGCATCCTGTTGACCGCTATGAGGTATCCGGCGAACTACGGCTATATTCCGCACACCCTCTCTGATGACGGCGATCCCTGCGATGTCATGGTTCCCACGGCATTCCCGCTGATTCCGGGTTCCGTAGTTCGCTGTCGACCGGTAGCGGTGCTTAAAATGACCGACGAATCGGGAGACGACGCCAAGGTCTTGGCCGTGCCGATGGACAGTATCACCACACGGTTCGCGGGGATCAATGGCCCGGATGACATGCCGCCGGAACTGATGGATCGAATCGCGCATTTTTTCGAACACTACAAGGACCTCGACGGAGGTAAGTGGGCCCGGGTGGAAGGCTGGGCCGGGGCGCAGGCTGCGCGCGACGAAATCATCAATTCGATCCGCATGTTCGAAGAGGCGCCGGACCCCAAACCGCACTTCTGACCGATCGGTTACCGAAACCATGGGATGGTGTTGCAGCCGGGGCACGGCCCGGAACCACACATTTTCCGCCCTGACGCCGCTGCCAAGTCGAGCCGGACCCAGTGAACCGCGATGAAAGTTTGCATTCTGTCTGACAGTCACGACCACATATCATTGATCGACGCGGCCGTGGCTGATGCCAAGGCAAGCGGCGCACAGGCCGTATTGCATTGTGGCGACGTCGTCGCCCCCAGCACGCTCAGTTGCCTGGAAAAACACGGCCTGCCGGTGCATGTCATTCACGGCAACAACACCGGCGATCTCTACGCGCTGACCCGCTTGTCGCACAAACCGAGCGGGGTGATTCGATATCACGGCATGGATGCCGGCATCGAATTGGGTGGCCGGCGGGTATTCCTGGTTCACTATCCGCACTATGCCCGTGCGCTCGCCGCGACCGGCGATTGGGATCTGATCTGTTGCGGCCATACCCACAAAGTCGGTATCGCGAAGCTGCCGAATCTTCTAGGGCGACAAACCTGCGTAGTCAATCCGGGGACCATTGGCGGCGTGGGCGAGGCGGCGGCCACCTGGGTCCTGGGCGACCTCGACACCATGGATTTCGAGGTCCACGAAGTCCCGAAAGACCTCGAATACAGGGCAAACCGGGACACGTCGACGGCATGAGCGAATTGACCCACTTTGACGAACAAGGCCAAGCCCATATGGTCGATGTCGGCGCAAAGCAGGTCACGCACCGAATCGCCATCGCCGAGGGCAATATTGTTATGCAACCCGGCACGCTGCAAATGATTATGCAAGGCGGACACAGGAAAGGCGATGTGCTGGGGATCGCCAGAATAGCCGGTATTATGGGCGCGAAAAAGACCGCCGAACTGATACCTTTATGCCATCCGCTGGCGTTGACCAAAGTGGCCATCGAACTGCGACCCGATGCGGACCGGCACCGCGTCTACTGCATCGCGCGCGTGGAAACGCGCGGCCTGACGGGCGTCGAAATGGAGGCATTGTGCGCGGTCCAGGTGGCCCTGCTGACCATCTACGATATGTGCAAGGCCGTTGACCGCGGCATGTCGATCGAGCAGGTTCGACTGAAGGAAAAGCGCGGTGGCAAATCGGGGCACTGGCAGCGCGAGCGCTGATGTCGACACCGGGTATCGGCTACTATCGCAAGGCGCGCTTTCTGACCAGCGCGGCACGACTAGACCAGGCGCCACCCGACGACGGTTACGAAGTCGCTTTCGCCGGCCGGTCGAACTCCGGTAAATCCAGTGCGATCAATGCGCTGTGCGATCAACGCAACCTCGCGAGAACCAGCAAGACGCCTGGCCGTACCCAGCTGCTGAATTTCTTCGAGCTCGACCACGAGCGCCGCTTGGTGGACCTGCCCGGCTATGGCTATGCGAGGGTTTCCGAACGCGTTAAGCGCGACTGGCAGGGAAATCTTTCTGACTACCTCGAACGGCGTCGCTGTCTGCTTGGTCTGGTGTTGACCATGGATGTGCGCCATCCGTTGACCGACTACGATCGTCAGATGCTCGAATGGTCAAAGGAAATCGAGCTACAGGTTCATGTCTTGCTCACCAAGTCCGACAAATTGAAGCGCGGCGCCGCATCGACCACGCTGCAAACGGTACGTCACCAACTGAACGGTCTGTCGGCCTTGTTCAGCGCACAGTTGTTTTCGTCGCTGAAGCGCGACGGACTGAGTGGCGCTTACCAAAGGCTCAATGATTGGTTCGACTTGACCGAAGTAGTCTGAACCATGGCCGGCTGAAACGCGACTTAAAAAAGACCCCGGGGCCTGGGGAGAACCACCGGGGTCAGCTCGCTTCCGGCTGGGAAGGTCTGAACACAAAAGCAACGTTTCGTGTGCTCTCGTGTTACTGAAACTTTAACTATCTGTTAGACCGAATCTTGTAGAAATAATTCTCAGGTGTTCTGTGAAATGTCAACTTCCATCCGGGCTGATTCAGCCGCTTCGCTTTCACGTCCGATAAAGGCTGGAGACATTGATTCTGCACGTGCTGCTGGAGTTGTTAACCACAATAACACGATTATGAGAACTGCGTCACAACATCGTACGAATAAAACGACTATGTTTCCGAATTGTTTTATTTTCAAGAACGAAAATCGGTCTGGCGTCACAATTTGTGCGTCCGCAACCGCAGTCAGATGGACAGGTTCTCCTCAATGCGCCGCGTCCCAGTTGTCCCCTTCACCCACGTCGACCAGCAGCGGAACCCTAAGGTCGGCGGCGCCCTGCATTCTGCGAACGACTGCCTCACGAACCTCGTCCACGGCCGATTTTTTTACCTCGAAAACCAGCTCGTCGTGAACTTGCATCACCATGCGGGCGAGCGGGCGCTGGTTCTGCAAAAAGTCGTGCACGGCGATCATGGCGCGTTTGATGATATCGGCCGCCGTTCCCTGCATAGGCGCATTGATTGCCGTGCGCTCAGCCGCAGCACGGCGCTGCTGGTTGCGCGCGTTGATCTCCGGCAGGTACAAGCGACGACCGTACAATGTTTCGACATATCCCTGGTCGGCCGCGTCTCGGCGAATTCGAGCCATGAAGTCGCGCACTCCGGGATAGCGTTCGAAGTAGCGTTCGACGTAGTCCTGCGCCTCGCCGCGGGCGATACCCAACTGCCTGGCCAGACCAAATGCGGACATCCCGTCCATTAACCCGAAATTGATCGCCTTGGCGGACCGACGGTGGTCGGACGTCACGGCGCCGAGGTCTCCGCCGGCGAATACCTCCGCCGCCGTTGCGCGGTGAATATCCAAGCCTTGAGCAAACGCGTTCAACAGCGACTGGTCTTGCGACAGGTGTGCCATGATCCGCAACTCGATCTGCGAGTAGTCGGCGGCGAGCATCACCCAGCCCGGTTCAGGCACGAACGCCCGGCGAATGCGCCGGCCCTCTTCGGTCCGCACCGGAATGTTTTGCAGATTCGGATCCGAGGACGAAAGGCGCCCGGTCGCGGCAACGGCCTGATGATAGCTGGTGTGGACCCGGCCGGTATCCGGATCGACCATCAGGGGCAGCTTGTCGGTATAGGTCGATTTGAGCTTGGCGAGGCCCCGATGCTCGAGCAGGACCGTCGGTAGCTCATGACCCTGCTCCGACAGTTCCTGCAGCACCGATTCGGCGGTTGACGGCGCCCCCTTGGGGGTCTTGGCTATCACCGGCAATTCCAGTTCGGAGAAAAATATTTCACCAATCTGTTTGGGTGAGCCCATGTTAAAGGGGCGTCCCGCAATCTCGTACGCACGCTGCTCCAACGCGTGTAGGCGTTCAGACAGTTCCTGCGATTGCTGCGCCAGCATCGTGCGGTCGATGCGTACGCCGTTGCGTTCGATTCGCGACAATACCGGTATCAAAGGGATCTCTATCTCCTTGAACAGAGCCGCCTGCCCTGCTTGCTCGGCCAGGCGTGGCCACAAGGACTGGTGCAACTGCAGGGTGACATCCGCATCCTCGGCCGCGTAAGGGGCCGCGGTTTCGACGGGTATCTGGTTGAAAGTAAGCTGCTTGGCGCCTTTGCCGGCAATGTCTTCGAAATGAATGGTGGTGCGACCCAAATACTTTTCTGCCAACGAATCCATGTCATGGCGCGTCGCCGTGCTATCAAGCACATAGGATTCCAGCATGGTATCGAATTCGACACCTCGGAGACAGATGTCGTGACGTGCCAGTACGCTCATGTCGTATTTGAGGTTTTGGCCGACTTTCTTATGCCGTTCGCTCTCCAATAGCGGCTTGAGTTTGCCCAAAACCCAATCGCGTTCGAGCTGCTCGGGCGCACCCGGGTAATCATGCCGCAATGGCACGTATGCCGCTTTGCCGGACTCGGTCGCGAAGGATACGCCCACGACTTCCGCCCGCATGTAATTCAAACTCGTCGTTTCGGTGTCGAATGCAAAAAGCTTGGCGGCCCGCAGCTGAGTGAGCCAGGCGCCGAACGACTGCTGGTCCGTTATCGTCGTGTAGCCCTGCAGCGAAGCCGGTTCGACCGGCTCGCGATCGGTCGCACTCTCATCGTCGAGACCGGCCAGCAAGCGTCGCGCCTCCATGCGGGCATAGAGTTCGCGCAATCGGGCGTTGTCCGGCTTACCGAGCTTCAGGTCGGCGGGCGTCGCCCGCAGGTCCACGTCGGTCTTGATGGTTGTCAGGCTGCGCGATACGGGCAACTGCTCAAGCGCGGCGCGCAGATATTCGCCAATCTTGCCTTTGATCTGATCCGCGTTGGCGATCACGCCGTCCAAAGACCCGTACTCGTTCAACCACTTTGCGGCTGTTTTCGGGCCGCACTTGGTCACGCCGGGGACGTTGTCGACGCTGTCACCCACCAAAGCGAGATAATCGACGATCTGCTCGGGTGCGACGCCGAACTTGTCGATCACCCCCTGCCGGTCACTGACGGTGTCGTGCATGGTATCGATCAGGGTAACGTGATCGTTGACCAACTGCGCCATATCCTTGTCGCCGGTGGAAATCAGCGTCTCTATTCCCTGCTCGGTCG
This sequence comes from uncultured Chromatiales bacterium, assembly GCA_965368585.1. GTDB lineage: Bacteria > Pseudomonadota > Gammaproteobacteria > Chromatiales > Chromatiaceae > JARRQB01. Next base: position 48,007 of record CBDUNM010000016.1, on the reverse strand, counting down.
CCTGCCGCGCCAACGTGCCTATGACGTCGTCGGCCTCCACTCCCTCGACCGACAGTAGCGGTAATCCCATTGCCCGAACGATCTCATGCAGCGGACCGATCTGTACCGCCAGGTCATCCGGGGTCGGCGGCCGATTCGCTTTGTACTCGGCATACAGCGCGTCGCGAAAGGTCTTACCCGGCGCATCGAATACGACCGCTATAAGCACCGGTTGGTATTCGTCGAGCAACTTGCGCAGCATATTGACGACCCCAACCATGGCGCCGGTGGGCTCGCCACGCGAATTGGTCAGCGGCGGCAGGGCATGATAGGCGCGAAACAGATACGAAGAGCCGTCGACAAGGATGAAGGGAGGTTGCGCCATGATGTACATTCCGCATTGGGTGGAAAAATGTCACTTAAGGGACCGACTGCTGCATACGCTACAACACCGGCAGCAGGCTTGACGACTTACCGGCGACCGCGCCAACGCGGAAGCTTCAGTCCTCGAGATAGGTGTAACCCTGCAAACCTGCCTCGAGTTCGCGATAATAGTTGTCCAGCAAGGATTCGCTCACCCCTTCGGCCTTGAGCTTCTGCGCATACCGTTCGAGCATTTCATCAGGGTCGAAGTGCACGTAGCGTAACAGCTCGTCGACCGAATCCCCTTTTTCCAACTGACTGAGCTGATATCCGCCGCGCTCGTTCAGACGGACGTTCACCGAATCCGTATCGCCGAACAGGTTATGCATATCGCCCAGGATTTCCTGGTAGGCGCCGATCAGGAATATGCCTAACAGGTAATCTTCTCCGGCGACAGGCGCGTGTAACGGCAGTGTCGTTTCGACGCCGTTCTGATCGACATAGTTCTGAATGCAACCATCCGAGTCGCAGGTCAGATCGTGCAGCATCGCGTTGGCAGACGCCTGCTCTTCGAGGCGGTGCAGGGGCACAACGGGAAAAATCTGGTCGATCGCCCAGATATCGGGAAGCGATTGAAACAACGAGAAATTGCAGAATACGCGATCGGCCAGCAGTTCGTTGAGGCGATCGAGCAGGTCGCGATGACGCCGCGACTCGGGACGCAGCCGGGCGCGCACGCCATGTGCGATTGCGAAGAACAACCGTTCGGCCAGCGCGCGCTGCTCCAGCGACATCGCACCGTGTTCGAACAGCTCGTGTGCTTCGTCGAACAGATGCCGGGCCTCTTCGAAGGCCTCAACCGGATGACGCTGGTCGAGCGACGCGAGTTCCTCGCGCAGCCACTGCAATGCCTCATGTTCGCCCACATCGACATCCAGGGCATCGTCGCCCCGCTCGGCGGCCTCACGGCCGATCACATTGGTGATCAGCACCGCATGGTGCGCAGTCAAGGCACGACCCGACTCGGTGATGATATCCGGGTGAGCCAAGCCGTTTTCGTCGCACACCTGCCCGAGCGCCCAGACCACTTCACGGGCATATCCCTCAATACTGTAGTTGGTCGAGCAGAAACTCCGAGTTCCGGTACCTTCGTAGTCGACCCCCAGGCCACCGCCCACATCGACCACGCGGATCGGCACACCGAGGCGCCGCAGTTCGGCATAATAACGCGCGGCTTCGCCGACGCCGCGCCGAATATCCCGCAAATTTGGAATCTGCGAACCAATATGCGAGTGCAACAGCGTCAACCAGTTGAGGTGACCGCTCTCCCTGAGACGTAGGACGAGGTCCAGCACCTGCGAAGCCGACAAGCCGAACTTGGATCGCTCGCCGCCCGAATTCTGCCAATTGCCGCCGGCGACCGCCGCCAGGCGCACTCGCACGCCGAGCAGCGGCTCAATATCCAGGTCACCCGCCGCCTGTATCACCAGATCCAGCTCTGAGGCCTTCTCGATGACGATATAAATCTGGTGACCCAGACGTCGGCCGATCAAGGCCATCCGGACATATTCAAGGTCTTTGTAACCGTTGCAAATGATGACACCGCCCGGCAACGAGTTGGCCAGCACGGCCATGAGTTCGGGTTTGCTGCCGGCTTCCAGTCCAATGTCGTCGCCGCCACCCGCCAGCAACTCGTCCACCACGCTGCGCTGCTGATTTACCTTGATCGGATAAATACAAGTATACCGGCCGCGGTAGTCCAGCTCGTTCACAATCGACTGAAAAGCGGCGCACAAGTGCCTGACGCGATGGCGCAAAATATCGGTGAAGCGAACCAGCACCGGCCAGGCCAACCCGGCAGCACGGACCTCGTGCGCCAGCTGATGCAGGTCTACGATGCTATCCCGCTGCGGGTCCGGACGAGCGACCAGCTTGCCCGCGGCACTGATGCCGAAATAGCCTTCGCTCCAGCGATCGATGCCGTAGGTTTGACTGACAGTTGCAATTTCGGCGGTCATGGCTACTCCAGCAAGTTGCACTGCGATTATCGCGCGACTTGCCGCGTCAAGGAATTCGATTGCGCCGATTAGTCGGTGTCGCTATCTTGCGCCCTTCGTGTTCAACGGCCGGAAGCACCTTCATGACACTAGACTCGACCTGGATCTCCGAAGCCTGCGAAGACACAGGCTCGGCCTTTTCTCTGAAGAGCACAACGAAACTGCACGAGGAAAAGTCGGATTTCCAACAGATCGCCGTCTACCGGACGACGCACTGGGGCAATCTGATGCTGATCGACGGCTGCACCATGGTCAGCAGTCGCGAAAACTTTCTGTATCACGAGATGATGACCCACCCGGTGCTGTTTACCCATCCCTCGCCCCGGCGAGTCGCCGTCGTCGGCGGCGGTGATTGCGGGACCCTGCGCGAAGTGCTCAAACACCCGGAGGTCGAGCGGGCGACGCAAGTCGACATAGACGAGCGGGTGACCCGGGTCGCGGAGGAGTATTTCCCGGAATTGTGCGAAGCGAACGGTGATCCACGCGCCGAACTGTTGTTTGCGGACGGCATAGAATGGGTCAACGAGGCCTCTCCCGCGTCGCTGGAGATTATCGTCGTAGACTCTACCGACCCCGCGGGACCCGGCGAAGTCTTGTTCACGGTCGACTTCTACGCGGCCTGCCGTCGCGCGCTCAGCGACGGCGGGTTGCTGATCCAACAAAGCGAATCGCCACTGGTGCATGCCGGCATCCAGGAAGGCATGTACCGGGACATGTATCGCGCAGGTTTCGCCGACCTGCGAACCCTGTTTTTTCCGCAGCCCATCTATCCAACCGGCTGGTGGTCGGCAACTCTGGCGTGCAAGGATCGGCGCATCGACGGCTTCCGGTCGGCCGACGTCGCTAGCCGCAGCTTCGCAACCCGTTACTATAACCTCGACATCCATCGCGCGGCGTTCGCGGAACCCGAGTTTTTCAGGAAGTCGGCCGCGGCTTGGCGGGAAAAGTACGCCCCTGCAGAGTGAGTATTCGGCGGCCGAGGCATGCAGGCGCCTTGCGCAGCTCAATCGCCGGCAATCCACGCTACGCGGCACCTTCGAGCAAAAAAAAACGGGCGCCGAAGCGCCCGTGCGAATGATGCGTTAGATCGTGATTATAGCCCCGAACCGCGGGATCCAGTGAATTCCGGATAAGCTTCCAGGCCGCACTCCGACAGGTCGACGCCTTCGTATTCTTCCTCCTCGCTGACGCGGATGCCGACAACCACTTTGATGACCAACCAGGCGATGAAGCTGACCACAAAGGTCCACCCCAGGATGGTGCCTAAACCCAGCAACTGCGCGCCGAAAGTCGCGCCTTCGTTGGTCAGCGGTACGGCCAGCAGCCCCCACATGCCGACCACGCCGTGTACCGAAATAGCGCCGACCGGATCGTCGATCTTCATCTTGTCGAGACTGATGATAGAAAACACCACGATGATCCCGCCGACCGCGCCGATCAAGGTCGCGAAGATCGGCGCAGGGGTCAGCGGCTCGGCGGTGATCGCCACCAGGCCGGCCAGCGCACCGTTCAGGGCCATGGTGAGGTCGGCTTTGCCGAACAACAGCCGGGCGGTGATCAACGCCGCGATCACGCCGCCCGCAGCCGCCATGTTGGTATTGACGAAAACCGCTGCGACCGAATTGGCCTCGCCGACATTGGAGAGAACCAACTCCGATCCGCCGTTGAACCCAAACCACCCCATCCACAATATAAAGGTGCCCAGCGTGGCCAGTGGCATATTGGCGCCCGGCATCGCATTGATGCGACCATCGCTTGAGTACTTTCCTTTGCGTGCGCCGAGCAACAACACGCCGGCGAACGCCGCCGACGCGCCGCACAGATGCACAACGCCCGAACCGGCGAAATCGTTGAAGCCCGCTTCGTCCAGAAAACCGCCGCCCCATTTCCAGTAGCCCTGCATGGGGTAGATAAAGCCGGTCATAACCACTGCAAACAGCAGGAACGACCACAGTTTCATGCGTTCCGCCACGGCACCCGATACGATCGACATGGCGGTCGCGACGAACACGACCTGGAAGAAGAAATCGGACATGCCCGAGTAGTAGTCACCATCGTACCACCCAGCGGGGTCCTGCTTCAGCACGCCGGTGGGGTCGTTGTCACCACCGAACATGAAGCTGAAATCAAGCGCGGGCCAGTACCCATTGCCGCCCTCGGGGTACATGATGTTGTAACCCATCAGCATGTACATGACGCAGGCGACCGCATACAGGGTCACGTTCTTGGTCAGAATCTCCGCTGTGTTCTTGGCGCGGACCAGACCTGCCTCGAGCATGGCGAAACCCGCTGCCATCCACATGACCAGCGCACCGGACACCAGGAAATAAAAGGTATCGAGGGCGTATCTTAAATTCAGAATATCTTCCATTTTGGAAACCTCTTGAGCCGGGAAGCGGAAATCACAACGCGTCTGGACCGGCTTCACCGGTCCGAATTCGAATCGCCTGTTCCACGTCGTATACGAATATTTTTCCGTCACCGATCTTGCCGGTCTTGGCGGCCCCGCTGATGGCTTCGATGACCTGGTCGAGCTGCGCATCATCCACGGCAACCTCGACCTTGATTTTGGGCAGAAAATCGACCACGTACTCGGCGCCACGATAGAGTTCCGTGTGACCCTTCTGCCTGCCGAAGCCCTTGACCTCGGTCACGGTTATACCGGCCACGCCGACATCGGAGAGCGCTTCGCGCACGTCATCCAACTTGAACGGCTTGATAATGGCTGAAACCAGTTTCATATCTCTGTTCTCCTGAGAGTGGCCCGTCGAGCGACGGACCGGCTACGTCTTACGTCTGTTATGTTTGCCGCGAGACTCGATTAGAAGCTCTTGCTCCACGAGACGAAGACCCGCACGTCATCGTCATCTTCGGTGCTCGAATCCCATTCGTTGGTTTGCGAAATGGAGAACGTGAAATCGCCCAGCTCGGCAGCGCTCTTGGTGATATCGATCTGGCCATGGGTGATATCGTCGCCGGTGTCGTCGAGGTCGTACTGCCCGATCGTCAGCCCGGCACTCCAACTCGGCATGAATTCGTAGCTGGCGGAGGCGTAGTAGTAGACGTGATCGTCCTCGCCACCGGCTTCGGTATCAACGGTGTAGTACACGCCGGCTTCGAGCCATTGCCAGCTGCCAATGGCGTAAATCTCGGTAAAATCGGCGTCGTTGTAGCTCGGGTAGAGGTAGTGAATGACGCCCAGGTCGTAACCCAGGTCGCCGGCGCTACTGGCGAACCCGCCATACAGGTCGACCTCGGACCCCTTGTCTCCGTCAAAGCTGACGTTCGACGCCCAGGTACCGGCATAGAGGCCACTGTCGTGCGCGTAGTCGATGCCGCCGGAAATAGCCGCGTCGTCCTCGGTCTGCGTCAGACCACGCCACACGTAGTTGCTGGTCGCGCCGATGTTGGCGCTCAGCTCAGCATGCGCCGCGGCTCCCAGGGCTACGGCGAGCCCACTGGCCAGCAGTTTGATTTTCACGTTCATTTTGTTTACTCCCAGATAGTTGAAAATGCCGAGTTTCGATTTTCATCCGCCAGATTGCGTTTGTGCCCAACGAACAAGCAGGCTCCATGCCAACTTGATAAATTGATGAATTACAGACAGTTACTTAGCTTGACAGGCAATTACGACATTTTTGCTACGGCGCATGCACCGCTTTGGGCGGACCTGGATACGGCGCACCAAAGATGAGCACCAAGATGGTGCAACCAACCAAGGGATCTTTCAAACTCGTGCTGGACACTCTCTTGGGAGATGTCTAACCTCGCGGCATCGTTAAATGAAATCGGACGCCTGCATGCTCAACCCCAAGATATTCGACGATCTGTCCCGACGGCTGGCGGATGGGCTGCCGCAGGGTGTGCAGAACATGCAGAAAGACATCGAGCGCAATTTACGCAGCGGACTCGAGAGCGCGCTGGCCAGGCTCAATCTCGTGACCCGCGAAGAGTTCGACGTTCAGCAGGCGGTGCTGCAACGCACGCGGGCCAAACTGGACGCGCTGGAAACGCGCGTGGCAGAACTCGAGGCAGCCGTTTTACATCGATCTTGACGTAATTGCGGCGCGCGAACGCGACGGCGGTCGTCAGCGTCCGGGAAGCTAAATCATCCATCGCAGGCGGCGTATGGAACCCGCCCGCATGAACTGCTAACCTGAAGGCTGCTCGAACATTCTCACGATAGACCAGGGAAGGTCATGTCACTTGCCACCATTTTTTGTCGTGCCGCCGTCGGCGTGGAAGCGCCGCTGGTAACTATTGAAGTCCATCTAGCGAATGGACTCCCCGCTTTCGCCATCGTGGGTTTGCCCGAGAAGGCGGTTCAGGAAAGCCGCGACCGGGTGCGCAGCGCGCTGCTCAACAGCGGGTTCGCGTTCCCCAGCCGGCGGATCACCGTCAACCTTGCCCCGGCCGAACTTCCCAAAGAGGGCGGTCGCTTCGATCTGGCGATCGCCATCGGCGTTCTCAAGGCGTCTGAGCAGATACAGACTCAAGGCCTGGACCGCTACGAGTTTCTAGGGGAGCTGACGCTGTCCGGTCGGATCCGGCCGACGCGCGCCGTGCTGCCGGCCGCGATCGCGGCGCGACAAGCGGGGCGCGCTCTGCTGGTGTCGACCGAGAATGTCGCCGAGGCGACGCTCATCGACGACGCTACAGTCTATGCGGCAGCGCATCTGCTCGATGTCTGTTCGCACTTGTCGGGTGATCGGCGACTGGCGGCAGCGCGTCAGGCGCCGCCCGGACCGGTGACCCTGGACATCCCCGATCTCGCAGATGTCAGAGGTCAGGCGCATGCCAAACGCGCCGCGGAGATTGCTGCCGCCGGCGGTCACAACCTGCTGCTGGTCGGACCACCCGGCACGGGCAAATCGATGCTGGCCAGCCGTCTCCCCGGACTCCTGCCGCCGATGACGGAACAACAAGCGGTGGAAGTCGCCGTCGTGCGATCGGTATACGGTCGCGGTCTCGACGTTCGCCGCTGGCGGCAACGTCCATTTCGCCAGCCACACCATACCGCCTCGGGCGTTGCGCTGGTGGGCGGCGGTGGCAACCCGAAACCCGGTGAAGTCTCACTCGCCCACCATGGAATATTGTTTCTCGATGAACTGCCGGAATTCGACCGCAAGGTGCTCGAAGTGTTGCGCGAGCCGTTGGAAACCGGGCGGATCACCATTTCCCGTGCCGCACGTCAGGCGGAATTTCCCGCCCGGTTCCAACTGGTTGCCGCGATGAACCCCTGTCCGTGCGGGAATCTGGGCGATCCGCGCCGCGCCTGCCGCTGCACACCGGACCAGATCAACCGATATCAGGGCAGGATATCCGGCCCGTTCCTCGATCGTATCGATCTGCATATCGAAGTGCCGGTGCCGACCGCCGCCGAACTGGCCGGACCTGCGACGGACAATATCGAGACCAGTGCTGTCGTGTGCGAGCGGGTCACCGTGGCCCGCGACCGACAGATCGCGCGCCAGGGTAGGTCGAACTGCGCACTCGGCGGCGACGCGCTGGATGATCACTGCCGCCTGAGCAACTCGGGAAAGGCGCTGCTGCTCAAGGCCACCGAACAACTGGCGCTCTCAGCGCGCGCCTATCACCGGGTTCTGCGGGTCGCCAGGACGATCGCGGATCTCGCCGCTGACGAGGCAGTCAATAATCATCACCTGGCGGAAGCCATCAGCATGCGCCCCAAGCTGAGAGCGGGATCTGTTGTCTGATTCAGATCCGGGAGCGGCTGCCGGCCCCGGGGCTGGTGCCAGAGCGCCCGACCGATATAATCGCCCCATGCTGCAGTTTGATAATCTGACACTTCGTCGTGGCCCACGCATCCTGTTTGCCGAGGCCAGCTTGCAAATCCATCCCGGCCAGAAAGTCGGCTTGACCGGCGCCAACGGCACCGGCAAGTCCAGCCTTTTCGAACTCATACTCGGCTCGTTGCATGCCGATCAAGGGGAGTTTCGCCGCCCGCGCGACTGGATCGTCGCGCACGTCGCCCAGGAAACGCCCGCCGACACTCGCGCCGCGCTCGAGTACGTGCTGGACGGCGACGCCGAGCTGAGGACCGTCGAGCAGGGCATGGCGTCGGCCGACGGGGAACGGTTGGCGGAGCTGCACGCGCGATTGGAGAACATCGGCGGCTACACGGCGCGCGCGCGCGCCGCCCGGCTGCTGCACGGGCTGGGCTTCGGGTCCGGCGAAGAACAGCGGCCGGTGGCGGAGTTTTCCGGCGGCTGGCGGGTCAGGCTCAATCTCGCGCGGGCGCTGATGTGTCGTTCCGACCTGCTGCTGCTGGACGAACCGACCAACCACCTCGACCTGGACGCCGTGTTCTGGCTCGAGGACTGGCTGTGCGCCTACCCGGGCACCCTGCTGTTGATTTCGCACGACCGCGATTTCCTCGACGCCGTATGCGGCCAGATTGCCCATATCGAGCACCAGCGCCTCAACCTGACCACCGGCAACTACTCGGCGTTCGAGCACGTGCGGGCCGAAAATCTCGCCCGCCAGCAGGCCGAGTTCGAAAAACAGCAACGCGAAATCACGCATATTCGCAGCTATGTGGACCGGTTTCGCGCCAAGGCTACCAAGGCACGCCAGGCACAAAGCCGGCTCAAGGCCCTGGAACGCATGGAGTTGATCGCCCGGGCCCACGTCGATTCGCCGTTTCATTTCGCCTTCAAGTCACCCAAGAGGACTCCACGGCCGCTACTGCGCCTGGAGGATATCAGTGCCGGCTACGCGACCCTGCCGCCGGTCCTCAGCCGGGTTCAGCTGATACTCAATCCGGGTGACCGCATCGGCCTGCTCGGACCCAATGGGGCGGGCAAATCAACCCTGATAAAGCTGCTGTCCGGCGACCTGGCGCCCCTCGGCGGACAGGTTGAAAGGGCCCGCGACCTGCAGGTCGGATATTTCGCGCAGCATCAGCTGGAACAACTGCATCCGGAGCACAGCCCCCTCGAACACCTGCTGCAACTGGACCCGAACGCGACCGAGCAGGCGTTGCGCGACTATCTCGGCGGGTTCGGCTTCGTCGGCGACAAGGCGCTGGAACACGTCGGCCCCTTCTCCGGTGGTGAAAAATCGCGGCTGGCGCTGGCGCTGATCGTCTATCGCCGACCCAACCTGCTGCTGCTCGACGAGCCCACCAACCACCTGGATCTGGAAATGCGTCAGGCGCTGTCACAGGCACTGCAGGAATTCAGCGGTGCCATGGTCATCGTTTCGCACGACCGCCATCTGTTGCGGGTGACCGCCGACGAACTGCTCCTGGTGCACGACGGCAAGGTCGATGCGTTTGACGGCAGCCTGGATGACTACCCGCGCTGGTTGACCCAGCAACGCCGGGACACGGGTTCTGCCGTACCCAAACAGGACGCGGAAAATAACGCCGTCGAGCGCAAGAACCGTAAACGCGAAGAGGCGCGGCGCCGCCAACAACTCGCCCCCTTGCGCAAACAGATCGCTCAGATTGAACAGAAGCTCGATCGATTGCACGCACGTCAGACAGAGTTGGAAGCGGTCCTCGCCGACACCGCCCTATACACGTCGGAAAACAAATCGGCACTCCAGGAACGGCTATTGGAAAAGGCGCGCGTCGACGCCGAGGTGACCGACGCAGAGAGCGACTGGCTAGAGGCTTCAGACGCGTTGGAAACGGCGGAATACTGAGCAAAGGGGTCACGTCTAGCGATATATGGGTTAAAAACGAGCGCAGTCGCAACGCGATCGCGAAACCCGATTAATTCCCAACATCAACCCTAGCGATATGCTGCCACCAAGCGATTGCAACCTCGCACGCTATCTAGCATTCACCGGGGAAGGTGCGCGTCAACTCAAGCGTATACCGCGCCTACTTACGCAAGCCGATGGGCGCGACATCATGATCAATGCGAAACGTTTTCGTGGGCGAAACCAAGATCCACATCGATCGTCGCCGAGATCATGCACGCGAAATAGCGAGCGCCGGGCTTTGTGCAACGCTCCAGGCCTCGCGCCTAATCCCGACCTCCCCATCCCGCCAGCCGCTTTCTGATCTCCGCCAGCCCCAGGTCCCGCAAAGTGCAGATATTCCGCTCCGGGATACCCTCCGGATTCGGATAGTTCTCCAGCGCCGCGGCCAGGCCCGCTTCGCGAATCAGATGCAGCATAGGATAGGGCGAGCGATTGGTGAAGTTCGCCGGATCGTCCGGACCCGCGCCGGCGAACCTGTATTCCGGATGGAAACTGGCCAGCTGCAAGACGCCCCGCAGACCCACCTGGTCCAGGGCATCGTCGGCCATTGCCAGCAGCTCCAGGTAATCCGCGAAGTCGTCCAAACCGTCGGGAACGATGAACAAGCCCGTCTCCGCGACCGCCGGCGGCAATTGCACGAACGCCTCGAGTTCAACCAGGAACTCGCGGTAAATGTCTTCGATTCGAGCCGCCCGACTCACCACAAAGCGGATGCGGTCCCCCGCTGACGTCGCCGCCGCGAACGGGCACAGATTCAACGCGATGACGAAATCGTGCAACCAAAATCGTGTCGCGGCGACGGCGGGTTCTTCAGCCATCCGCCCACTCCAGCACCTCAACGGACATGCCCTCGCTCAGCTCCCCGAAGCCGTCGTGGAGCAGGTTCTGCCCGAAAAACACCTTGTTTTCCCGACTACGGTAGCTTTTCAGTGTCTGCAACGGCTCACGCGCCCTTTCGGCGGTGTCCGGATCGATGGTCGGAATGATGCAGCGCGAACACGGTTTGACCACGCGAAACGTCAGTCCACCGATTCGAATGCGGCGCCAGCGATCCTCCTCGAACGGCGCCGTACCGGTTACCACCAGGTTGGGCCTGAACCTGATCATCGGAACCGGCTGCGCCAAGCGATCGTTGAGATCGTCCAGCGATGCTTGCGAAATCAACAGAAACGGGAAACCATCGGCAAAGCCGACCTGATCGTCAGGCTTCGCAAACGCCGGGTCAACCGCTCGCATCGCTCCCTGCGGAAACCTGACCAAGCGGCAGGACCGTCCCAGGAATCCGGTCAGCCAGGCATCGGCCTCGGCACCTACCGTAACTCCCGCACATACATCGCTCCAGACTCGAACCTCGATCGCCGCACCATTTTGTTCGTGCGCTATGCTCAAGTCAGGCATACCGGGCGCCGCCAACCGCACCCGAGCCGCATCAACCTCGACATCGACCAACGCCATTTTGGTCACCTGCCGCTGAGTGAGGAACCGCAGAGTCGCATCCACCACCATCCATTCGCGGTCATGTTCGAAACCGCGCGGACCCACCGCAAGACGCGCACAACGCACGCCGCGCAGCGACTTGACCGGAAAACGCCACAGTTCGCTCAATCGTATGTCCGCCAATTTGACCCCTTCATACTCAAACTACGGCGCCGTCGGCCGCTGATAGATTGAAGAATTTTTGATCGGTGCGCGCTGCATGGCGTCCACGCCAACAACGGTTTGACCGGTGTGGAAAAACTACCGCAGCAAGAGCCGACCCAGGCAACGAGCGCCTGCCGCTGTCTGCAGTTGCTCGTATATACGACCGCGGCGACAGGCCGGTAGTCAACAACAATTTCGTTCTATTCGCGTAGGAGCGACGCATGGACATCGTCCCTTATCTCCGCCTTATGGTGCAAAAAGACGGTTCGGATCTGTTCTTCAGTACGGGAGCCCCACCCAATCTGAAATCGCAGGGAAAAACGCTGCCGATCGGTGAAAACCGGCTGGCGTCGGGCGATGTCAACCAACTCGCCTACTCGGTCATGAGCGATGACCAGGTACGTGAATTCGAGGAAACATTCGAATGTAACCTCGCGATTTCAGTGCAAAAGTTAGGACGTTTTCGCGTCAACGTGTTCAAGCAACGCGGCGACACGGCGATGGTCATTCGCTACATCAAGGGCCAGATACCCGAAATCGCCGAATTGCACCTGCCGGAACTGCTGAAAAAAATTGTCATGGAGCCGCGTGGACTGGTGCTGGTGGTCGGCTCCACGGGGTCCGGCAAATCCACCACCCTGGCGTCGATGATCGATTACCGCAACGCGCACGCAACCGGACACATATTGACGATCGAGGACCCGATCGAATACCTGCATTCGCATAAAAAATCGGTGGTCGATCAACGCGAGGTCGGGCTCGACACCCTGAGTTACGAAAATGCGCTCAAAAATGCCCTGCGCGAGGCACCGGACGTCATTCTGATCGGCGAAATCCGCGATGCAGCCACGATGCAGCACGCCATTGCCTATGCCGAGACCGGGCACCTGTGCCTATCCACGCTGCACGCCAACAACGCCAACCAAGCGTTGGACCGGATAGTCAATTTTTTCCCCGATACCGCCCATCGCCAGTTATACAACGACCTGTCCCTGAACCTCAGGGCCGTCGTATCCCAACGACTCATTCGATCCTCGGATGGCAGCCGGGTGCCGGCGGTCGAGGTGCTGCTGTTGACCAGCTACACGTCGGAACTGATCCAGAAGGGCAAGATTCACGAGATCAAAGACGCCATGGAACAAGGCAACGAACGCGGCATGAAGACCTTCGACCAGGCGCTATACGAGCTGTATGCCGCCGGTCGTATCACCATCGAGGAAGCGCTGGGCAACGCGGATTCGCGCAACAACCTCGCATTGCGCATCCGCCTCGCGGAAAGCGGCGATCTAATCAGTAGCGACGCGTCGCTGGCAGACGATCGGCAACTGAACGTCGGCGGACGCAAATTCTGACGTTGGTTCACTGAGCCAAAAGTTCGTGGCAATTCAAGGGCCCACCCAGTGGGCAAGATCAGGCACGGGTCGCGCCGGTATATCCGGCGCACGATAACCGCAAGCTACTGGTTCGAAGCAGCTGGATTCAACGCGTTCGATCGAATTCGCGAATAAATCGCGAAACCCATTGGCCCTGCGGGGCCGGTGTTAGCATAATGTAGGCCATACAACAGTTGTCTCGCGGTCCGATTATGAAAAACAAACACGAAAGCGCCTATACCCCCGATTGCAGCGGGGGATCCAACGCCAGTATCAACGACCTGGCGCCCTTGGGTATGAATGCCGACAGCATCAGTGCCGACTTCCGCCACTATTTCAGTCACTACCTGGGCCGTGACAAATATTGTGACGCGCCGTATTACGCCTACGCCGCGCTGTCGCTCTCGCTGCGCGCCCGTTTGATGGAACGCTGGAAATCCACCGACCACGCCTACGACGAAGCCAACTGCCGGCGTGCCTACTATTTGTCGCTGGAATTTTTGATGGGACGGACCCTGGGCAACGCGATGCTCAATCTCGGCTTGTCCGGTGAAGTACGTGACGGAATGGTCAACCTGGGCCTGAAGCTCGAGGAAATTGTCGACGCCGAACCCGACGCCGGTCTCGGCAATGGCGGTCTGGGCAGACTCGCGGCCTGTTTTCTGGACAGCTGCGCAACCTTACAACTGCCGGTCTGTGGCTACGGCCTGCGTTACGAATACGGCATGTTTCGGCAAGCCATCGAGAACGGGTACCAGCAAGAGGAGCCTGACCACTGGCTGCGAGACGGCAACCCCTGGGAACTGGAGCGCCCCGAGTTTACCCAGCGCATTCAGTTTGGCGGGCGCACCGATTTTTACCGTGACCACCTCAATCGCGAGCGCGCCCGCTGGGTGGACACGCACGATGTGCTGGCAGTGCCCTACGACACGCCGGTACCCGGGTTCCGCAACGATACGGTCAATACCCTGCGCCTGTGGAAATCCGCCGCCACCGATGAATTCGACCTGGATGAATTCAACGCCGGCGACTACGCCGAATCGGTGGCGGCAAAAAACGACGCCGAGCACATCACCATGGTGCTGTATCCCAACGACGCCAACGAGAACGGCAAGGAACTGCGCTTGCGCCAGCAGTACTTCTTGGCATCCGCCAGTCTCAAAGATGCGCTGCGCAACTGGTGCGGGGTACACGGCGCCGATTTTTCCGAGTTCGCGGCAAAGAACGTGTTTCAGCTCAACGACACTCACCCCACGGTGGCAGTCGCCGAACTGATGCGGCTGCTGCTCGACGAACACGGCCTGGAGTGGGAGGCGGCCTGGGAGATTACCACCCGGACCATGGCCTACACCAACCACACGCTGCTCCCCGAAGCTCTGGAACGCTGGCCGGTACGCATGTTCCAACAACTGTTACCGCGCGTTCTGGACATAATATTCGAGATCAATGGCCGCTTTCTCGGACAGGTGGCACAGCGCTGGCCAGGCGACAACGATCGGCTGAGAAGGCTTTCGATCATCGAGGAAGGGCCTGAACAACACGTGCGCATGGCACATCTGGCCATCGTGGGCAGTTTTTCCGTCAACGGCGTTGCCGCATTACATTCCAAATTATTGCAACAAGGTCTGTTCCGCGATTTTTTCGACATCTGGCCCGAGAAGTTCAACAACAAGACCAACGGCGTCACCCAGCGACGCTGGCTGGCCTGGTGCAATCGCGCCTTGAGGGAACTGCTGGAAAACCATATCGGGCGTGGCTGGATATGCGAACTCGGTCAGCTGCAACGCCTGAAGAAGCTCGCCGACGATCCAGCGTTTCGCCACGAATGGCACGAGGTTCGGCTGAAGAACAAGAAACGCCTGGCACATCTGGTACATCGCGAATGCGGCGTCGAATTTCAGCCCGAGGCCATGTTCGACGTCCAGGTCAAACGCATTCACGAATACAAGCGTCAATTGCTCAACGTGCTGCACGTCATACATTTGTACGCGCGCATCAAGAATCGGGAATTACAGAACTGGACGCCGCGCTGCGTCTTGATCGGTGGTAAGGCTGCACCAGGGTACGCACAGGCAAAACTGATCGTCAAGCTGGTCAACAACGTGGCCCGGGTGGTCAACCACGATCCGGATACCAGCGGTCTGCTGCGACTGGCCTTTCTGCCGAACTACCGTGTCTCAGCCATGGAAGTCATCGCGCCCGGGACCGACCTGTCGGAGCAGATATCGACCGCGGGCAAAGAAGCATCCGGCACCGGAAATATGAAGTTTATGATGAACGGTTCCGTCACTATTGGCACCCTGGACGGCGCCAACATCGAAATCCGTGACGAAGTCGGCGATGAAAATTTCTTTCTCTTCGGCCTGACGGCCGAACAGGTGGTCGCGGCACGGGGTAATTACCGCCCAGACGTGCTGATTGCGTCAGACCCGAACCTGACACGGGTGATGCGCCTTCTGGAAGCGGGGCTGTTCAACCAATTCGAACCGGGTTTGTTCGACCCGATCGTCGCGGCTGTGCGCAGTCCATCCGATCCGTGGATGGTGGCGGCGGACTTCTCGAGCTACGTCGCCGCTCAGGAACAGGCCGCACAGGCGTATCGAGACCACGCTAATTGGCTGCGCATGAGCATTTTGAACTGCGCGTCGAGCGGGCGTTTTTCCACCGACAGAACCATGCGCGAGTACAACGAGGAGATCTGGCACCTGGACGAGATTCCCACCGCGCGCATCACGCCTGAACCTGCCAGTGACTCGAAAGTCACCGCGGGTTAGTCGCGGTAACTCGTATTGCAAGGCTTGAACGCCTTTCAGGTCGCCCGCCTGCCGGAGATTAGATTCGGCCCGGGAACGATTTCCGCGCTGCCCGAAGTGCTGGCCGGGTACGGCGAGCGCATACTGTTGGTGACCGGTCACGCTTCGTTCCGGAATTCACCGCACTGGCAAGGCCTGCTCGACGCCTTGCGCGATCGCGGCCTTAGCTGGGAAGTGATTCGGATTCTGGGAGAACCCTCTCCCGACTTGGTGGATGAGAACGTCGCCCGGCACGGGGGCGGCCGCTTTGACGTCGTCGCCGCTATCGGCGGTGGCAGCGTGCTCGACGCCGGCAAGGCCATCGCCGGCCTATTGAGGCCCGGTAACTCTGTTTTGGACCACCTCGAAGGCGTCGGTAGGGGCTTGCCCTATGCCGGGCCTGCCACCCCGCTGGTGGCAGTTCCGACCACGGCAGGCACCGGTTCCGAGGCGACCAAGAACGCGGTGCTCTCGGTGCGCGGCAAAGACGGATTCAAGAAGTCTTTCCGTCACGAACAGTTGATTGCGCAGGTCGCGATCGTCGACCCGGATCTGCTGTGCACCTGCCCGAAAACCCTGCTGGCCGCCAACGGCATGGATGCCTTCACGCAGCTGCTTGAATCGTACGTGTCGTTGCGTGCCAGCCCCTTCACCGACGCACTCGCCGCGTCGGGGCTGCAGGCGTTTCGCGATGGATTCTGGCCGACCTTGGAAGGGCATCATGCCGACGCTGACGTCGGATTTCCGCGCCTGGCCTACGCGTCTTTGTGCTCCGGCATCACGCTCGCCCAGGCCGGTCTTGGCTCCGTACACGGCCTGGCCTCCCCGTTGGGCGCCTTTTTCCCGATCCCTCACGGGGTGGTCTGCGGCACGCTGGTTGCGGCGGCAACGCGGGTAAATATCGAGGCGCTGCGCGAGCGGGACCCTGCTGGCACGGCGCTGCAGAAGTACGCAGAAGCCGCCGTGCTACTCACGGGACAGATGTTCAACAGCCGGAACGCTGCCTGCGACGCCCTGGTCGAAACCTTGAGCCAATGGACTGAACGGCTGAGTTTGCCCCGGCTGGGCGCCTACGGTATGGCGGAAGCGGATCTACCCAGGGTCGTCGCCGGCTGCCGTGGCGGCAGCATGCAGACCAACCCACTGGTACTCAGCGACGAAGAAGTCGCGAGGCTGGTGCGGGCGCGACTATAGATCCTAACGTTGAATCAGAGTTTGCGTTGGGCGTGCTATAGCCGCAGTGAAACGGTCCCGTCGCGAAATTTCGCGCAACGTTGGGTTAGAGACTGCTCACAGATGCTTGTCGATCCCGTGGACCTTGAGACAGCACCAGCGGGATCTTGCCCCGGTATTTCTCCGGCTCACAGATGCTTGTCGATCCCGTGGACCTTGAGACCCCAGGCGAAAAGCGACTCCAACCGGCGGTCGGCCTGGCGCAATCGATCCGTCAGGATACGAAACAGGGTTTTCAACACCAGGTAGCCTTGCTCGGGGTGTCGGTCGAAATGCACCGCAAGAGCATCGGCCTGGAACTCCAGCAGTTCGCTGTCCTCGACCGCGACCACGGATGCGCTGCGCGGCGCATCCTCGAACAGACTTAGCTCACCGAAAACGTCGTCGGTCTCCAGGTCGCATAACCCCGGCTGAATGTGGCGCCTGCCCTCAAGCTCGACTCGTCCGGAGACGCGGACCCGGCCCCGTTCGATGAGGTACAGCACGCGCCCCGGCGAGCCCTCGGTGATAACCGTATCGTTGGTCCCGTAAAGACGACGTGTCGCGATCCCGTCCTCGAGGAGCTGCGGGTCGCGCAATATACTCCGCATGTTCACAACGCCAAACTCCGGCATTCCAGTCAATCTACACAACTGGTTAGCGGCGCTTGCGCGAGATACTATAGTCTCGAGAAGATCGCTATAGAGGGAATCTTTTAATTTAGAATCCTACACTTACACCAACGCCGCCGCCCCCGGAACCCACATTTACCCCGACGCCGACGCGCGGCGTGCGCGAACCGAAGCCCGATTGGCGTGGCACCTCGTCCCAGACCCGGAGTTCGTCCGCGGCGACAGCCGGAAACCGATAGTCTGCGCCGGCAACCGTCCCGTCCTGATAGCCCAGCAACGACCCCGTCACGGTTACTAGACGGCCCGGCGCATAGTCGCGGGGCTCGAGAAAACCGCGACGATCGGCGAGGAAGCGACCCTGTGACGGCTCGCCGGTTTCAGGCTGTCCGTCATCCGCCAACGGATACGACACGACCTCGAGTATGGTTCGGTCCCGGAGATTACGCACTTCGACCACGACGCCTCCCCAGGTCAACGACGACCCCTTGGCGTGGCTTTTCGGCTGCACGGCGAGCGCCGCCGGCGTCGGTTGCCCGGCGTAGCGAGAATCCTTCAACGAACTCCCCGCGCAGCCCCAGACGCCTGCCAAAAACAAGCCGGCGACAATCATGTATCGAATCAGCATTTCTCTCACCACCATGGATACGGCCCGTAGTATCGGTGCGGCCACCACGGCCCATAGTAAGGCCCGTAGTAGGGCCAGGGATAGCCAGGATAAACAGCGCCCTGCACCGGATCCGGCCAGCGGTGCATGTGCAGAGCATCGACCACCGGATAGAGATAATCGTACTCGCCGACCTTACCCTTGACGACACCGTTCAGCTTTCCGGCAACGGTCAACAGTTGGCCGGTCTGGTAGTCGGCGGGATCGAGGAATTCGCCCACCCGCGCGATAAACCGTCCCTGCGCCTGGCTGCCCGGGCGCGGCTCGCCGCCGCTGTCGAGGCGCCGTCCGAGAATCTCCAGTTCGGTCGAGGCGCTTTGGTTGCGTACTTCGACCAGTTCCCCGCCCCAACGCACGTCCGCGGCAGCGTAAAGTTGCGGCGCCTGCCTAGCCTGCTCGACCGTGGGCTGCGCGGCGGGAGCCACCCGGATCGATTCGGGCAGCTGCGAGGCGCACCCGGCGAGGCCCAGCGCGACGACACCCCCCAAGATCGCCGGCAATTGGCTAAAATACCGGCGTAAGTTGCCATTCCGAATCATCATCATGCCTCCTGATCGACTCCCCTGCTGGATTTACCGCAGCTCGCGCAAAGCGGAAATGTATCTGTATGTCACCAACGAGGATGATTTCAACAAGGTACCTTCCGACTTGTTGGAGCGTTTTGGGACACCAGAGTTCGTCATGCAACTGGATTTGCACGACACGCTGAACCTGGCGCGCGAGAACATCAATACCGTCATGAGCAACCTGGCCGCGCAAGGCTTCCACCTGCAGTTGCCGCCGAAACTCGAACCCTACCTCTACGAAGGTGACTAGTGGGCCATGCGGTAAATAGTGTAACGCTCAGAACCCGCTCACGAAGGTTATCTGCTGCGTTGCAGGCGCTTTAATTAGAATGACTAGTCCTGCGCTTGTGCGCCTTGCCGACAACCTTTGTGGGCGGGCGGCGTGTCACACTATTTACCGCATGGCCCACTAGCACCCCGGCGACCGGCGCGTGAGGCCGGTTGACCGCAATGAAAAACCTGATCTACAACAGGAAGCGAGATGAAGACTCCTCTGATCGTATTGACCGTCACAGCGGCCTGCCTGGCCCTGCTGTGGTGGCTGGGACCGCAACCCGACCCGACCTCAGAGCAGACGCGCACAGACCTGCCGTGGCAGGTCACGACTTCCGCCGACGGGACCTCGCGGGTGTTCGATCTGCACCTTGGCGAGGCTACGCTGGCGGATGCCACGCAGAAATTCGGTTCCTATGAGAATATGGCGGTTTTTGTATCCAACGCCGGAACCAAGTCGCTGGAGGCCTATTTCGGCTCGGTGCAATTCGGCCCCCTGACCGCGAAGATTGTCGCTACGCTGGAAGCCTCGGACGCCGAACTGGACAACCTGGTTGCCAACGCACGCGAGCGTGTAGGGTCGCCAAGCGGCGACTGGAAGTTCATGTTGGAACATGCGGTAAACAAGGCCCAGGAGCCACGTCGGATTCAATCGATCAGCTACGTCCCTGGTTACGCTGGACTCGATGCGGATTTTTTTCGCCAACGTCTGGGTGAGCCGGCCGCCTGGAAAACGCTCGACAAACACACGGTGCAGTGGTTCTACCCACAACGGGGCTTGTCGCTGGTATTGAACGCCCGTGGCAAAGAAGTGCTAGAGTACCGTGCACCGCACAGCTTCGTCATTCCCGCGGACGTCGAAGGTCCGACCCGACACGGTCAGTGACCACCGCGCGCAGGTATTCAGCGTCCGGTGGCCAGCCACACGATGCCGCGCAGGAATCCCACCACCGCGGGCACAATGAAGGCGGCGGCCAACTGGCCCATTGGCGGCAGTTCGAACAGCAGAGCGATCAGATATCCGGCACCGACCAGGCCAGACAGAACCAAAAGCAGTTGCCACCAGCGCAAGATTGTTCAGCCGGCGCGCACGAGCTCAGCCATGCGCGCCCTGGTCCGCTCCCACGCATCGCCTGTGTTGCCGCTCGCGGCCAGCAATTCCATCAGATCGCAGGCTAACCGACGGGTCGCTTGATCGAGAACCTCGAGTTCGGTGAGCTTGAACAGGCACCCGGCACGCTCGTATTCCAGTGTACTGACAAGGGCATACAAGATCGAAGAAGCGGCCGAATGCGGCTCAGATGCGACGACGGCGAGTGCTTGCGGAAGTGTATCGTCTGACATGCGCCTGCCTTACCGTCTCGCGTACCAAGTCGCGTCAGTGGAACATCAGCGCAGCATTTTCTCGATACGGCAGGCGACCGCAAAGCTGCCCTCTCCCCCGGACAGTCGTGTGCAGCGTAAAACCCGGACCCGAGCATCGAGCGGCGGGGTCAGATCCGTTCCCGGTTCGACCGTGATATCCAGCTCGCTACCAGCCTCGACCAGCTGATCCAACCACAACAACAACCCTCCTCCGCTGAGATTCTTGACCACTGCCGCACGAGCCGTTGCGTCAGCGTGCAGGCTAACTCTCGCCGGACACTCGACCTGCATGCGGGGGAAAGCGCGTTTTTCTTCGTAGTCGAGCATCCGGGTTACCCTCAGGCCAGTTACAAGATCGTCATTCGTATTTGGTTCGGCTGTCGAGACCGCGGCTTTAACCTGATAACCGCAGTTGACCGCTTCGAGCAATGCCCAACCCATTGGTCTATCCTTGATTATGAGCCGGAGCACGCTTCACTCATTGGGTGAACACCGCTACGACCATCAGAGCATGTCCCGCGCGACGCTTGGCGGCGTTATGACTCGTCGGAATAGCTCGACTACTACTCCGGGCATCGTGCCCTTCGGGCCAGCTATCGCTGTGCAACTCGCTCCACGCGTTTTAGTCCGCCTCGTCATGCCTTGCCAAACACCACGCGGATCACACCCTGGGGCCGTCCGGCTGCGGTTTCTAGGTTTAACGCTTTTAGCGGCCAGAAGCCGTGCGCCAGGTTTCCAAAACCGCCATACAGTACGTCTGCAGCGCTACGGCGCGTTGCAGACTCGCGGCCTCGTTGTAACACCGCAGCTCCGGAGCATTGCCGGAAGGTCGCAGGTGAACGATTTCGTCATTGGCGAAACAGATGCGCAGACCGTCGGTCTCATCGGTTCCGGTGACCCTGCCGAGGTCGGGGAATACCGACTCTATTCTCGCCAGGCCGCCGGATTTCAACGCGTCTATTCGCGCGCGACTGACGTCGGTCGGGAAATTCTGCAGGCGATCGCTCACCGTGAAGCGCGCGGGCAAGGTCTTGACCAGCCCCGACAGGGTCGTATCGCGTTGTCGCGCCGCCAGAATCAACGCTAGCGCGACGATCACGGCGTCACGGGTCGGCAGGGCCGGCAGGGTGCGTCCGTCGCGGGTAATGTCCGAGCCGATCAGAAAACCGCCGTTGGCCTCGAACCCGACGACGCAACGACCGCCCTCGCTTGACGCCCGCACCATCTCGGCAATGACGAACGGCGAACCGATGCGGGTTCTGCTGGTACGTTCGAACCAGCCGCTGCGTTCCAGACCGGTGTTACTGCTCACCGGGGTCACCACATGATCGGCATCCAGAAAACGCGCGGTGAAGATACCGGCGACATCGCCACGCAACCATTCACCGCGCTCATCTCCGATCAGCGGTCGGTCGCCGTCGCCGTCCGCCGAGACAATGACATCGAAGGATTCAGTCTCGAACCACTGCCGCGCCAACTGCACGTCTTGCGCGCGAATCGCTTCGGTATCGACCGGGACGAACCGCTCCGATCGACCTTTGCGCAAGATCTCGGCACCCAGACCCTCCAGAATCTCGGCCAAGGCACGACGCGCGACGCTGGAGTGCTCGTACAATAAGATTCGCGCCCCGCTCAGACACCCGATCGGAAAGAAGTCCAGATAACGGGCAACGTAGCGTCGATAGGCGACTGACGCTTCCGTCGGCAGCACCGCCGCGTTCAAAAACGCACCGTCGTCGGCAAACAGACCTTCGGGCAGACTGATGACCTGCTCCCGAATACCCGCTTCGTCGTCTTTCAATATCTCGCCGGACGGCCGGTTGAATTTGATGCCGTTGCGGTCATCCGGGATATGGCTGCCGGTCACCATGACACTGGCGATACCCTCGGCAAGCCCGTAAGCGGCAACCGCAGGTGTCGGCACGAATCCACAATTCATCGGCCGGTAGCCGAGATCCTGCACCGCCTTGCTGCAAGCCGCCATGATGCGCGGCGAACTGGGCCGATAATCGCCCGCAACCGCGACCGAATCACCGCGTCTAATGAGTCGCGCGCGCTCGAGATACTGAAGAAATCCGACCGTATACGCATAACAGACCCGGTCGGTCATTGCATCTGCCAGGCCCCGAGCACCGCTGGTACCGAATCCGACACCGCTGTGCGCCATCAGATTCCCGATGGCCAGCGAATCCGCCTTGTCCGTCATTTCCTGCCGCCACTGCGTCTACAGCAGCGAAAGCGCCCCTGCACGCAACCCTGGTCACAATCGCCAACGGCACATGTATCACCAATCGGATCAGCAAGTTGTGATTCTTTCACGCGGGCGGCCGCAGGAATCCGGGTTCTCATATCGACGCTTGAGTGTCTCACCAAGTGCATTCGCCCACCGCACCGTACCGTGTCTTGAAATATTCGGTCGGGCCAGCTCCTGCACAACTCCTGCAGCGGACGACCCCTGTATTGTAGAACGAAATACGAGAAAACTCCGGCGCATTGCGGAATAATTCGCGCCAGACGTCCACACCAACGAATCGCCGCTGGGGTTTCCTGTTCAAATTACGAGGTGCGCCCGGAAATCACGCCGATTCAAACAGCACACCGGCGATGCTTTGAAAAACCTATGCTTATACGACCGCGCAACATATTTGATATCGAGCCGCCATTTCTGATTATCTTTGGCAACCGCGACTGGAAGGTGGCCAAACGCCTGACCACCCATCCGGAGGGTGTTGGATACTACGAGCCGTTCTCCGCGACGGGCGACAGCGACGAACCCGACGGTATCGTATCTGGTTCCCCGTGGCACGTCGGTGACAACGTCTGGGAGCTGGACTATAACACTCAGATCATGACCCTCGATCACCCTTATTACCACGATCACCCGGCATGGCAGGTCTGGCTGCATTGGCTGGCCGCGCAAGATAAACACGACACGCAGAAAACCCATTGATATAGACCAAACCTCAAGTTACCGTAATGGCCACTTTTTTATCAACGAGACTCGCACGCATTCGTTCAAGCTAACCCCACGTTGCCCACCGGTTTCCTCGAAGCAGCGAGAGGGCTGGTAGGCAGACGAACCTATGCCGTGACACGCAACGACCAGGAGCAGATATGCGCAACGTCGGATACCTTATGGCGGGATGCATCGCCACATTCGTGCTCAACGGCGCCCAGTCGGGCGTCATTTCAGAGGGGGCTCTGCCCGCGATCCCGCTGGAGGAATTCCAGATCATGACACCTGCCGAGGAGGAGGAGTATCGCGACCGCATGGCGGAATTGACCGGGGAAGCGCGCGAAACCTATCGCAACCAGCAATATGAAAAGCTTCGCGAGCGAGCGCGGGCGCAGGGTTACGACCTGCCGGAAATTCCGCCCTGGGGCCGAAACAACGTCCTGCCTCCCACTGCGCTGGCTGATACCTCGCAGCCCGAAGCGACGGTGTCACCCGCGGGCGTGAAAAACGAAGCCGCAGAAGCCACGGGTGAATCCGGTTCCATCGTCAGACGCGGATTTGACACCTTGAAGGAAAAACTCGGATTAGGCGCAAATAAAGAGTCCGCGCCCGCTGAGCAGGCAGCGGAGCGGGGGTCGAAAGCCGCGCCCACTGCCGAGAAAATGGATCAGGGACTGGCCGATTACCGAGCCGCCATGCGCCAACAGCAGGTAAATTACCTGAGCCAACGCGGCCTGGAAATACCGCCCCAAGCGGTCGCGGTCGCCGCCGCACCGACGGCGCCGCACGCGTCGCCTGCTGCCACTGAGCAAACACAGCCAGACGCTCGCGCCGACGCGCTGATGGACCAACGACAGAAAGACTACCGCGCGCGCATGCAGGCGCGTGCGGACGCCTATGTGTCCGGACGAAGTTCCGGCCCAGGCGGCAACGCGCCGGCGGTCGCCGTGCAACCCGCGCCCGCGACGAGTCCTGACGACAAGGCGAATCTGACCGGACCGGCCGCCGCGGCCGCCGCGGCGATGGCAACTGCGACCTCAATCGGCGCTGACAAAGACCGGCCCGAAGCCTCAGCGGAACAATCCGAGGGAATGCTGGATTCAGCCAAAACCGCAGTTACCGAAGCGTCGCAAAGCCTGGGTGACAAGGTCAAAGAAGGTTTTGCATCGCTTAAATCGACCCTGGGTTTGAGTGAAGAGACCGGGGATGGCGGCGTGGCGACGTCCGAATCTGCACCGCAACAGCCGCCAGCAGCCACGGCCACGACGGAACAATCCGCGACTCCCCCTGAGGGCAAAGGCCAACCGAATCCCGCCTTCTCCGCGGCTGCCGCCATGGAAGCAGCAACCGCTGCGGCAATCCAGCAAACTCATTTCTACGGCAAAGAGCCGGATCAGGATGCGGCGCCCGAAACCGATTTGTCGGCGCCCGCTGACGCGGCGGCGGTCGCACCGGTTCGTAAATCGCCCGAAGAAATGGCGCAATTATTGAGCGCGCAACGAGATCTCGAACGGGCTCGCTTTGAGCATTACATCGCGCAGAGGCGCCTCCGAGCCATACCCGAGGGTGAATCCGCAGACGCGATCGCCGAGCGCGAAGAGGCGATGAAGCAACGCATGGAAGGACACCTCGCACGGATGAAGGCGCAGCACGACGATTTGCTGGAGCGCATGAGGCAAGCCGCAGCCGAGGGCAAAGACCCTCAGGACGATCAGCCCGGCGAGGATACCAATGCCCCGGCGCAGGTCGACACCAGGCGCCCTCCCGCCAATCGCTACGCAACCGCCGCTGAACGGGCGGCGGAGCACCGGGCGAAGATGCGAGAAAGGTTCGAGAGCTATATGTCGCCGCGCCGCGCGCCTTCGCAGCCACCCATGCCGCCGATGCCGGGCTCCGGCATGGCGGATACGGATACCCCAGCCGCAGTTACGGAGCGCACCGTGCCAAGCCCCGAAGAGCGCCGCAAACTGATGCAGGAACGCATCGACGCGGCCATCGATTCCCTGGGTCAAGGCCGCGCCCGGTCACCCCGGACCTACTACCCGGCCATGCCGCCGGCCTATGTCGCGCCCGGCGGCTATGGCTATGCCACGCCTTATCCGGCTTACCCCAACCCTGATCAGAGCAGGTACTGGCAGGCGCAGTAACCGGGGTAGCTGCGAAATCGATTCCTGCCGATCGACGAAAGCGGCCTTCGGGCCGCTTTTTCCGTCGGTGATCAAACGCTCTCCGAGCGCGGTTTACGATTTCCGCGAGTCTCCAACGCCCGCGCTTGCCTGCGCTTCAGGCTGCGTCCGGGCAACGGCAGCAAACCTGGCACGAGGCGGCGATATTCTTTGTATACGTCGCCGTAATAAGCGATGAGCTTGCGCTCCTCCAGGCGCGATCCAATCACCAGATACAGCGTAAGAAGCGCCGCAGTCAGCAACATCGGCAAATTCATATCGCGCGTCCAGATCAACACCAGTCCCATTGCGTACCAGGGGTGCCTGACGTAACGGTGCACAGCCGAAATCCGAAAGTTTTCCTGGTCCTCCACGCGCCGCTCCCGCTCGCGCCACTGTCTGAGGCCAAAAAATTCGGCGCTGTCATACAGGCGCGCAGAGAAGACGAAACCGCAAAGCGCCGCGAGCGCCAAGCCGTTCATCAGCCATGCCCAGCCGCCCCGCCACTCCCACAGGCGTTCACCCGGCAGGCTGAAGGTCAGATACACCGGCGGCACCAGCAGCAACAGGGCGAGGGCGTTGAACGCGAGCCGATAGACCGGCATCAGCGCCGGCCATCGTCGCGCCACCTCGCGCTTCATCCACAGCGACGCAAACAGCGTATGCAAAACGAAATACGCCAGCCACGCGCCCACCAGCAATACCAAATCATCCATCAGGATCCCTCAGCAACCCGCGTACGCGATCTTGTCCGGGTCGCCAGATACCGCGTTTCACGCGGCGCCTACATGCCGCGTGCCAGTTTGACGTGTTCGTACGCTTGTTTGATTTCATGCGTTTTTTGCGTCGCGATCTTCATCATCTCTTCCGGCAGACCCTTGGCGACCAGTTTATCGGGATGGTGTTGCGACAACAGCCTGCGATAGGCCTTCTTGACGTCGGCATCGCTCGCATCGGCCGCAACACCCAGGACCGCGTATGCGTCCCGGGTGCTTGGACCGGCGGGCGATGGCTCACCCCGGTCAGCGCGTTCCCCACGCCGCCAGCCCGAACGAAAGTGCAGTTCCGCCTCGATCATGCGCCGCAGACCGACATATTCGAACTCGGAAAACCCCAGCACCTGGCAAATATGTCGAATTGCGCGGTCTTCGACGTCATCGTAGCGACCATCCGCGTAAGCCGCCTGCAGCAGGATCTCGATGAACATGCGAATCAGGGTGGTACGGCCATGACATTCCCGCCGCAGCTGCTCCAGGATGTCGTCCAGAGGAAAGGCCTTGCGCTTTCCTTCGCTGAACAAATTGACGGCGGCGCGCCGTTGCGCGGTGTCGAGGTCCATCTCGGCCATCACGGCCTCGGCCATACGGATTTCGTCCCGAGTGACCTGCCCGTCGGCCTTGGCGACATGGCCCATAACCGAGAAGGTGGCGGTAAAAAACGCGGTTTGGACGCGCTCCTGCGCACCAGTGCCCCAACCGACGGCCTCGTCGGGAATACTGTTCAATCCCTCGTCGAAACGATGCCCCAACGCTGCGCCCAGCACCCCACCCAGGGGTCCGCCCAACAGGTAGCCGAATGCGCCTCCAACGATCTTTCCCCACCAACTCATGGGTCACTCCGACAAAAAACTCGCCGCCATTCTAAACGGATCCAGTGCCTACTTGCCGTCGATATATTCCTCGTCTCGAAATGACCCCACCCAGTGCGGCCGGAAACCCACCAGTATCGACATCACCCAGCCATTCAGCACGCCTTCGGGAAAAAACATTAACGGCAGGAACAACAGATACGTATCGCGCAGGGTTTGCAGCGAATAGGCGTCGACCGCGATAAGCAGTCCTGTCGTGACCAATGCGGCAAGCACGGCAACCATACCGGCCGCGAAAAAGGCATTGAAAAAAACGTACACGAAATAGTGCTTGGGCAGATAAGCACGGGAAATGCCGAGCAGCACCTGTGTCAACGTAACCGGTACGAGCACCTGAACGACAGCGGATGGTAAATAGCCCGCCCAGTCATTCAGGCCCGCTAGGGTAGTACCTAGAAGAACGACACAGCCGCCCACCAACGCCAGCGACCAGCCGAACATCAACGTCAGCGAGACCATACCCGATAGATGCCAGCTGAAGCCGCTCTGGATCTCGGTTCGCATGGACCAGAGCAACATGAGCACGACGCAGGCGCCGAGGAACACGTGCAGCTGATCGCGATCAGCGAGGCGACGCCAATTCGCCCAACGCAGCGCGTACGACAGGGCGACGCCAAGCAGTACACCGAGACCGACGATCCAGGCCGCGGGAAAAAACGCGCCGCTCATCTCCATTTAACTATAACCTACGCAACAACCGAGCAGACCACCACACACAGGACCACAGCATGGAATATCGACCGCTGGGTGATACCGACATTCAGGTAAGCGCAATTTGCCTGGGCACCATGACCTTTGGCGAACAAAACACCGCGTCTGACGCCTACGCTCAACTCGACCTGGCACTAGATGCAGGCGTCAATTTCATTGACACCGCGGAAATGTATTCGATTCCGCCGCGCGCCGATACCATGGGCCGCACCGAAGAGTTCATTGGTAGCTGGCTGGCAAAACGCAAAGCGCGCCACCGTGTCGTGCTTGCCACCAAGGTAGCCGGCCCCGGCGGCGACTGGCTGAGTTACATCCGTGGCGGCAACAACCACCTGGACAAATCCAATATACAGCAGGCCGTCGACGCCAGCCTGCAGCGCTTGGGTACGGATGTCATTGACCTTTATCAGCTGCATTGGCCGGAACGTGAAACCAACTACTTTGGCCGGCTAGGTTACACCCGTGGCAGCCGTGACGACGGTGTTCCGTTGCGCGAGACGCTCGAGGCGATGAACGACTTGATTGTCGCCGGTAAAGTCAGGACGATCGGCGTGTCCAACGAAACGCCGTGGGGCGTTATGGAATATCTGCGCCTAGCCGAACGCCACGACCTCGGTCGCATCGTCAGCATCCAGAACCCGTACAACTTGTTGAATCGCTCATTCGAGATCGGACTCGCAGAGATCGCGCATCGCGAGCAGGTTGGACTGATGGCATATTCGCCATTGGCGTTCGGCGTTCTATCAGGCAAGTATCTTGGGGGGTCTCAACCCGCTGGGGCGCGTCTGACCTTATTCAAGGACTACACCCGATACTCGAACCCGCAGGCAGTAACCGCCACCGAGGCCTACGTGCAACTTGCCCGAGCACACGGTCTGGATCCCGCACAAATGGCGCTGGCCTACGTCAACTCGCGTCCTTTCGCAACGACCAATATCGTCGGTGCAACGAATCTAGAGCAGTTGCAAACCAATATCGACAGCGTCGATCTGAATCTCTCCACGGAGGTGCTGGAAGGTATCGAAGCGATCCACGTCAAGCATCCCAATCCGAGCCCCTGAGGCGCCGCGACCACCAGCGCTGTCGGACGACCGGGCGCAGGAAATTGATCGTGCCAGACCGCGATCCGCCTGCACACAATTGGGGCGGCCCGCACCAGCGGTGCGCAGAACCGGGGTACGAAACAGCGCGCCTAATCGGCTGTGTGACCGGATAGGGAATGGCACAGGTTTTGCTAAAGAGGAGCAGAGGCAAGCCGATATCTGCTTCAAGACTGACGCCTGCCTACCCTGAACGACAAGAGGTTGCACGTGATGATCATTGAATTCGACATGATAACCGGTGAGGTGCTCGACGCAACGGGACTACCGGGTTCAGAAGACCGTTGCAGCAAGTGTCGTCGCGGCCCGACGACGATTTCGACTACGCCAACCCTGCAACTCGCGGAAACCACCGCTTCAAAACCCGCGTCCGTCGTCTTTCCTGTGGATCTGGCGCTTGCTTCCATGGCCTCATTTCAGGCGCGTCAACTGGACATGACCGCTCACGATCCGCTAGCTTAGCGCTCGGGCGACGCCTCATCCAAGACCAGGAAGACCATCGCGTCGCGCACCGCAACGCTTAGTGGTTCCAGCCGGTCGCCGACACACGGTCCGCGCAAGCAGTGGCCATCGGCGATATCGAACAACGCCCCGTGCATGGCGCATTGGATAAAGCTGCCGTCGTAATCGAGAAACTGATCGGGTTGCCATTCCAGCGGCGCCCCGGTGTGGGGGCAGCGATTGCGATAAGCGAATACCGCGCCGTCGCGGCGCACCACGAACAGACGCAAATCGTCGTCGCCACCCAGATTCAGGGTAAAGCCCTTCGAACCCAGTTCCGCCAGTTCGGACAACCGGCACAACGCTAGCTCTCGCACCGCTCTATTCCGGACTCAGACCGTCAAAGCCGCGCTGCGCGCACTTGTGGCCCGCCAGGCGCGTCGCTGCGTCGAGGCACAGTGGCATATCCTGACCCGCGGACCAGGCGTCGATCATTGCTGCGTTGAACGCATCTCCGGCGCCCAGCGTCTCGACAACCGGTGCCGGGGAAAACGCCGGGCTGTGATGGACGCTACCGCGCGCATCGCGACCCCAGGCCCCTGCTTCACCCCAGGCGCACACGGTTGATTGTCCCGGCGCGGCCACCTCACCCAGCAGCGCCGCCGCACTGGAATAACCCCGAGCCAACGCATAGTGGCGCGAAAACAGGAGCAAATCGGCCATACCGAACAGCGGCTCGATACCGGAACGGGGTTTTTCAATTTCCACGGAGCAACGCGGTCCGCCTGCCCGGCGCACGTCGGCCAGCATATTGGCCAACACCGGTACGTTGCGCCCCTCGAAATGGACCCAGTCGTAGTCGCACAGGTCGATAGTGCGGAATTTATCCAATGAGTATTCGGGTAGCTCACGATAATGGACTATTGTGCGACTGCCCTTCGCCGCGCTCAGGACAATACTGGATGTGGGCAACCTGCCGCGAGGTTCCCGGACGACGTGCCGAACGCCGATTCCGAAGCGCGCCAGATCATCGCGCACCACACCCGCGCCGAATTCGTCGGTCAACACGCCGGCCCAATCGCAGGTATGGCCAAGTTGCGCGAGCACAACGAGGGTATTGGTGGCGTTTCCGCCGCGCCCAATGCGTTGGGCAACCGCACGCACTTCGGCGTCTTCAACCGGGTATTCGGCGACCTCGTTGATGATGTCCAGGGTGGCAATACCAACGGCCAGTACACGCATGCTGTTGTTCCGTCCAGTTAGGCTGCAAATTGAATGAGGGGCTCGGGAATCAGATTGTGTTGGGCTCTTGTTGCGTCATCCGACTCTCATGACGGTCGCTATCAGTTCCGCCTAGTGGGCCATGCGCCTAATGATCGCTGCCATCAGCGGGTCGCCGACCGGCGCCGGGATTATCCTGAACAACCGTCCCTGGTGAGGCTGCCAGCTCGGCCGTCCAGGCCTTGCGTTCGCGACTCGAAACGCCATGTATATGGCCTTTCGTCGGCTGCGCCGACCGGCGCCGGGATTATCCTGAACAACCGTCCCTGGTGAGGCTGCCAGCTCGGCCGTCCAGGCCTTGCGTTCGCGACTCGAAACGCCATGTATATGGCCTTTCGTCGGCTGCGCCGACCGGCGCTCACCCACCAAACAGGAAGGTGAACAGCTCACCGCGTCCACTGAGGTAGGTGACTGCCTCCAATCCGCCAACCACCAATACCAGACCGATCAGCAAGCCCAGCAAAAGCGGTACCGTACGCGGCTTGCCGGTCACTTTCTCCATATCCAGGGTGCGGCGCGACGCCTTGACGCGCCGATCGCGCAACCCGCTGTCGAGCAGGTCCTCGATGGCCTCTGCAGGGTCGGTACCGGTCTGCACTCGCGCCGGATGTACCCAGCCGTCGCGCGTCCGTTCCGGTGCGTTATCCTCGGTCTTTGCGCTGGTCAAACGCCGCAGGCGCTCGATTTCCCGCGCGGCGTCCTCTAACTGGTCCTCTACCCGCTGGCGTGCCAGATCGGCCGTCGCCAACTCCCGTTGACGTTCCGCTAGGGCTTCTCGCAATGAGGCCGCCTCCTGGCGCATCGCCTCTTCCGCCAACGGTGCCTCGCCGCGTTCGCGCTGTTGCGCAGCCAGCTGCGCCCGCAAGGAGTCCAGTTCGTCGCGCAACTGCGCTACGTCGTTATCCGCCTGCGCACGAACCATCGCGAGTTCCTTGTTCAATGCCTCGACATCTTCAGCAGACGATTGTACCGTCCGTATTTGATCAATATGTTTCTCCATGACTGACCGTAAGTTGTCGACCTCGTCGCGCCAAGTTTCCGCTTCCGCCAGCGCCGCGTCGCGCTCCTGCGAGACTGCGGCAAGGTTCCGCTCTAGCTCGAGCGACCGCTCTCCGGTCGGCTCACCGGCTGCGGCGGTACTGTAATTTTCCTCCTGTTGGCGCAGATTATCGCGCTCTGCGGCCAAAACCGCCAATTGATCCTCGAGCTCGGCGTTTCTTTCCTGGGCCTGCTGCAGTTCGCTTGCCAGTTTGGCACGCAGATCCTCGGCTTCCGAGGCGAGGTGATTTTCCGCGCTTTGCAGGGCGGCGAGGCGCGACCCTGTCTCCACGAGCTCGGGGTCGCGTTCCAGCGGCTCAGCCGAACCATTCCGCAGTCGCTCGTTCTCGGCTCTGAGTTCGAACAATCTTTCTTCCAGGCGCTCGACCTGGCCGGCACCGTCCGCACCCTGGGCCGCGTGCTTCGCTTTCTGCGCCTGAACATCCGTGCGCGCTTCGTCCAGTTCCCGATCGAGACGCCTTACCTCCGCGCGCAGCGCTTCACGCTCCGCCGCGCTTTGCGCCAAAGCGTCTACCGACTCGGCCTCCGCCGCGCGCGTTTGCGCAAGTTCGTTCTCCAGCACGTTAAACCGCTGCTGTGCTTCCGACAACCTGGCTTGCGTCGCATCCAGCGCCGTTTGCAGTTCCGTCTGATCGACGACGCGCCCTTCGGACTCTTCGCGCAGATGCGCAAGCTGCTCGTGCGACTGCTGCAATTGTGACTGCAGTTCGGCGATCTGCGCCTCTTGCGCCTGGTAGCGCTCCTCAGCCGACTGTGCACGCTCCTCGTTGGCGCGTAATTGAGCCTGCGTTTGCGCCAACTCGGCGGCGAGACCGCTGCGTGCAGACTCGATTTCGGACTGCGAGAGATCGAGCGACGCAAGACGCTCGCCCAAACTCGCAATCTCACCGCTCGCCGTCTGGCACTCGGCTTCCGCGGTCTGGGCCCGTTGGTCGGTGGTCGTCAACTCGATGCGCAACCGTTCGACTTCGGCCGTCAACGCATCCCGTTCAGACGCCGTAGCGACATGGCACTGTTCCAGCGCCTCCAGCCGCTTGTCGAGCTCTGCAGTCTGGCGCTGTGCCGATTGCGCCTGTTGCCGCGCCGCATCCAGTGCTTCCTGCCGTGCTTGAGCTTGCTCCAGGCCTGCATCCCGTTCGCGGTCGACCTCCATCTGCCGGGTTTGTGCCGCCGCGAGTTCCCGTTCCAGTTGTTGAACGCGCTTCGCTGCCTGCTCCTGGTTCTCGGTGGCAGTGTTTTGCGCAGCTGCTAGCTGCTGTTGCAATGACGCCGTCAAGGCCGCAGATTCATCGAGTTCCGCCTGTCTCGCCGCCAGATCTTGGTCGCGCTGCGACAGCGCGTGCGCGGCCGCATCTTGGTCACTCTTAAGTGCGTCCAGCTGTGCCAGAAGCTCCGCTGCTAACGTGTCCTTTTCCGCCTGGAGGCTAGCCAGGTTCTCCTGCAAACCCCGCAGCCCCTCAACCCCCGCCGCCAACTCGCTCTTGGCTTGATCGCGCTCCGCTTCCAGCTGGTGAGTCAGCTGCCCGCTGGCGTCCAGACGGCTGGACAGATCGGCAACCCGGTCATCATGTTCCCGTCGTGCGTCGTCGATCTCCTGGAGCAGTTGAGCCACGCGTTGTTCGAGTGTCTCCTGCACCGACGACAAAGCCGCAGCATCGGCGTCCCGTTCGGCGAGCGTCGCTGTCAGGGTGTTGAGTTTTTGCTCCTTCGTGTCGATCTCAGCCTGCGAAGCCGCGACGGTTTCCTGTGCGGCGGCAAGCTGCTGCGCCATCGCGGCTGCGCGTTCGTCGGACGCCGCCAACCGAATATCAAGGTCAGCGATCAGGTCGGCTTTGCCGCTCAGATCGGTTTCGGACGATCTGGCCAGTTCGGTTTGTCGGCCGATCTCCGCCCGGAGATCCTCGAGTTCGTCATCGCGCTCCGCCAACTGCGCGATCAGCGTCAGCGAACGCGACTCGGTGGCTTGCAGGTTTGCCACGAGCTCCTCGCGAACCTGATCTCCGTCGCTCGCCATACCGCGCAGCTTGTTGAGTTCTTCGGTGAGTTCCTCGGCGTGGGCGGTGGCCCTAGCCACCTCGTCCTGCAGGCGCTCCCTTTCCGACGACATGCTCTGCAGCTGGGTGTGCTCTTCGGTCTGCTGCCGCTGCGCGGCGTGCAATTGCGCCTGTGCCTCTTCGACGTCGCCGCGAGCCAGGTCGAGTTCGAGCTGCAATTCAGTGATCTGCTCCTTGAGTTCGCCGAGCGATCGCGCGTTGTGATCCGACTCGAGCTGCCGCTGCTCGTCCGACTTCTCGAGTTTGCGCGCCAAACCTTCGTACTGCTGACTGGCGGACTCGGCACGGTCGCGCGCTTCGACGGCCTGACTCTCGGCCTTGCGCAGACGCTTTTTCAGGACTTTTTCGCGATCTGACACAGCGGCTAATTCCTGGCGCATACCCTCGCGTTCCAGTTCTGCGTCTTGCAAGCACGTCCGCAATTCGCCGAGTTGCTGCTCGAGCCGTGCGCGTTCCTGCTCGAGGCGCTGCAGGTGTTCGCGCTCCGTTCCGACCGCTTGTTCGAAATGTTCCAGCGATGCGAGACCTTCCGCCCTGGCCGCGTCCCGCTCGCCTTCCAGTTGAGCGAGTCGCGCGCGCAGCACACGCAGCTGCTTCTCGTCAACGGCATCGCCGTTTGTCGCCGCGCACATAGATCGGGCGTTCAAATCTGGATCGCCGGCGAAAACTTCAGTGCCGACCGGCGCCTCTCGACTCTCGTACGCCTCGTCGAGGAACGACACTTCATACCCTTTGTCGGTCAGGAGAAACGCACCGGAAGCGGCCGTGGCGCGCGACTCCGCGACCACCACATAGTGTCGTTCGGGCGCAAGGGTTTCCACTTGGCAACGCAAGGTATCGAACGGCATTTTCAGGCTGCCCGGCAACGGTAGCGCCTGGTGCTGCTCGGGCGGTCTGATATCCAGCCAGACGGCCCCCTTGCCCACCAGCGCTGTCGCACCCTCCAGATCGTAGCCGGTGGACAGTGGATGGTGAATCAATTCGACGAAATCGTCTTTGCTCAAACGCACTAACATCCCGTTGGTGAGCATCGTGATGGTCGAATTCCGCGGCGCATCCGACAGCAGGGCCTCTTCGCCGAATGAGCTACCTGGCCCCAGCCGGGCGAGTTCTACCGGCGGTTGGCCGTCGTCATTATCTCGGCTGACCACCGCCTGACCGCGGTTGAGCATATAGTAGAAATCCCCCGGATCTCCCTGACGAATGATGCTCGTTCCCGCGTCGACGTTCACCCGTTCCACGCACATCATCACGCGCTGAATATTCGACGCGGGAATCTGCTGCATCACGGGAGAATGCAACAACTGGGTCATCCAGTCGTCTTCGGCGCTTTCGTCCAGGTCGCTGACCTGGTAGTCGCTGGTGTGCTCGCGCGCCAGTACGTCACTGAGTCGCTGGCCGTCGAGGCGCACGAAACGCAACGCGGAACTTGCTCTCGCGGTGTACTCACGGGGTGATGCGTGGGCGATAGGAAAGCGCGCAGTATTGGAACCGGCGCTGATCTGTTCGATGACTTTATCGTCGTTCAGCAGGGTTATCTGCCCGTCCAGGAGATAGATGTTGTCGCGATTCGTTTCGCCCTTGGTAAACAGGGTCTGACCCCGGTACGCCTCCTCCATGGAGACGCCCTCGACCAGTTCGTCAAAGTGCGCCGTCGATAGTGTGTAAAGCGGCACGAACGACCGCAAACGGCGCCGGTCTTCTTCAGTTGGTCCAACAGACTCTTTTTGTGGCAACACCAAAACGCTTCCCGGGAAACAGTGAACACGAATGCGCGGCACCACCTCGCCCACACTGGCGGGGACGCGAATAGTACGCACTATTAGTCATCGGTTTCTCCGAGGGTTCCTTTATGCACTTATCCCTATCATTGACCCGATAATTCGTTTTTTAACGACTTGGTCACAGGCTTATCGCCCAGCCAGACGGACAGCAACGCGGCATTAAAATCCTGCCCCGCCACCCAGCCGATGATTCTTCCATTAATCAAGATGCGCGTCCCTCGCAACAGCAGATGGTCCAGCCACACCACGTCGCCCTGGTGTATATCGCCAAAGTAATCAATGAACTGTCCCAATCATGCTGCCAGCACCGACCATTGTGCCGGTGGCGAGTTCGCGCTGAAGCCGTCCTGCCGGGCCTTGGTCAGCTTGTCCTTGGTAACGCCGTCTCGAACGAAGCGCTTATCGATGCGACTGGGTGCCCCCGCGCGGATGATCGATTCCGCATCGCGATTCCGATCAGGCAGATAGAGACCGGCCACGTAGACGTTGAAGGAAAACTGACTGCGAATTCCAACGCCATTCAAATGCAACAGCACCTCACTGTTTGTCGGACGCACCTGTTCTTACAGTGTGACTTCTGCGAGTTCGAGTGCAACGCTTGACGCACTCGATATCAAGCCCGCAAACACCTCGGCTGCCAGTCTGATCATGATCACTCCTCTCATTGACGATGGCTGACCCACAAATCCCGTCGAATGCCCCTTTTATCGCATAAATAGCGTGTATTCTTTATAGGGCAGCCCAAAAATATATGCTATGTTTCCATCGGCTTTACCACCAACCCGTTAGGAGTCAACTATGGCTGTTAGGAAAACTGCCGCCAAAAAGGCAGCAAAGAAGGTTGCGGCTCCCGCTGCACCAAAAATCAAGGCAATTGGCACCAAGCAAACCAAGACGCAAATTCTGTCGGCAATTGCCGAGGAAACCGGACTGACCAGGAAGAACGTCGCAGACGTGTTTACCGCGCTCGGCCAGATGGTTGAAGGTCATATGAAGAAACGCGGCTCGGGCGAGTTCACCATTCCGGAAACCGGCGTCAAGGTTCGTCGAGTCAAGAAACCCGCTCGCAAGGCACGAATGGGGCGTAACCCAGCCACCGGCGAAGAGATGAAGATCGCCGCGAAACCAGCACAGACCGTGGTAAAAGTAACGGCATTGAAGGCCCTGAAAGACACGATCAACGCTTAAGACCTGTCTAACCAGCCCAGTTAACCTCGGGTGGCGGACAACACGCATTCACATTCGCCCGCCATCCGGGGCTAAAATTAGTCGACGGATCCGGGTAACTGGCGCAATGTCAAGATGCGACCTCGCTGTATCATCTCCAACCGCTTCAAAAAACTCATCCCCAGCAGGATACTTTCCGCGCCCGACATACTCGGCACGATCGTGGCGCTGACGTCGCGCATACGAATTGGTCCCAGCGTCACGTCATCCAGCCGCGTCCGCCAAACCGGCACAATGCCATTGGCTGTCTGTGAAAACGCGCCCGCGCCGCGACGCAACCCCAGCTGCACCGCCACCTCGTCCGGTATCGCGACGTCGGTTGCTCCCGTGTCCAACAGAAACTCCACCGGGCGCCCGTTGATGCGTCCACTGGCGATATAGTGTCCTTGCGCATTGCGCTCCAGAGCGACTTCGCGCACACCGTCGGCGTCGACGTTTCCCTGCGGATTCTGATTCGGATTCAGTAGGCGCTCGAGCTGATCGTCGAACAGTATCGTCATCAGCCCGAGCCCCAACACCCACGCGGCTACAAACATCCATCGGCCCACGGCATGCGCACTCGCGCGCTCTTCGTTATCCAACTAGCCGTCCCTCTCAGCAGGCAAAAAGCCGTCCGGGCAATGGCGCTTTACCACCAACCAACAGTCAACCCCTGCAGTACGCAACGCGGTGCAAAGTCCCTCTGCCAACCACCCGTGTCGGGTACTCGTCAGATAGTTGTCGTACAGGATAGGTGCGTCGCTTTTCCCGGGCGGGAAATCGGCCGACATCCGGTCTGCGCCCAATGCCGCACCCCACTCAGGCGCGCGATTCATGCTTTCGCCGTGAGTCCTGCGGGTCAGCACTGTGCATATCGAGGACTCGAACGAGGCGATAATCTTTGGATACGCGTTCATCGGTGCTTTTGAAGGATGCGTACAGGGGAGATTTCTTGACTTTCGACGATAAAAACGCGCCTTGGTTCAAAATAAAGCAGCCGGGCGGCGGACCCGGCTGTCTTGTCTGTCGGGCATAGACTAGCTGCTCCAAACAGGTGAGAACACAGTGCAGTTTCAGCGATAATGGCCCATGCCGTATGGCGTACCGGCCGGCCGCGCCATTTCGGTACGGCGCATGTTGCGTCTGAACTCGCGCCGATAGTGAGCGACCGCACTCTGGCCGTTCGCCAGCACGTCGTAGACGCGCCAGTTGTCACTGTTTTTGTAGAAACGAAAGTCGACTCGCGCTGGATAGCCGCGTGGGTTCATTAACGCGATACTCGCCGATCCGGTACGGCCATCATGGTTCACCCGTGAGGCGAGAAAGTGCACGCCCTGGTCCTCGTAACCGCTCAAACGCAACGCCAGGGTGCCCAGAAACTGCTGTTTGATCGTGGCCGCCATGCGTTCGCGCTGCTCGTCGCTCATGGCCCGATGCATGGATCCGGCTGCCACCTGAGCCATGTAATCAAAGTCGAAGTAAGGCGCAATCTCGCCATCCAAAAAGGTCGCTATTTCTTCCTCAGACGGCGCTTCGGAACGGCTCAAAAACGAAAGCAGTCGGTCCAAACCTTCCCGCAAGCGGGCCCCCGGACCGTCAGGTTCCTGCTCGGACGGCGCGCTTGTATACGGCTTCGGCCGATCCTGGCTGTCGCCCACTCCGTACTGGGGTTCGGCTTGCGTCACGGCACTCACACCAAGACATAGCAACACGGCAAACAATTTGGTCCTCATCTCATCTCCCGATTCATCTTCAGTTGAAACACTTTCATGGACTATGAGGTCGTTCTGAGTCGACCTCCCAGCCCCGCCCAACAGGGCCTGTTCGTTGAGATTAACGAATTCACTACCCGATGTCCTTACACAAATGCGAAATTCACAATGGTGCGTGAAGACTCTCGATTCAAGTCGTAATCTTCCGGTAGATGCCCGATACCTTCAACGGCAGTTTGGCGATTTCATCCCGAACCACGTCGTTGGCCGCGCCCTACATATGCGGCAGGTAGTCGGCACCGGTCTCGTCGATGGTCACGCAAAAGGCGTAAACGCCCGCCAGCCGCGCTTCGAACAGCGCTTGTCGGGTATCTTCGATGCCGTGATCACCACGATACAAGTGGTTGTAGTCATCCGGCTTACCGTCGGACAAGGTAATCGGTAGCTTGGTCCGCGCCTCTACGTCGTGAAACAGCTTGGTGAGGTGACGCATGGGCGCGCCCCTGCGCATATGGTCGTTGGACGCTAGCGCGCAGACTCGGCTGCGCACCGCATCGTCCCAATGATCGGCAAACTTTTTTATCGGGTAGACCTCGCAGCGTTTGCGGGTCCAACCCGAAAAGCCGTAAATGGCATAGCGATCATCCAGGGTTTCGAGCGATTCGGCCAGCAGAATCAGCGCTTGACGTTCCGCTTGATTGATCCAGCCCTTCGTCGAGCCGGAACTATCGACCATCAACATCACCGCGATGCTGCGCTCGTCTTTGCGCATGTGCGTGAAAACACTGTCCGACATTTCCAGACCGCTGCAGGTATCGACCCACGCCTCCACCAGTGCGTCTATATCGATAGCTTCACCAAAAGATTGACGCCTGAGGATTCGGTCCTCACCGCGCATTACCTCAAAATTGCGTCGCAACGACGCGACCAACCCGCCGTACTTGCGCAACGTCCCGACGACAGGCGGTTCCAGGCAGACGTCCATGCGTTCTTCAAGCTGCGAGCGGCAAGTGGCGGCTTGTCGTGCATGCGAGCTAGAATACACGGGTTACCGTCGGTCATGCGCCCGCTGCCTTCAGGGTCAATAGACCCACTGCAACACTGTACCGTCGCCGTAAGCCACAGTGCCAGGCGCCGGTTGGCACCGGGAAGATCCAAGTAATGACCCCCAATCTGATTTATGTACACGACCCCATGTGCAGCTGGTGCTGGGCGTTTTGCCCGACGCTCGCCGAACTGTTGCGGACAATACCCGCTTCACTCAACGTCAAGCGACTGCTGGGCGGCCTTGCGCCGGACAGCGACGCACCTATGCCCGATGACCTGCGGCACTACCTGATACAGACCTGGCAACGAATCCAGGAGCAAGTACCCGGCACCGAATTCAATTTCGATTTCTGGAAACGGTGCCGCCCTCGACGCAGCACCTACCCTGCGTGTCGGGCGGTGATTGCCGCACGCCAACAGGATCCGTCCAGCGAAGCACCGATGATCGGCAAGATTCAACGAGCCTACTACACCGAAGCACGCAACCCATCGGAGAGCGCCGTGCTGGTTGAACTCAGTACCGAGATCGGGCTAGACGCGCACCGGTTTCTCAATGATCTTCGCAGTGACAAAACCGAACACACGCTCCGTGAAGAGATTGCCCGCGCAGGTAGATTGGGCGCTAACACCTTTCCCACTCTGGTCCTCGAAGTCGGTAACAGCCGCTGGCCGATCCCTGTAAACTACCACAATGCCGATGCGATGCGGGCACAAATTATGGTGGTGCTCGATGCCTGAAAGCGGCCGCTTGCAAGCGCGGCGCGCCGAAGGGCAAGGCCTTCCTCGAGACGATCAACGGCCGTTGCGAGCACCCAACGAAAACCAACGCGCTGACCTGATCAGAACAAACCGTTCGCGCAAGAGACCCTGACTATGCATATAGGCACTGTGCTGCTGTTCGTATCGCCGATCGTGGTCCCGGCGTGGATCTTGTTGCACTCGAAAAAAAAACTCGGTTACTACAGTTGGGGGCTGGCCGTATTGGTGGCGTTCGGCTTGGGAGCGTTGGTTCGCCAAACCGCCATTGAACTCGAACTGGGCAATATCAAGGCCTACGGTGCCTTCGACATCGTAATCTGGGGCAAGGTTTTCGCCGCTTATTTCATATCCGTCGCGGCCTATAAGATCATGGCCGGAATCATTCTCAAAAACCGGCGAAAAAACAACCGGGACGGCAGTTGAACCCGACCTGCTCGGCGCGATCGCCACGCGCGGGATCGGGCTTCGGTGCAACGGGATTGCATAGACGCTCCCAATCGGATTGGGCAATCCAATCGGTCAAGACTAAAACACAGTCATGCGGACGACTTGCGACAGTCAAATATTAATTTTATTCAGTCAGTTACAGGATTAACCGGCACCCGACGACACGTGGCCGGGGCGAAAATTGCGGGTAGACTTTCGCAGCCGAAGAACCCTACAATCGTGGCGAAATTTGATGGAGTTACAAGTGCAAGACGGAACCAAGAATTCCGCAGATCGCACTCTCTCGAACAACAACGAACTTTGATCGATATTTCAGCGCCTGGATCTATACGACCAAGGGCGGGTGGAATCCGTGACAGGTTGGGCTTATTCGTTGTCGGATCTGCACAATCGTGAATATCGGTGGCCACGTATGGGCGCGAATTATACGGTGAGGTGGGTGAAAGCGGCTAGAATTTGAAAGTCGAAAACCTAGAACGCTAAACGTAGTGCAAGATGTCGTGATCAAGTAAAGGGAGAAGTTACGTGAAAGCACCAGATGACCTTGTCAAGACAACGATGCGAGTCAGTGACTTTACGTCGCAACTGGACGCGCCGATCGATACCAAGATCTTCTCATTGGTCGCCAACGCCGCGCACCTGTTGAAAACTCAATACAACGATCCGGAACAACGTAAGGTGGAAGCCGCGAAACTGGCAGTTTTTCTGATGCGCGAAGCCCGGCGCGACAACCGATCGGCTGCCTGAATAAGATCTATTCACACCGTCACGGTCGGACATCGGGCGCATTGCTTGAACGCACCTCTCGACAAGGTCTGGCGACCATGGATCGGGGGCACCCGGTAACTATCGGCGCGTCCCAACATGATGCTCGCCCCCGTAAATGACATTTCACCGACTTAACGAAAATTGCAGTGCGGGCGGATGTCCGGAGTGTAAGATCTGATGGCGTCGCTTGAATCGAACTCCCCGGACCGCAGTAGCCTATGGTTAATGGCATTGGCATTGCCGTAACCGAGAGCGGCAAATTATTGCCGCAGACTGTACCGACGTACCCGTAAAACCCGGATGCCGCACCCATGACGACCCGAATCGCAGCCATACGAACATTGCTTGCTGTACTCTTGTTCTTGGTCACGCTCACCACGCCCTGCAAGTCTGCGAACAACGTCTATAAATGGACCAATGAGCAGGGACAGGTTCATTACGGCGAGCGCAAGCCCCGGGATTTCACCACCCGCGAATTGCGCCTCGATCCGACCGGTCCGACCACCACCCCCGACGAGCGGCACGAGCAGCGGCAACGACAACAGCAGCTGCTCGACAGCTACGACAGAAAGCGACAGGCGAAAAGGGAGGCGTCGATCAAGAAACGCGCGGAGGAGGAAGAACGTGAAAAGCTTTGCGCCGAAGCCCGGCATAATGCGGAATTTTTTGCTCGAGCAGAGGGGTCACCTCTGGCCCGACCCGACGACGCCGGTAAAGTCGAGTGGGTCTCCGACGACCAGCGCGCGTCGATTCGCGAACACTGGAATTCGCAGATCGAACAGTACTGTAACTGATGGTCTTGGTTTTGGCCCTGGACACTAGAAACCGCCTCCCGTACGAAATCCACCACCGCCACCGCGACCGAAGCCACCGCCGCCGATCCGACCGCCGCCACGGCCGAGGCCGCCAAAAATGTCGCCCAGGTCCCCGACGCCGCCGTGCCACACAGTACCCCGGCCAAAGCCGCCTGAACCGAATGTCGGGTCTGAGCGTCGCGGACGATAACGTTGCTGTTCCTGCAGGACCTTCCACAACATGCGGCGATCGAGCATACCTTCCAGAAACTGCCCGAGCATCATTGCGATCAATGAATTGTCTTGAAACGTGGAGCCGGCTCGATCATAGCGGCTGCGCTTGAAATCCACGCGCAAAGATTCGAGCTCGGCAAGCCGCTTCTGGTGATGCTTGATAGTGTCCTTGAAACTGGCCACCGTCGCCTCGAGCTCGTGGCGCTGGTGCTCGCGTTCCAGCATCCGCCCGACGATGATGTCGTCGTCCGGAAACGGCGTGGTCAAGGCGTCGCGACGCAGTTCCATCAGGTCGTCGCGCTGAAATTCCGCGGCCAGATACTGGATGGCCTGCAGCGAATAGTCGTCATTCCCGGTCGCGTAGTCCGCCTTGTCAGACAGTAGCGACTGATAGTCGGCCTCGTTCCGTCGTATCTTTTCGTCGATGGCGTCAAGCGCGCCCTGCTCCTTGCGCAAGGTCTCTTCCAATGGCGGAATACCATCGCGTTCGCGCGCGGCTTCGTCCAGCGATTTTAGCGCGACATACTCCGCCTCGGCACGCTGCTTGAGACTGCTGGCATGCGCGCGCAGTCTTTCCGGGATCTCGTTCAGCCGCGTGAAATTGGCCCGTGCGTCGGCGAAACCGATCAGCCGCGCGACCTTGCCGTCCAACCAACGGAACAGGCCTCCGGAATCGTAGGCGGGCAAGCCATAGTGGCGCTGCCACAGATACATGAACAGCGGATCGTCGCGATAGGACTTGCCTTTTTGCTCCTGCTCGGCCTCGCTGCGCGTCGCCTTTTCGTCCGCGTGCATCGCCCGACGTTCGACCTCCTCCGCCCGCTCGCGTTGCGCCCGGTAGTCGGGCTCTTCCTCGAGCCGGGCCTGTGTCACGGCATCAGCGGCGTCGACCGCGTCGGCCGCTCGATCGACCCGTTCCGCCTGAGCGGCGCGCTCGGCCTCCAGATTTTGGCGCAGCTGCTCTGCTGCCCGAATCTGCGCCTGCAAACCGTCGTAGGCATCCTGCCGCTGGGCAAATAACGCCACGACCTGCCGCTCGGCCGAATCCAGGTGGCGATTGAGTTCGCCGTCGATCAGACCATCAACGCGCACCCTCGCCAGGGCCCGGTAGTCCTCCGCTTCGGCCTTCTGCTGTTCGACCAGCTGCGCGGTCACCTCGGCGATCTGGTCTTCGACCTTGTCGATCTTGTCGTGCGCTTCGTTCAATGCCTGGTCGATAGAGGCGAGCGCCTGTCTTCCGGAGATCATTCGATTGTCCTCACCATCTGGTTATCGCGCTGCCGGTCGTGGGCATTTCGTAGTCGGGGAGCAGGTAGCCGCGCTTTTTGTAGCCGAAACGATCGTGTTCGATGATGCCATTGTCGGTCTTGTCGCTCGCGACGGCTTCGAATGTCTCCGCGCTGACGCGCAACCCCCAGGTCGTCACGCGCTCGGTCTTGCCCGTTTCCTCGTTTTCAATCGGCACCGTCAACACTTTGCCGGTGGGATCCACCGCTTCGACGACGATGTAGTAGTTGCGCGCCTGGGTATTGACGTCCGGCACCCGCCAGATACCGGTACGCTCCCCCGGGCGATTGACGATCTGCACGGTGTACTCCTGATTGAGTACCGCTCGCAGTTCGTCCAGCCGCTCGATCGCTTCCTTGGCCGACGCGGTGTCTTCGTTACTCAAGGCGGTTTTGCCCGCGCTGAGTACGCGTTGCGCCACCTCGCGGGCGTTTTCGGACGCCGCGATCTGTACCACCTCAGCATGCTTTTCCGCCAGTTCGCCGGGTAAGGCGGCGTCCGGCGCG
This sequence comes from uncultured Chromatiales bacterium, assembly GCA_965368585.1. Lineage (GTDB taxonomy): Bacteria > Pseudomonadota > Gammaproteobacteria > Chromatiales > Chromatiaceae > JARRQB01. Next base: position 3,397 of record CBDUNM010000016.1, on the reverse strand, counting down.
ATAAAGGCAAAATAATTACCGACCGCCGCGACGATCGCCGCACCCACACCGCCAGCCACCCATTTACCCCAACGGTCACGCTTGATGTAGATGCGCGCGAGTTTGGTGGCAAAGCTTTCGGCGGGGGGCTTGTAGGTAAACCGGTCCTGCTTCAGCGCCGCCACACCCTGCTCGATGACGTGATCGGGCACGTCGATGCCCTGTTGCGCATAGATCTTACGCAGGCGTTGTTTGAGGTCTTCCTCGCGCCCGGCATCGTCCAGTTCTTTGGTGACCAGCCGTTCGCGCCGGCGCAGGGTATCCACCACGTCCATGGCGAGCATCACATCGTCGAGCGGCGGTGCCTCGTGTGCCGAACCCGAGGCGGCGCTTTTCATGACTTCGCTCATGCAGACAACTCGAGGTCGAGACCTTTGCCCTCCTCGGCCAAGCGTGCGAGCTGACGCTTGCCGTCTTCAACCGCATCGCGGATTTCCTCGGCGTTCTTGGTGCTCAGGCGGCGCATCTCCTCGATGATCTCGTGCGACCGGGTCTGCCAGTTGACCACGGAATCGACGAGCTTTTTCACCGATTCGGCACGGATGGTGGGTCCGTATCCGGCCTTCACCGCCGCCTCCTGCACCTTGCCCCCGATATCCGCCAGGTCTTCGAGCGATTTGCTCACGCCTTCCTTCATCGCCTCGATAGTCTGCGTGCCTTCGTGCAAACCGAACATGCCGGTAAACGAGGCGGTCAGGGCCGTCAACACGACCTCGTTGGTGCTGAAGAAACTCACCGCTTGAGCGTATACCCGTTCCTTGGCGGTGGTGGTCTGCATCAGGCGCGCCATCACGACCTCGGAGGTGTTGTAGCTGACCGTCAGGTTGTCCGACAGATCTTTCGTGATCTGGTAGCGTTTGTCTTCGTTTTGCATGGCACGGACCTTCTCATCGCGCGCCATCTCCAGCTTGGCGCGCTCGGCAGGCTCCGCACCGGTGTATGCCTCGACTGCCTTCATCGCCTCGGCCAAGGCGGCCTTGGCCGCCTCGAGCTTACTTTCGGCGGTCTTCAACACCTCCAGCGCCAGCACCTCGGACTGCTTCATGGCACCGCGAAAATCCTGATACGCCTCCAGGATCTTGTGTTCACGCATGATCTGGTCGTTGGTCGACGACGTCACATCCAGATAGGTCTCTTTAATCTCGTCGAAACGCGACGCGATATCGCCGCGGGTAACCTTCATCCAGACGTTGCTGATACGCTCGAAGGTGTCCAGCTTGCCGTCCTCGATCTGTTCGACCATCTTCTTGGCGTCGTTGCGGATACTGTTGAAGGCAGCGGTGATCTTCTCGTAGCGCTCGCCGATCTCCATTGCCTGTACCTGCTCGCGCACGATGTCGTTGAACATGGACGCCTTGTCCAGGGTCCGGGCGATCGCGGCGACCCGCGCCTCGTCCAGATTCGAGATCTGATTCAGCAAAGCGATGATCGGCGCCTCCTGATCATCGCCATCGCTGGGAACCAGGCCCAGGTCGTGCAGTTGATTCATCGCCTTTTCCAGGTACTGCATCGGTGTCGCTGAAGTAGTCGCGTTCATAGTTCCTCCGGTGGCACTGTCGGTTTTTTTGCGCGCCGTCTATTGCCCGTTGCAACGGGCGCCGTGACCCCAACGCCCGAAACCGGACTGTGGCGCGTGTGTATCGATCCAGCGCGCATGTTACGAGATCCCGGCGGGCGCGTCGAAGGCGTATTACCCCCACTTTTCGGGCGCTTGGCAATAGGATATGGCGGTTTTCGGGAGTGACTGCCAGCAGTGCGCGGCAAAATTTACCGGTGTTAACGAATTGACAGTTGCTCGTAAACGGGGAAACGGCGCTGCCGGTGCGAACCGGCAGCGCCCTGGGACAACATCATATGCCGAGGGCGTTACGGCGGCCCGGGGCTTTGCCCCGCATTTCACACCGATACATGCGAGCAACCGCTAAAAAAATGAATCAGCATGCCGTGCGCGAAGCCCGTCGAGCCGATACGAACTCCTTCACAGCCAGGGGCCGTTCCAGTTTTTGTTGTTGTACAGAATGGGGTGTTCCGCGAGATGCTTGTTGATCTGGTCGGCTAGCGTAAGAAACTCGTCCCCGGGTTCGATTTTTTCGAGGATGCCGCCGCAAACCTGCCAGGCGTCCTCGGCATCCAGTTCGAGAATTCTGCTCAATACCACGCTCTTTGTTTCCATTTCTCATTGCTCCGGTTGAGGCACCGGCCCGCATTCGGGCGGTGCGGTCGATTCGACAGGCAGTAAATGTCACTACCCTGTCATTTTGCTGTCGCGAAGTGCGCTCGGGTGCAGTAGGTGCTCCCTGGGCCGTTTCGACGTAGATAACATTAGTCACTCCACGAACCGCAGCGCCATGAACTATTCGCCGCAATTACGTAAAAAGTAACGCCTTTTCTCGCGTATTCGCTCAGCGAGTTCGGAATCATCATTGTTTGACACAGGTCTCGCCGGTACCCGAAATGTCCGGGCGAGGGTTTTCGCGGATTGATTTCGGCGCGTGAGCTTGGCAGTCTCTGGCGCGCTTGAACACACCGAACTAAAACAGCAAACACAGAGGATGACATGAAATCTCGGATATATGCGGCACTCGTGAGTGCCAGTCTCTGTACCACCGCCGCCGCTCAGGCACCCACGCCTTACGGGTACGGCCCAGGTCCCGGCGCGCGCCCGGCGCCTCACTCCATGCCAAGTCGCGGCCACATGGCATACACTGAAGCGGACAGCCCGGATCAGCAGCTGCGCGACGGTGTCAATAAACTGCTGGGTTTCATGCGCCGGGCGCAGGCACCTTCGGCCGACGAACTGGCGGTCTTCCTCGATGCAGAGATTGCGCCGTTCTTCGATTTCGATTACATGGCGAACGTCGCGGTCGGCAGTGCGTCGCGGGTCATGAGCAAGGAACGTCGGACACAACTGGCCGATACGCTCAAGCAACGCTTCCTCGGCACGCTCGCCGAACGCCTCGGCAGCTTCGACGATCAGGAAATCAAATATCTGGCGTCCCGCGTGAACGCCGATGGCAGGACCGGCACGGCCAGTATTGCCGTCGTTTATCCCAAGAGCTACCCGGCACGGATCGATTTCCGGTTTTACCGTCGGGATGGTGACTGGAAGGTCTACGACGTGGTCGCCAACGGCCAAAGTGCCGTTGCCCACTATCGACGCGAATTGAGGCAGATGCGCCGCGGCGGGTCGGTGCGGCGGGGACCGATGTCGCGCACCGGTGTGCCGCGCCATCCCCGGTTGGGCGGTTATCGCTGACTCCGGCTCTTGTATGTATATGATCGGCTTCGCGCTAGTGGGCTGCTTGGACCAGCGAGGGCCCGGATAGATCGGGGACGGGGGACAAACTGTACTTTCGAG
>CBDUNM010000015.1:0-58604 GCA_965368585.1 uncultured Chromatiales bacterium | reverse complement strand
GGCATTTACCTTTTGGGGCTGGCAAGTCGTCATTGTCCTGGCGGCAATCTCACTCCCACTGGGCATTACCTCCGGCAAGGAATACGCCGAGTTGGAGTGGCCCATCGATCTGCTGATCGCCGTCATCTGGGTGGTCTACGCGATCGTGTTCTTCGGCACCATTGCCACACGCAAGGTCAAACATATCTACGTAGCCAACTGGTTTTTCGGCGCGTTCATACTCACCGTCGCGCTGTTGCACATAGTTAACAGCGCGTTCGTCCCCGTCACCCTGACCAAGGGTTACAGCTTCTATCCCGGCGCTATCGATGCCATGGTCCAATGGTGGTACGGCCACAACGCGGTCGGCTTCTTCCTGACGACCGCATTCCTGGGCATGATGTACTATTTCGTACCCAAGCAGGCCGGGCGTCCCGTTTACTCTTACCGCCTTTCGGTCGTTCACTTCTGGGCGCTGATCTCGACTTACATGTGGGCCGGCCCTCACCACCTGCATTACACGGCCCTGCCCGACTGGGCACAGAGCGTCGGCATGGTCTTTTCACTGATCCTGCTGGCACCCTCATGGGGCGGCATGATCAACGGTATCATGACCCTGTCAGGCGCATGGCACAAACTGCGTACTGATCCAGTTCTGAAGTTCCTGATCGTATCGTTGTCCTTCTACGGCATGTCGACGTTCGAAGGGCCCATGATGTCCATCAAGACCGTCAACGCGCTGTCGCACTACACCGACTGGACCGTGGGTCACGTCCACTCGGGCGCATTGGGCTGGGTGGCGATGGTTTCCATCGGTTCGCTGTACTTCCTGATTCCCAGGCTGTTCGGCAAGGTCGAGATGTACAGCATGAAGCTGGTCGAACTCCACTTCTGGGTCGCCACTATCGGCGTCGTGCTCTATATTGCGGCGATGTGGATTGCCGGGGTCATGCAGGGCTTGATGTGGCGCGCGGTCAACGCTGACGGCACCCTGACCTACTCGTTCATCGAATCGGTCGAACGAACCTACCCGTTCTACTACGTGCGCCTGCTCGGTGGCGTGTTGTTCCTGCTGGGCATGGTGCTCATGGCGTATAACACCTACAAGACCACCGCAGGGTCGCGCGCCGTAGACGACGTCGTTCCGGCCCCGGCTGCGCATTGATCGAACAGGAGGCGAAAACTATGTCACATGAAGTTGTTGAAAAAAACGTAGGCCTCTTGGTGATCCTGGTCATTCTCGTGGTCAGTGTCGGCGGTCTGGTCGAAATCGTTCCATTGTTTGCGTTGAATGAAACCACGACCCCGGCGCCGGGCGTCACCAAGTACGACGCGCTTCGCCTGGAAGGTCGCGACATCTATGTCCGCGAAGGCTGCTACAACTGCCACTCGCAAATGATTCGGCCCTTTCGCGCCGAAACCGAACGCTACGGCCACTACTCGGTTGCCGGCGAATCGGTCTACGACCACCCCTTCCAGTGGGGCTCCAAGCGCACCGGACCCGACCTGGCGCGCGTCGGCGGTCGCTACAGTGACGATTGGCACTATGCTCATCTGAACAACCCACGGGACGTCGTCCCGGAATCCAACATGCCGTCCTATCCCTGGTTGTTCGAAAACCAGCTCGATGGCGCGGACACGGCGACCAAGATGAAGATGCTGAACATCGCCGTGGGCGCGACCTGCCCGACCTGCGACCTCTATTCGGAGGCTGATCAGTCAGGCGCGCAAAGCGCGGTTTCGGGCAAGACCGAAGCGCAGGCGCTGGTCGCTTACCTGCAGGGCCTGGGTCTCGCGTCGAAAGGCTGGTGAATTACGTGGACATCAACGACTTTCGCGCCTGGCACACCGTAGTTCTTCTGCTCGTCTTCATCGGTATCGTGGTGTGGGCTTACAGCAAGCGTCGTAAGAAATCGTTTGATGAGGCAGCAAATTTGCCTTTTGCCGACGAGGAACGGCATAAGGCGACCTTGAATAAGGAGAACGAATCATGAGTTCATTCTGGAGCGGTTGGATCATCGTTCTTACCGTCGGCAATATCCTGGCCTGCCTGTGGCTGGTGCAGTGGACGATGGGTAAGAGGTCCGGGGAAGCAGCGACCGGCGACGTTACCGGACACATCTGGGACGACGACTTGCAGGAGTACAACAATCCCCTGCCACGCTGGTGGCTGGGTTTATTCTATATCACCTTGCTTTTCGCCGCCGTGTATCTGGTGCTCTACCCCGGTCTCGGCAAATTCCAAGGCATACTGGGATGGTCCTCGCACGGTAGTCAGTACGAAGGCGAAATGGCGGCGGCGGCTAAAAAATACGATCCGATCTATAAGCAGTATGCAGCCGTTGCGGTGGCCGACCTGGCGACTCAGGATCAGTACGAAGAAGCGCGGGCCATGGGCAAACGCTTGTTCCTGACTTATTGCATGCAGTGCCACGGTTCGGACGCCGGCGGCGCTCGCGGGTTCCCGAACCTCGCAGACAACGACTGGGCTTGGGGCGGGACCCCCGAGCAGATCAAGGCATCGATAGCCAACGGCCGCATGGGAGTGATGCCCGCTCACGCGCACCTGGGTGACGAAGCAATTGCAAACGTGGTCGCCTATGTCACAAGCCTGAGTGGTCGCGACGTGGACGCGGCCGAGGCCGCAAAGGGTAAAGAAGTCTACACGAGCGCAGGTTGCATGGGTTGTCACGGCATGGACGGCAAAGGAAATCAGATGCTTGGCGCACCCAACCTGACCGACAAGGTGTGGCTGTACGGCGGCAGTGAAGGAATCATTACCCAGACCATCGCCAAAGGCCGCAACGGGGTCATGCCCGCGCACAAAGATCTTCTCAGCGAAGAAAAGATCCACCTGCTGAGCGCGTACGTATACAGCCTCTCGCAGTAGCGCCAGCCACTGTACAAAGGCAGCTCCAGTATTGTGGGGGGCTGCCTTTTTTTGACCCTGCAGATTCTCCCCGACTCGGCATTGCTGCATCCAGGATGGCAGGGTAGACAAAACGGCTATTGCGATTAATCATGGCAGCGGTTTGGAATAAGCCTTTTAATCGCCGTCGATTCAAGAGATTGCCTTATGCCCATGCAACCTACGACACTACCTGACCGCAATGAGCTTCCGGTCGTGCAGCAGATCATCTCGGTGATGTGGCCATCGTTCCTGACGGCAAGTGCCGCGACCATTATCTTCTTTACGCTGTTCGATCCTGTCGAACTCGCGTTGATATCAGGCGGCCCCGAGATCACCCGTCTCGGCGGTTACACCATCGGCTTTTTCTGCTTTTGGCTCCTCACATCCATCAGTTGCGCCCTGACTTGTTACTTCCGCCGCCCCAGTCCGCCACGCAAACACGTCGATTTCGCGGAACACGATTAATCCAGACGAGCCTGCCGGAGTTATTAGGCCATGTCAGACAACACCGCGATCACGTCGCCGGACAATCAGCCCCCCATCGAGCAGGAACTGTATAAAAAGCGTGAAAAAATATACCCGCGTGAAGTGCATGGCATTTTTGCGGTCCTGCGCAACCTCACCATGGTTACCTTACTCGGCCTGTACTATGGGCTGCCGTGGGTGGATTGGAACGGGCGCCAAGCGGTGCTTTTCGATTTACCGGAGCGTAAATTCTATATCTTCGGTCTGACCTTCTGGCCGCAGGATTTCTTTTTCCTGTCCTTGATCCTGATTATCGCCGCCCTCTCGCTGTTCTTTTTCACCGCGCTTGCGGGACGCCTGTGGTGTGGCTATGCGTGCCCGCAAACGGTCTGGACCGAACTCTACATGCTGATCGAACGATGGATAGAAGGTGATCGCAAGGCCCGCATGAAGCTCGACAAAGGCGAGAAGGACGCGCGTCTGTTTCGTATCAAGATCACCAAGCAGGTGGCGTGGCTGGCGTTGTCCTTGTGGACCGGATTGACCTTCGTGGGTTATTTCACTCCGATCAAGGAACTCTGGGACAGCGTAATCACCCTGAGCCTGGGACCCTGGGAGACGTTCTGGATTCTGTTCTACGGTTTTGCGACCTACGGCAACGCCGGCTTTATGCGCGAGCAGGTCTGCATTTACATGTGTCCGTATGCGCGTTTTCAGAGTGCAATGTTCGACAAGAACACGCTCATTATATCCTACGACGAGAAGCGCGGGGACCCGCGCGGCGCACGTAAACGCGGCACGCCGGGCTCGCAATCAGGATTGGGCGACTGTATTGATTGCAAGCTCTGCGTCCAAGTCTGCCCGGTGGGTATCGATATACGCGACGGTCTGCAATACCAATGCATCGGATGCGCCGCGTGCATCGACGTGTGCGATGACGTCATGGACAAAATGGGCTATCCAAGAGGTTTGGTCAAATACACGACGGAAAATGCCTTATCGGGCAACTCCACCCGTTTGTTGCGCCCGCGCGTCGTCGTCTACACGGCGCTGCTGATCGCATTGACGGCCGGCCTGATGTACGGTTTGTTGACCCGGGTGCCGCTGGAGGTCGATATACTTCGCGACCGCAATGCACTGTACAACGAAACGGATTCCGGCCTGGTCGAAAACGTCTACAATCTGAAGCTGATCAACATGACGGACCAACCCCAGCGCTATCGCCTGAGCGTCTCCGGCCTCGACGGGATGGCGATTATCGGGCCGACTGCGGACATTGCGATCGAAAGCGGTGCGGTCAAGGACCTGCCGTTGCGCATACGGGTGGACCCGATCGCGCTCACCAACGCGAGTTCGCGGATTACCTTCCACATCGAGTCCGAAACCGATCCGGCGATCCGACTGGACGAAACTGCGCGTTTTCTCGGGCCGGTCAGCCGATAATCACCACCGCGGACCGGTGATATCCACGGATATGAACCGGACGCGGTACTAGCGAGTCGAATCTGCCATGCGTCCAACACGTGAAGACACGGTACCCTGGTATCGCCAGTTCTGGCCCTGGTTTCTGATCAGTCTCCCCGCCACCGCCGTGATTGCGGGAATCGTCACCATCAACCTGGCAATCAGGAGTGATGATGGCCTGGTGGCGGACGACTATTACAAGCAAGGGTTGGGGTTGCACAAAGACGCCGCCCGTGTAAGAACCGCGCAGCAACTCGGTGTCACTGCGACCCTGACGCACGACGCGTCACAAGGAAGCGTGATCGTACAGTTGAACGACGCACCCGTCGGTCAACTCGATGCGTTGAAACTGACCTTGTTCCACCCGACGAGGCGCAATCAGGATCAGGACGTCGTCATGAAATTAAGCGGCCACCGACGCTACCGGGTCGACATTGCCGCGCTGGAATCGGCCAACTGGAAGGTTTCGCTCGAGCCGCCGAGCGGTCAGTGGCGCATCAGCGGTCGGTTATCCATACCCAAACTGAGTACCGCGCAACTCAAGTAAGCGCGCGGCCGATTCGATCAACGCCTCAATCCTTGGCAAACAACTGCGCATCATCTTCGAACGCCTTGAATTCCAGCGCATTACCGCTGGGATCGAGCAGAAACATGGTCGCCTGCTCCCCGGGCAAGCCGCGAAATCTGACCCTCGGCGCAATGATCCATCGTATACCTTCCGCCGCGTTGAGTTTATCTCTGAGTTTCATCCATTCGGACATTGTCAACACAACGCCAAAATGCGGCACTGGCACATTTTCACCGTCGACCGGGTTTCGAATCGCCGCCGGTGCGCCGCCCTCCTGATCCAGGTGCGCCACAATCTGGTGACCGAAAAGGTCAAAATCGATCCACAGACGGTCTTCGCGACCGGTCCTGCATCCCAAGACCTGGGTATAGAACGACCGCGCCGCTTCCAAGTCATGCACCGGAAAGGCGACGTGGAACGGTCTCAGTGTCGACATTGTTCTCTCCCGGCAAAGATTGACGTAAACCGTTTTCCCGAAACACCGTATAGCCACATTGCACCGATACGGAATTGGGTAATACTCAAGTAAAAAATATCGATTCGTGTGCAACTATTCCAACGAGCGAGCAAAGCCTACTATGCCACTCTTTGTCTTCTCACCCCCCGCGCTCCCACGGTTGGCCGTGCAGGGTAAGACAGGCGTATTTCCGGTCAACCGCATATTTTGCGTGGCGAGAAACTATGCCGCTCACGCAATCGAGATGGGTCATGATCCGGATCGAGAACCCCCGTTCTTTTTCCAGAAGAGTGCCGAGAACCTGCTCGCGCCGGGCGAACACTTTTCTTACCCCGGCGATAGCGCGGAGGTCCATCACGAAATCGAGTTGGTTGTCGCACTTAGCGCCGGCGGTAAAGACATGTCGTTGGACGCAGCGGCGCGCAGTGTCTTTGGCTACGCGGTCGGACTCGATTTGACCAAGCGCGACCTGCAGACGGAAGCCAAGAAACTCGGTCGACCCTGGACATCCGCCAAGGCGTTCGACCAATCCGCGCCCTGTTCCCCGATTGTACCCACGGCAGCCGTCAGCGCCGACTTACCGGCGAATGCCCCCATCTGGCTCGACGTCAACGGTGAACGCAAACAAGACGGCAACCTGAATCAGATGATCTGGACAATACCCGAAGTTATCCGTCACCTCTCGGCAATTGTCACTCTGTTACCCGGCGATTTGATCTTTACCGGCACGCCATCAGGCGTCGGACCGATCGCCAAAGGCGATGAACTGGCGGGGGGAATCGACGGCATCGGCACCCTCAACCTGCGGGTAACATAGCATTCACCACCCCTGCTTCCGTGGGCTCGACGGCCACCGCCGCCCGCGGCAGCGAGCGCCTTTTCCGGAGCAACGGCGCGAGCCTGCAGGCGATTTTTCAAGCCTGCATTTCGTCCCAGTCAATCGACTGCAACAATGTTTTCAACTTTGCGCCGCGCTGCGGATTGAGAAACATCGCGTAGCTGACCCGGCCCTCCAAGTAGCGTCGAAATTCGGGGTGTTGTTCTCGATTCTGCGATGCCGGCCCCGATCGAATGCAGTTGTGCAAAAGCGCCTTGAGCCGGTCGTACTGCTTACGTTGCAGGTTGGGGCGTTGATTGACCGTAATGCCGCAGAAGTGCTGTCGTTGCGACTTTCGCATCCAACGGGTCTTGCGAAAGTTGATGCGAAACCCCTCTTCCAACGCGATGCTGCCGACCAGAGGTTCGATGAAGCGCTTGTGACGGTACAGGCCGGCGGGACCCGAGAAGGCCAGATCATCGGCGTACCTGGTGTAGGCCAGATTCATGTGATCCGCCAGACCGCTCAGTCGCGCGTCCAGTCGCCAGGCACACAGGTTCGCCAGCGCTGGCGACGTCGGCGCACCCTGTGGCAGGTGCCAGTTGCGCAAACGCTGCCGCGTCGCAACGGGCAGCCGTTCGAGCTTGTCGCCGCAAAGGTGCAATACCGTCCTATGAGTACATATACCCGCGAGACAGGACGCGACGCCCTGCGGGTATCCGATCATACGGAAGATGCCCTCGACCCTGGCGCGGGTGACGGCGAGAAAGAAATCCTGCAGATCCATACTCAACAAGACGCCGCGCCCGATATGCGCTTCCGCACCGGTTCGGCACGAGCGACGGCGCCGGAATCCGTGGGCGTTATCGTGAACAGGCACGCGATTGAGAATATTCCCGAGTATGGATTTTTGCAGTGACTTCAGGCGCGACTTGGGGATCTCCAGCAAGCGCGGGAAGCCAGCGCTACGGTCCCGCCATTGGTAGCTGTAGTGATTCGTCTTAGGGTCTGGGCGGGAGCCCGAGCGCCGCTCGATGCCGGCGAACCAGTCGAGATCATCGTCCGACAAACCCAACCAAAGGGCCAGGTCTCGCCGGGTCGCGAGCTGCGGCAACGGCAGCACGGCGAGATGATCGGGTAAGGGTTGCATCCGGGCCGCGCCCGGTTGAATCCGCGCCACCCGCGTCGCGGCGAAACGGTTCCGGAAGTCTTGGTCGTTGGTGAGGATCTCGACTATTTGTCCAATACGCGGCGAACGCTCGACACCACCGAGCAACATCAGTCGCGCGGCGATCCGACTAGGCTCCGGTGGCCCGCCGCCGAACAAGGGCGCCAGCTGTGCGATCAACGCGCGCTGCTCCCACTCGGTGTCGGCCACACACAAAGCGACCAGGCGCGCATTCCTGACAAGACGATTCACTGCAGCCCCCCTGTTCAAGGACGGCCGGCACTTCGACCTGTCTCGTACGGCGCGGACGGCTCTGCGCGCAGCGCAGCGACGTCCGTGCGGTGTGATGCCCGAATGAAACGCTACCCCGGGGTATCCCCGGAGAGCCCGGCCCAACCGTTTCCGGTTTGCCCAGGCTGACTCGAAGGCCGACCGTCGCCGTGCATGCTATCCCCGGCGCGTGCGTACAGGCAAACGCAATCGACCGGCGGATCTCCCACGGTCGTCGCGGTCGCTACGGCTACGGCCATGCGATGTTGATCGGAAGTTCGGTAGCGCGGCGCGTCGCGCAGGTCACTGCGATCTTTAAGGTTCGCGCAGAAACAACTTCGCGTTTTTTCGCGAACCCTTGGACAAGGCCTTCGAGACGCGGCAGCTAAGGAGCCGCCGTCGAGGGACTCAGGTCGACCCGACAATATTCCGGCCGGGAAAGGCTGCTCGATAGAACCCGAAGCTCGCGTAAGACATGACGGGTAGAACGATGAGCAACAGCGGCAGCAGCAGGATCGACAGCACAATGACGCCGCCCAGAATCAGGCCCCAGACCAGACACACCCAGAAGCTGCCCAGCACCGTACGCACGCTGGCGTGGACGGCCTCGACGAGGCCGACCCGGTGTTCGTAGATGAGCGGCACGGAGAAAGCCGACACGGTGAAAATCAAATAAGCCACCACCGAACCCATCAACGAACCCCAAAGCTCGAACGAAACTACGCTCTGCGCCTGACTGAGTATCGGCTCCCACTCGTAGCCGAGGTGCGCTCCTCCGACCGTGAAGCTGTAAAGCACTCCGGCGTCGGTAATCCAGATCAGGAACAAGAAGGAGCAGATCAACGCCACCAGCCACAGACTCGGCGGAGCGCGGCGAAATGCACCGAACGCATCGATCAGCCGCGGTTGGCCGCCCGCCGCCTGACGATCAGCGAATGCGAAGTAGCCCGTCAACAGAATCGGTCCGACCAGCATGAACCCGCCGGCAAAGGGCAGTGCCATGGGCGACAACCCCAGGACACCGATGGTAACGAGCAGGATAAGGCCCGGTAGCGCGAACACAGTTGCGTAAGCGACGCTGACGCCCGGCACGGTACGGAACATCGCGTAGCCCCAACGCAGCGCGACGGTAATATCCGCCCAGGCGAGGCGCCTGGCGGGTGGAACTTGATGCACCGGCGTGTAGTGGGGTTCCATCAATCCTCGGGCAACTGTCAGATCGCCGATCCAATCGGCGTTGGAGAATCCCGCGTCCGATCGATGCGATGACCGGAACTGGAGCGATTAGTTGTGCATCGGCCGCGCGGTGATCCATCGCCTGTGTCGCACGCCGATCGCACGCCGGAAACGCTAGACTAGAGCGACGCCACGTGGCGTTGCTTGACAAATGTCAAAGTGTGAATGATACGCCGCACTGATCGATGACGATCCGGCCGCGCCGGTAGCGCTCAGGGCCCCGACGTCCGCTCTCTGTATCACGAGATAGACGTACCTGCCGCGCGGCGGATTCCGGGAAGAGTCAAAACTGAGACCCGTGTCGTATCTCGCGCCCGGCACTGTTGAGTGCGCGGGAATCTCGTTTAAACTCCTACCGCAACATCAAGAACGAGTAGCTCCGGAGAGCGTGTATGCGCGTCACGACACCAAGCATTTTCCTGGCCTTGATCATTGCTCAGCCAAGCCTCGCATCCACCGTTTGGGATGCGCGTGAATTGGCCGTTCTGGACATTACGAACCAACAGCGAAGTTTTCACAACCTGGCGCCACTCAACGGTGACAACCGCCTGCACGAAGCCGCTTACGGTCATTCCGAATCGATGGCGGTATACGACTTTTTCAGTCACACGACGCTCGCCGGGCCGAATGCGCTAACCGGGGGCCAACGCATCCTGGACGCGGGTTATATTTGGAACTCGCCGGGGCCCGGACAAATCGGGGCCTGGGGAGAGAATATCGCGGGTGGATACGGATCTGACGGCCCGTTCGAATACCAGGCCCTCGACGCGGCACGCGACGTCATGTACGGCACCACCAGCCTGTCCGCGCTGAGCACCTATGATGTGGGCATCGGCGGTACCGGCTTCGACAGCTGGGACGAAGTCGGCAGGACCTGGAGGGACAGCGATTGGAGCACATGGGGCGCAGGCTGGATGGGCAGCATCGATCACCGCGGTAACATCCTGAACGATACATTCACGGATTTAGGCGTCGGTTATTTCTTTCAGCTGAACGACTCGGGCCTGCTCTTGACCGATCTCGGCCAGGAGTCGAGCTTTCCGCTCCGTACCTATTGGACCCAAAATTTTGCTGCGGGCGACACTGACTTCAATCAGGTCGTACCGATCCCGGCCGGAATCTGGCTGTTCGGCTCCGCACTTGCCGTGGGTATCGGCGCGGTTCGGCGCAAAGCTTACCGGCCGCCCGATACCTGAAACGGATATCAGCAGCGGCAGGGCCTATACGGAGCTCGCCTGGGCCAGCAGATAGGCCTGCAACACCTCGGCACTGCTACCCGGCAGGTCGCGGGACGCATAGAGCAGCGTCAACTCACCCCGCTTCGCCAGCGCCAACAATCGGCCCACGGCATCTTGATTCCCGTCCAGTTCGACCAGGTAGCGGGTTCGGAATTCCGCCCAACGGTTGGCATCGTGCCCATACCAACGGCGCAGATCCGCCGATGGCGCGATTTCTTTTAACCACAAATCGACGCACGCGTTAGCTTTGGTCAAGCCGCGGGGCCACATCCGTTCGACGAGGACGCGGTGACCGTCCGTGGGCTCGGCGGGTAGATAAACGCGTTTTCGATGAATCACTGGTCGCTGCAACCCATCGGCATCAGGCCCGCCGGAGCGCACACGTCGTTTCGATTACGTTTGGTTCACACCCGGGCATTGGGTACGACCAGGACGGAAATGACGGAGTGTTGCGCAACCTTGCGCGCCGTGGAGCCGAACGCGTGGCGTCCGGCCAAGCCGTGGGTACATCTGCCCCATGACAACCAGATCCGCTTTGTGATCGATGGCGCTTTGCAATATGACGCCGATGGCATGCCGGCGCGGACGGCATCAGTCGCGCGACGGGCGGAATATGGCTAACCATTGTCCGAATCGATCATACTGCGCCATACGGTGTTACCCCCGCTGGCCGCATCGATGGCTACCAACCGGGCCTCGTGTGCGGCGAGTTCTTCGGGGTTTGCCCTGAGCACGAGTACCGACGGCCGATCCTCAGGCAAGCGGCGTATTTGCTGAGCTCGCCCGGATTCGCCGGCTTTGCTTTCGCCCTCCAGCGACAGGCTGGTTTGGCCACCGGTCATGGCCAGATAGACGTCGGCGAGAATCTCGGCATCGAGCAACGCACCGTGTTTTTCACGGTGCATATTGTTCACCTCGTAGCGAGTACACAATGCGTCGAGACTATTGCGCTGTCCCGGGTGCATGCGGCGAGCCATGACCAAGGTGTCGAGCACCTTGCAATAGTGTTCCAAGGCCTCGAATTTCGCCAACCGCTGCAGTTCCGCATTGAGAAAGCCAACGTCGAACGGCGCATTGTGAATGATCAGTTCGGCATCGCGCAGATAGGCGATCAGGTCGTCGGCAACATCCGCAAATCGCGGTTTGTCGTCGAGAAACTCGTTGGTGATCCCGTGGACCTCGATCGCGGCGGCATCGATCAATCGATCGGGTTGCAAATACTGGTGAAAATGATTGCCCGTCGGTCGGCGCTCCACCAGTTCGACACAGCCGATTTCGATGATCCGGTGGCCTTGTTCGGGCTCCAGACCAGTCGTTTCGGTATCCAGCACTATTTGACGCATTCGAAACCTTTGTGAATAGCGGCGCATTCCGGCGCGCGCGCGGGAACGCCTGATCGTTTCCCCCCGTAAATTGCGGCTCGCGTCGCGGTGGGGATGCAGACACTAAGACAGTTCATCGATGCCCCTGTTTGCCAACTGGTCCGCAAGTTCGTTTTCTCGATGCCCGCTGTGCCCTTTGACCCAGGCCCAGCCCACGTCGTGTCGCGCGACCAGTTCATCCAATCTCTGCCATAGATCAATATTCTTCACGGGTTGTCTTGCAGCCGTCTTCCAGCCGTTGCGTTTCCAGTTGGAGATCCATTGCGTAATTCCATTCTTAACGTACTGCGAATCGGTTGTCACACGTACCCGGCTGGAGCGGTGCAACGCCTCCAGACCGCTGATCACCGCCATCAGTTCCATTCGATTGTTAGTCGTATCGCGTTCACCGCCGTATAGTGACTTTTCACTATCCTTGTAACGTAGTATCACTCCCCACCCGCCCGGGCCGGGATTGCCGCGGCACGCGCCGTCTGAAAAGATTTCAACCAACGGATCATTCACGATGCATACCCCGAGCGGTAGGTTCGATGGCGCCGGCACCCGTCGGGCGCAGACGCCGCCAGCGCGGTTCTATGGGGGTCAGGCGTGAAACGCGCTTCACGGCGCTGACCACGTAGACGCCGGCGAGCATGGGCCAAAATCGCTTGCCGTAACGCTCCAGGAACGCGAACTTGTGGAGCCAGGAAACGCGGGAAAACGCCGGTCGAAACATCAGCACCTCGGTACTTTCGATATCGAAGGCGATGAGAGACAACCAATCCTGCAGGCGATGGTAGGGGACGAACTGCCCGGACCAGGGTGCGCTTTTCTTGCGTGCCGACAACAGGCGGCGCAAACCGAACAGACTCAAGGGGTTGAATCCGCTCAGCACCAGGCGACCGTTTGGAATCAGCACCCGATCCGCTTCGCGCAACAGTTGATGTGGATCGGCGGAGAACTCCAGCACATGCGGCAGGATCAGCGCGTCGATACTGTCGGTCGCAATGGGCAGCCGGAAGCTCTCGGCGACCGCGTGGGTATCGTCGGCCGCGTTCCGTACGCCAACCTGCAGCACCGATTTCGCCTGCACCGGGCAGCTTGACAAATAGGCCTGGCTGTCGCCGAACTCGCCAAGCTGGATCAGGTGGTAGCCAAATAACCCTGCGCACAATCTTGTCAATACTTCCGTCTCGGAATCGGCAATCAGCTCGCCCAGCGGCAGTTTGCGCCAATCTCGAATCTGCGCAAATGCTTCGTCCTCAGACAAGGTAATCGACCGTCATTTTTTCCCCACCTCAGACACTCTGGAATCCAACTCGACCTTTGCGTATATTCGCCAGATGACGCTATCGCGACGCACAGTCAGCCCGATATCCGCCTGCCATGTTGAGCGCACCGACCGTATTGTATCCGGACAAATTTCGGGGGCTATGCTCCTGCTGGCGATCTTATTGTCAGCCGGCTGCGCGAAAATCGACACGCCGCGAACCATCGTAGTTCAGCCCCCCGTCTCTCAGCAAATCATTGTCTCGGCGCACCCAGACAATGAGGCTGTTTTTGCGCACGAGCCGGCCTGGGGATTGACTGAATTCTCCGTGCACCCCCAACCGTCCGAGGACCCGCAACCCGTCACAAGTCTGTGGACACGCCTGATCAACGGCTATGGCTTAGGTCACGTTGAACACCGCCGAGTCACGCAAGAGATGCGGCACCTCAGCCGCCATCGTCCGTCCTTCGACAAATTGCTCGGACGCGGCACGGATTACCTGCACTTCCTACTCGACGCGGTCGAGCAGCGCGGCCTGCCGACCGAACTGGCCCTGCTGCCGGCCATTGAAAGCGGCTACCGACCCTTTGCCTATTCGCCCGACGGGGCGGCCGGACTCTGGCAGTTTATGCCGGCCACCGCGCAGCGCTTCGGTCTGGAGATGGATTGGTGGTACGACGCCAGACGAGATGTCGTCACCTCGACCGAGGCGGCGCTCGACTATCTGGAACACCTGCACAAGCGCTTCGATGGCGACTGGTTGCGCGCGCTGGCCGCGTACAATGCCGGCGGCGCAAAAGTCGCCAGAGCCGCTCACCGCAATCGCAGGCACGGCAAACCAACCGATTTCTGGTCATTGGAACTCCCTCGAGAAACCGACCGCTACGTTCCGCGCCTGCTCGCGCTTGCGCACCTCATTGCGAATCCCGCGGCGTTCGGCCTGGTGCTGCCTGAACTCGGGGATCGACCCCGGCTGACCGTCGTCGACGCCGGCAGCCAGACCGATTTGCGCGTCGCCGCTCGATTGGCCGAAGTGCCGCTGGAGCAATTCGCCGCGATGAATGCCGGCTACAACCGGTCGGCAACCCGCCCGGAGGGACCACACCGATTTGTCGTACCCACCGAAGCAGAACCCAGGTTGCGTACAGCACTGGCCGATCTGACCGATTCCCAACGCTTGCGCTGGGCGCGCCACCGGATTCGGCGCGGCGATACACTGGCGGCTATCGCCCGGCGACACGGCGTGCGGGTGGATGCCATAAAACGTGCCAACCAATTGAATTCGAACCGCATCATCGCCGGCGACGACATACTGATTCCGCTTTCCGCAGCCGTTGAGACGCCGCTTGCCAGCCTGACCGAGCAAGCCAAGCCGATAGGCTACCGCGTCCGCAAAGGCGATTCGCTGTATGTCATCGCGCGCCGCTTCGGTGTCAGCGTCAACGAGTTACGGCGCTGGAACGGCATTCCGGGCCGTTTGATCAAGCCGGGGCAGCGCCTGCTGGTCTACGTCGGCGCGCCCCACATGGACGCGACGACGCTGAGTTCGCCCGGTTGACGCGAGCTAACCTGCATGTCGCGCCAGGCGATCACTGGGCAGGGCGAACTTGCCGTCAAACAAGGCGCGAAACATCGGTAGCCTTGTCATTCCTGAAGTAACGATGCGTCATCGACCCGTGCTCTATCCGGGCCCTCGCTTGTCCATGCACGCTCGGACTTGCCCTTCACTCAAACCCTAGCTACGGTTATGGTTTTCCCTCCAGAGCGGCGCCCAGAGGCGCCCGGCCGGCGCGATCATCCCGGATACTGTGGTGCAACATGCAGGCTAGCCGCGATAGCGGATACAGCTCACCCGGTGCGTCGCGCTGAGTTCAACACTGGCCGGATAACCTTCCTTACATTCAGACGATGCCTGCGGGCAGCGCGGGTGAAAGTGGCACCCCTGAGGCGGCGCGGCCGGTGACGGCATGTCGCCGGCCAGTACGACTTCGGGTCGTTCGTAACCGGGATCGGGGATCGGTACTGCGGCCAACAGCGCTTGGGTATAAGGATGTGCCGGCCGCGCAAGCACCTCGTCGGCTGTACCTTGCTCGACAATTCGCCCGAGATACATCACCGCCACGTCATGAGCGAGATAGGATACGACGGAAATATTGTGGGTAATGAACAAATAGGCCAGACCGAGATCCTTCTGTAAGGAACGCAGCAGATTCAGCACCTGGGCTTGCACCGACACATCCAGAGCGCTGGTCGGTTCGTCACAGACGATCAATTTGGGCTGCAAAGCCAGCGCCCGCGCGATACAGATCCGCTGGCGTTGCCCGCCGGAGAACTCGTGCGGATAGCGGCTGACCGAATCCGCCGACATCCCGACCTGCCGCAACAGTGCCTGCGCGCGTTCCCAGCGCTGCAGGCGACGACCGCCCTCGCCTTGCGCTACCCAACCCTCCGCGACGATATCGCCGACCAGCATCCGCGGATTCATGGAGGAGGCCGGATCCTGAAATATAAACTGAAATTCGCGACGCTTGCGTCGCAGCGCACCGCCACGCAACGTCGTCAATTCTACACCGTCGAACTGCACCCGGCCTGCCGTCGGGCGGATCAACTGCAGCAACGCCTTGCCCACAGTCGTTTTACCGCAACCCGACTCGCCGACCAGTGCCAGCGTACGACCCGGCGCAATCGCCAGATCAACGCCGTCGACGGCGCGCACGAACCCGACCGTGTGTCGAAATACGCCCTTCAGAATCGGGAAATGCACCTTGACATCGGTCGCGGTCAATAGCTGAGGGTCATGGGTCAGCCGGTCCACGCGATGGACGTCCTGCTTGGTTACGAAGGCCACGCGCGCCGTGGCGACATCCAGGTGACAGAGGTATCCGGAATTTTCGTCACCACGCCAAGGCGGAAGCGATTCGGCACACGCCGGGTTGGCAACCGCGCAGCGTTCGACGAAGCGGCAACCGGCAAACGCCGTGCTCAAGGGGGGCACCATACCCGGAATCACGTCCAATTCGCGAGCACGCTTCTCCGCCGTCGGGACCGCCCGGAACAGCTTTTGGCTGTAGGGATGGCGCGGTTGTGCAAAAAACTCGTTGACGTCGGCGGTTTCGACAATTTGTCCCGCGTACATCACGGCCACGCGATCGGCAACCTCGGCGACTATGCCCAGATCGTGGGTGATCAGCATGATCGCCATGCCGGTTTCGCGCTGCAGCGTCTTGAGCAGATTCAGTACCTGGGCCTGAATCGTGACATCGAGGGCCGTGGTTGGCTCGTCGGCTATCAGGAGTTCGGGGCGTCCCGCCAGGGCGATCGCGATCATCACGCGCTGTTTCATACCACCCGAGAGCTGATGCGGATACTCGGTGGCACGTCGCGGCGGGTCGGGAATCCCCACCGCCTTGAGTAACTCGATGACGCGCGTTTCCAGACGCCCCCTGGACGCCGCATCGTGCAACCGCACCGCTTCACCGATCTGGTTACCGACAGTCATCACCGGGTTGAGCGACGTCATAGGCTCCTGGAAGATCATGGCGATGCGCCCGCCGCGTTCCTTGCGCATGGCCGATTCGGGCAAGTCGAGCAGATTGCGGTCGTGCACCAGGATATCGCCGTCCACGATACGGCCCGACGGCGGCAGCAAACGCATGATGGACAGCGCGGTCATGGATTTGCCGCAGCCCGATTCGCCGAGCAAGGCGAAGGTCTCGCCCTTGCGGATCTCAAAATCGATTCCGTCGACCGCCCGCACCGGATTCGCCGCCCCGCCCAGCCAGGTCTGCAGATTGCGTACCTGCAACACCCGGTCATTGTCGCTCGACGGCCGATCCGCCAGCGGTGCTTGCGTATTCAACGAACAGTCCTCAAACGGGGATCGAAGGCATCGCGCACGGCGTCGGCAAACAGGTTGGCAGCGAGCACCAGCGTGAACATGAAGAAGAAGGCCGCCGCCAACGACCACCAGACCACCGGCTCCCGCGCCAGCTCCAGGCGCGCGCCGTTGATCATATTGCCCCAACTGTCGGTACTCGGGTCGACACCGATGTTGATGTAGGAAAGCACGGCCTCGGCCAATACCAAACCGCTGAAATCAAGCACCACGGTAATCAATACAATATGCAATACATTCGGAACGATGTGGCGGTACAGTATCGTGAAGTGCCCCACGCCCTGTGCGTAAGCCGACTGAACGTAGTCGAGTTCCCGCAACTTGAAGGTTTCGCCCCGCAACAGACGGCACAAGCCGGTCCAGCTCGTGACACCGAGGATGCCGCACAGAAACAACAGGCGCAGGTCCGCTCTTTCGGTCACGCTGTTGAAGTCGTCGGCATGGTTACTTATATAAATGTGCATCATCAGCACCGCCGCGGCGATCAACAACACACTGGGTATCGAGTTGAGGGTGGTGTACAGGTACTGTATGACGTCGTCGACCCAGCCCTTGAAATAACCGGCCATCACGCCAAGCAGAATTGCGGCCGGCAGCATGACCAAGGTCGTCAAGGTGCCGATGACCAAGCCGGTGCGGATGCTTTTCACTGCCTGGTAAAAGACGTCCTGACCGACCTTGTCGGTGCCCAGGACGTGGTACTGGCTGCTCAACGCCACACAGACTCCGAGCAACGCCAACAGCGCCAACAGAGTCCACAGCGCGGCATTCCAGGAGGTATCCCGCGCCCCTGACAACAGGTCTTTGGCGCGGCGTTGCCAGCGACCATCTGCTCCCCGTGCGGACAGCTTCGAAATACCCGCGAGAAACATAACCCATAGCGCGCCACCCCCGAGCGCACCGAACGAGGCGAGCCGGATGATGTCGCCCAGCCATTCGGATTCCGGGTCGTCGAGGTGCGCCCCGCCGTGTTCCAGGCGCGGGTAGGCACGAATACTGCCGCCGTCGGGCGTGTCGATGGTTTCTTTGACGTACGCATGCGTCGCGAGGGGCGCCGAATAGGTCGTCTCGCGCCGCACCCGCAATGGCTCGGCAACGATATCGAGCAGGCTGACAATACTGGAGGAATAGCGTTGCTGCCCGTCGCCGGGGTTGTCGATGCGCGGATGAAAATGAACCGAGTCGAGCAGGCCCACCAGAATATAGGCCGCCAGGACTACCAGCGCGCTCCTGGCGGTGCGACTGCGCGCTACACGCCGCCACGGTGCGCTCAGGTGTTCGTGTTGTACGGTATACCAGGCGAACAGCGAACTGATCGCGACCAGCAGCCAGATCAGGATATCGGTCCAGAGCAGA
The DNA here is from genome assembly GCA_965368585.1 of uncultured Chromatiales bacterium. Classification (GTDB taxonomy): domain Bacteria; phylum Pseudomonadota; class Gammaproteobacteria; order Chromatiales; family Chromatiaceae; genus JARRQB01. The sequence continues at coordinate 40,149 of CBDUNM010000015.1, read as the reverse complement.
ACGGGTTGCGGCATGTCCTTATCTCGCCCTCACGACAGCCTGACCCGCGGATCGACCAGCGTGTAGGAGATATCGGTCAATACCAGTCCGGTGATGTACAGCACGGCCCCGAGAAACACCATCGCGCGCACGATGGCGAAGTCCTGCGAGCTGATGGCGTCGATGGTATAGCTGCCCAGACCCGGTATGCCGAAGAACGATTCGGTCAACAGGCTGCCGATGAACAACAGCGGCAACACCACCACCACGCCGGTCAGTATCGGTATCAAGGCGTTCTGTAACACATGCCTGAACAACACCCAGTGTTCGGCCATACCCTTGGCGCGCGCCGTGCGCACATAATCTTTGTTGATCTCCTCCAGAAACAGCGTCCGATACCAGCGTGAACCCGAACCGATGCCGCCGACGACGCCAATGATGACGGGCAGGATCAGAAACTTCGCCGCGGACATGCCCGTGTCATATCCGGATATCGGGACGAGGTTGAGCATTTTTCCGGCCACGTACTGACCGCCGATGATGTAAAAAAGACCCGATATGGACATCATCACCACGCACAGCACCACGCCCCAAAAATCGAAATAGGTGGCGCGAAAAAAGGCCAGCAGCAGGGCGAAAGTGACATTGACCGCCAGCCCCACGATCAGCGTCGGCACGGCGATGGCGAGACTGGGCCACATGCGCTGCGAGATGTCGTAGCCGATGTCGCGACCGTTGTCGGACTGGCCGAACTCGAATTTAAACAACTTCACGGATTTTTCGAAAAAGATCGTATCGGTCAGTTTTGCCGCGCCCTCGGCCGCCTGGTTGTAGAGCAAGGGAAGATCGTAGCCGTGCTCGGCCTTCCAGGATTGGATGGCCTCGGGCGTGACGCGCTTCATGCCCAAATGCATGCGCGCCATGTCGTCGGGCGAATTGACGACGAAAAACAAGACGAAGGTAAGTGCGTTGACCCCGATCAGGATCGGTATGGCGTACAGCATGCGGCGGATGATGTACGCAATCATCGCGCTGCCCTGCGCTCGCGCCGGTAGAAGCCGACCACCGCCGGTATCAGCGACATGACGAACACCAGCCCGACGAGTTTGAGCGGCCAGGTTACGGGCTGATTCCATTCACGTTGTTTCAAATCGCGCAGCACGGGATCGATTTTTTTGTACTTCAACGTATTGTTGGCCATCAAATGCGGCTTGGCGTTACCGTACCAACTGTGATGCAGACTGAAGCCCTTGGGATAGAAACCCCAGATCCACGGCTTATCGTGACGCAGAATGTCGGTCATCTGGTCGATCAGGGATTGACGCTCCGCCGTATTGGGGAGATTCTTCATGCGATCGAACAACCGGTCGAATTCGGGGTTGGCGTAGTTCGACGCGTTCTCGCCCTTATGATCCGCTTTCGCGTTGGGTCCGTGCAGCAGGAAGAAGAAATTTTCCGGATCAGGATAATCCGCGTTCCAGCCCCAGGAATAGATCTGTGCCGTTCCGTTGAGCATCTTGTCCTGAAAGCGATTGTAGTCGGTCGCGCGAATGACCAGTTCGATGCCGAGTTTCTCGAACTGTTTGCGATGCCAGTCCATGAGCGCTTTGTATTCGGGGCCTGACGCCGCGGTATCGTAGTTCAGGATCAACGGCCCGCCGGTGTTCGGATCGCGGCCGTCAGGATACCCGGCCTTGCGCAACAACGCCCGGGCGGCTTCGATCGGCTTGCGCCGGATTCTGCCGTCGATCACGTCGTAAATATCCGGATCCACACCCGCCACGCCGCCACGATAACCGAATATCCCCGGCGGCAACGGGCTTTGCGCCGACTCGCCGCGGCCGTTGCGGAAGATCGAGATGTACTCTTCCATATCGAATGCGATCGCGATGGCATGCCGCAACAACCGGGCCCGCTCCGAATCGCCGCCGACAAGCGGATCTTTCATGTTGAACCCGGTGTAGTAAATCGACGTCTCGACCGCGGTACTCAACGCAATGCCCTGGCGGCGCATCTCGTCCGTCAAGGTCGCCTCGCCGCTGGAACCGATCTGCACCGCCTGATCGAAGCTGTCCGACGATATGCCCGAGTTGTCATAGTAACCTTGCAGGAACTTGTTCCAGCGCGGGATCGCTTCCTTCTCGAGGCTGTAGACGGCCCGTTTGAGGAACGGCATGGGCTTCCCGGCGTCGTCGAGCAGACCCGCGGCGCGATCTTCAGCGGAGCCTTCGCCCGGGTAGGCCTCACCATGGAAATTGGGATTGAACTCGAGCACCATACGCAGATTCGGATTGTTTTCCGACAACATGAACGGTCCGGTGCCAATCGGATACCAGTGCAGGGTCAAATTGCGCTCATTCATTCCCGGCTGGCGGTAGAAGCGATCCGCCTCCCATGGCATGGGGGCGAAAAAGTTCATCGCCAGCCAATAGATGAACTGCGGATAGCTGCCGTCGATTCGAATGGCATAGGTATAGCGGTCGAGTACGCGCACGCCCTGCAGATCGTACTGCCGGAGATCCAGCCAGGGGTGCTTCTCGTCGGATTGTGCCTGCAAACGGTCGAAAGCCGCCTTCGTCTCCTTGGCAAAGGATGCAAAGCCGCGGATGTGCTCCGACATCAGCCCGGCAATCGGCGAATGATTGGGCGCAAACGCGAGACGCTTGATCTGGTAGACGTAGTCGTCGGCCGTCAACTCGCGCGAATCGGTCGCGGTGAAATCAGACAGTATGAATATGTCCTCCAGTGCGCCGCTGGCGAGCGGCCAGTAGCGATAGCCGCCGTCCGGCTCGCGGGCGAAGGCCGGATGCGGCTGATACCTGATACCCGTTTGAATACGAACGGTGTAGTCGGTGTAGGCAATACCAGACGGATCGGCATCGGGCGGCAACGGCTTGCCTGATGCGTCGAAATGCGTGACGGTCGGCATCGCGGCCGCCGTCAACACCGTCAACTCGTACGGGCGTTTGAGAAAATGGTATTGCAGGGGCGGCTCATAGATCTGGGAAATGAAGGCCCATTCGTTCGCGGCATAGGAGCGGGCCGGGTCGAGGTGCTTGGGTCTTTCGGAGAACGAGCTGTAGATGGTCGGGCCCGAGGTAGCTTCATCGTGCCCTTTATAGGGGTCGTTCCAAGGCGGAGCGCCACAACCGCCAAACGCCAGTCCGACTGCCGCGAGCATCATCAAGCGTCCGATCGTCCGAGATTGCCCTGCACGCATACCTGTACTTTTCTTTGCCCCGAAGGATCGATTTCGGTAACTTTGTTTCATGGCGCCTGTTCGACGACGGGCATCCGCATTCGTTACCCTTGGGTATCCCCGCAAGGCGGAGCGTAGGTTTTCGTTCATGATCAGGCGCAATACCCCGTAATATTCAATATATTCCGAGGATTTGGCTCGCAGAACCGAGCAACGGTACCCGGGTGAACTTTTTACGCCAAACGGCGCGAAAGAGTAGCACAGGCGTACCGCTCAACCCAGCCATGAACAATCTCCCGAGCACCGGCTGACCGGGAGCAAGGATACACAATGGACATGGCGGATGTTCGCATCCTGCCGGCCACTTGTCAGCAGCTTTTCTCCGTGACCAACTTGAGGGTTTTGATATGGGTTTTCTTCAAGGCAAGCGTGCCCTAGTCGTGGGTATCGCCAGTAATCGTTCCATCGCCTATGGTATCGCCAAGGCCATGCACCGCGAGGGCGCTGCTCTGGCCCTGACCTATCAGACCGAAAAGCTCGAAAAGCGCGTCGCGGACGCCGCCAAAGCGTTCGACAGCGACGTCGTCCTACCCCTGGACGTCGCGAGTGACGAACAGATCGACCATGCCTTTGCAGAACTGGGCAAGCAATGGGACGGCCTGGATATCATTGTCCACTCGGTCGGCTTCGCCCCGCGAGACCAATTAGAGGGCACTTATGTAGAAGCAGTGACACGCGAAGGGTTCATGATTGCTCACGATATCAGTTCGTACAGTTTCGCCGCCCTGGCAAAGGCCGGCCGCGGCATGATGACAGGGCGCAACGGGGCGCTGCTCACCATGAGTTATCTTGGCGCCGTGCGCACCTTGCCGAACTACAATGTCATGGGGGTCGCCAAGGCCAGCTTGGAAGCAAATGTGCGCTATCTGGCGGATTCTATGGGACCTGACGGACACCGCGTCAACGCGGTGTCCGCAGGCCCGATTCGCACGCTCGCCGCATCGGGCATCAGCAATTTCCGCAGCATGCTTGCGGAGGCGGAAGCGAAAACTCCACTCAGACGCAACGTCACGATCGACGAAGTCGGCAATGCTGCCGCCTTTCTTTGTTCAGATCTCGCTTCGGGTATTACCGGTGATGTGCTGTACGTCGATTCCGGCTATCACATCCTGGGCATGGCATAGGCACCAAGTTGTACAGTCACTCTGCGCATCGGCGAGCCATCGAGCGCCTGCACAACGCCCCGTTTTCCGTGCGCGACGACTCGCGGGTGATGGGCGCAATCAAACCGCGCCATCGAGCGCAGGCACGACTATTTTTCGATGTCCATGGCCAGACGCAGCGCTAAATCCCGGCGCCGTTGGAAAACCTGGATGACAGCCATTGGCCTGTTGATGATCGGTATTGCCATGGTCGGCGAATACCTCGGGTGGATCGTTTTGGCCGCCGGTGTCGCGGGCGTCGGCGCGCTGGTCGTTGGGTTGGTAGGTCTGTACAGGAGGCGCCGGCGGCGTTACCTGCTGGGCAAATACCGTGACGAGGCGCTGGTCGCCAGCTTGCTCGAACAGCGCTTCTGGGAAGGTCAGACTGCGGACCAACTGTTCGATGCGCTGGGTGAACCGCATGACGTCGACCAGAAAATGTTGAAGACCAAAAAAAAGGAAATCTGGAAGTACGACCACCGAGGCCATAATCGCTATGACCTCAGGATCACGCTCGACAATGACGTGGTCGTTGGCTGGGATCAGAAAGACTGAAACCCAGCGCAACGAGCGACTAGGGCTCGACTTCGGCGGCTTGTTCTCCGTAGCCAAACGTCTCGGTCACATAGTCGATATCTTTGTCGCCCCGGCCGGAGAGATTGACCAGGATAGTCTCCCCCGCCCGGTCGGGCGCCATGCGGATGGCGTGTGCCAAGGCGTGCGCGCTCTCCAATGCGGGAATGATCCCCTCCAAGCGGGATAGCTGGTAGAAGGCCGACAAGGCCTGATCATCGTTCACTGCGTGATACTCGACGCGGCCCTGTTTGTGCAGATACGCGTGTTCCGGACCGACGCCGGGATAGTCCAGTCCCGATGCGATCGAATGCACGGGAGCGGGGTTGCCTTCGTCATCCGTCAACACCAGGGACCTGAAGCCGTGGATCTGCCCATCGTGCCCGTAGGTGATCGTAGCCGAATGATCGCCCAGTTTGGCCCCTCTCCCGAGCGGCTCGACACCGTGCAGTCGGACCCCCTCGTCGTCGATAAAACCCTGAAAAATTCCCATGGCATTGGAGCCGCCGCCGACGCAGGCCGCCACATGATCCGGCAGGATGCCGCCGGTCATCTCCAGGATCTGCTCTCGGGCCTCCTGCCCCACGATACGCTGGAAATCACGCACCATGGTAGGAAACGGGTGCGGACCGACGACCGAGCCGATTGCATAAATGCTCGTCACGGGATCCTGCAAGTAGGATTGGAACGCCGAGTCCACGGCTTCCTTCAACGTCCGTCCACCGAATCCGACCGGAACCACCTGCGCTCCCAACAACTTCATGCGCACCACATTGGGATGCTCCTTCTCGAGATCGACCTCGCCCATGTGGATTTCGCATTCGAGTTCGAAGTATGCCGCTGCCGTTGCCAGCGCCACGCCGTGTTGACCCGCTCCGGTTTCGGCGATCAAGCGCCGCTTACCCATGTGTTTCGCCAGTAGCGCTTCGGCCATGCAATGGTTGAGTTTATGCGCCCCGGTGTGATTCAGGTCCTCGCGCTTCAAGTAAATCAGCGCACCTCCCAGATGCCGGGACAGATTACGCGCGTAGTGAACCGGGGTTGGACGGCCTTGAAAGTGCTTACGGATATAGGCGAGTTCGTTTTGAAAGTCTGCCGATCGAGCGATTCGCTGGTAGGCAGCGGCGATTTCCGCAAACGGCTTTTCCAATTGCGGGGGCAAGAACGCGCCGCCGTACTCGCCGAACCATCCTTGCTGATCGGGTACCTGTTTGATGTAGGGTAGGCTCATGATTATCTACCTGTCGCACCTGATTGGAATAGTCGATGCGGTACAATGCGCGATCGAAAAGGCGGCCCGCGGGCCGCCGTTCATCGTAACCGAAGCAGCGCGTCTGGCGCCTATTCTCCGCCAACCAACTCGACATCGGCGCGCGATCGCAACGCCGCCACCACGCTTTCCAGTTCACCGCGGCCGGCTTCCGTACGTAAGCGCGTGTCGATGGCCGTTTTTTCGTCTTCGTCCAATTCGGCGACTTGCCCGTCGGTCACTCCACCGAGTTCAATTATCGCGTAGCCATTACCCAAGCGGGAGCCGCCATAAGTAACCGCCCCGTCGGCGGGCGCATTTAGCGAGAACGCCGTGTTGACGATCGAACGAGGAACCATTGTCGCGCTGCGGGCAATTTTTCCCGGTTGCTCCAGTTTCCAGCCCTTTGCCTCTGCCAAATCCTTGAGCGAACCGCCACCTTTGGCCAGTTGGTCCAGCGCCTCTTGTCCCGCAGCGGCCGTCGCTTCCGCGGCCTTCGCGCCCCGATAGGCCTTTTCGACCTGCTCGCGGACTTCCGCGAACGGTTTGTAATGCTCGGGTGAATGATCCAGCACTCGCAGCACCACGGCGCGTTCCGGGGTGATCTCGATCACTTCGCTGTTGTTTCCGTTTTCCAGCACATCAGCGCTGAAGGCCGCCCTCAGGACCTTGGGCGAGTTCAACTCAGGCGGGGCGCTGGCGCGGGAAAACGGTTTCGTCGTACGAATTTCCAACCCCAGTTGCTCCGCTGCTGGCGCAAGACTGCCGGCGTTTTCGTACGCGAGCGTCGCCAGGCGTTCAGCGTTGTCGTAGAAACGGTTTTCCGCCTCGACGCGGCGAAAGGCCTTTTCGACCTCGCTACGGACCGACTCGAAACCGGCTTCACCGCCGGATTTCACCTCAGTCACTTCGATCAAGTGATAGCCGAACTCGGTGCGCACCGGCTCGCTAAGCACGCCGACGTCGAGTTCAAAGCCCGCATTGTCGAACGCCTCGACCATCATACCCGGCTCCACCCAACCCAGGTCGCCACCCTTTTGCGCCGACCCCGGATCACCCGACTCGGCCTCGGCGACCACCGCAAAGTCCTCGCCCGCGTCGATACGCCGTTTCAACGCCGTGGCTTTTTCCAGTGCGCGGGCTTCCGCGTCCGCATCCGCGCCTTCTTCCAGTTTGACCAGAATATGGCGCATCTTCCGTTCTTCAGGGACACGGAACTCGGTTTCGTGCTGTTTGAAATAGTTGCGCAGTTGTGCATCGTCCACCTCGACCTGGGTGGTAAGTTCTGCAATATCGAGGGTGAGATACTGTACCGATACTTCTTCGGGCACGAGGTATAGCGATTGATTTTCCTCGTAGTAAGCCTGTAGCGCCTGATCCGTCACGTCGACGTCATCTTCGAACTGTTCGGCGGGGATAACCGCATAAAGCAACTCGCGTTCCTGACGCTCGAGCCGCACCGCTTCGGCAATTTCGTGTTCGGTGGTAAACGCGCTGGAACGAACGGCCGCTCGAATCTGATTCATCACCATATCCTGACGGACATTGGTTTCGAACATTGGACGATTCAACCCCTGGTTGCGCAGCGCCACTTCGTATAGATCCGTGTCGAACTGTCCGTCACGCTGAAACGACGGTATGGCACGGATGAACGCGGCCACGGATTGATCCTTCATCCGCAGCTTCCAATCGTTGGCCGTACTCAGCAATACGCGCTCGTCAATCAACTGCTCACGCATCTGGGCCCGCAACACCTCTTCGCTGATCAGGTCGGGACGATAGGATGCCCCCAGTCGCGCGCGCAGCGTGTCTCGATAATTACGCGCGCGGCGATCCAACTCCCGTTCGGTTATCTCTGTACCGTCAACCTGCGCGACAATCGGCTCGTCACCGACTCCGAGGTACTCCTGGATACCCCAAAGCGCGAACGGAACGCTGATGAGAATTACGATGACCCAGGCGATCCAGCCTTGAGCCTTGTCTCTGATAGCCTGCAGCATGATGTGTCCGAAACGTGAGTTTTAAGGTGCCCAACATGCAAACGGGGCATCTTTGCAGATACCCCGTCTACGTTCAGAAATGGCGGAGTGGACGGGACTCGAACCCGCGACCCCCGGCGTGACAGGCCGGTATTCTAACCAACTGAACTACCACTCCTAGATCATCCTGGTGGGTGCTGCAGGGATCGAACCTGCGACCCTCGCCTTGTAAGGGCGATGCTCTCCCAGCTGAGCTAAGCACCCCTCGAGAAGCCCGCTAATTTACCGCATCTTTTAGTGCTTTGCCAGCCTTAAATGCGGGCGTACGCGACGCCGCGATCTGGATCGTATCGCCGGTTTTCGGGTTACGGCCGGTACGGGCTGCGCGCTCGCGCACGAGAAACGTGCCGAAGCCAACGATCGACACCGGTTCACCGTCCTGCATGGATTTGGTGATCGCGTCGATCATCCCATCCAAGGCGCGTCCTGCGGCGGCACGCGAGATATCTGCTGCATCGGCCATTGCGTCAATTAGATCAGTCTTTTTCATATCTAAGGCGTCCCCTTTTTAGCGTTTTGAGTAGTTATTTCCAAAGCGACCTACAAACAACTATGCGGTGGTCGCTCACTCATTGGCGGCCGTTGCAGCTACGCAGAGCGCTCGGCTTTATACCAAGTCGTTTTTTTCGGTGTCAAGACGGCTTTTGCGGGCATCCATGCCCGCGGTGGCGTAGCAGTGTGTCAAATCAGACGCAGCCAAGCACTAAATTCAATGTCTTAGCTGGCCTTTACGGGTGCGACGGGTCCCTTCTGTCGATGTGCTTTCTTTTTCGTTCTTGCTGGTCTTTGCATCCGGTTGGGGCGATGCGCCTTCAGCGCGCGGTGATGGTTGCGCGGCCAGGGCCACGCCCAGTACCTGGTCGATCCATCGCACGGGCTGGATGTCAAGGTTCTGTTTGATGTTTTTCGGAATTTCGACCAGATCCCGTTCGTTTTCTTCGGGAATAATCACGGTTTGTATACCCCCGCGGTGCGCCGCCAGCAGCTTTTCCTTGAGGCCACCGATCGGCAATACTTCGCCGCGCAACGTGATCTCACCGGTCATCGCGACATCCGCACGCACCGGGATATTGGTCAACGCCGATACCAATGCGGTACACATTCCGATGCCGGCACTGGGGCCGTCTTTGGGCGTCGCCCCCTCGGGAACGTGGATGTGGACATCGTATTTTTCGTGTACGTCTTGCTCCAGACCCAGCGCCTGCGCACGACTGCGCACCACCGTCATCGCCGCTTGAATCGACTCCTTCATCACGTCACCAAGCTGGCCGGTGTGACTCAAGCGTCCCTTGCCGGGCATCAACGCCGCTTCGATACGCAGCAACTCACCACCCACCTCAGTCCAGGCCAGACCGGTCACCTGGCCGATCTGATCATGTTCGTCGGCGCGACCATAACGGAAGCGTTTGACGCCCAGATAGTTTTCCAGGGTCTTAGGCGTCACCGTCACGGTCTTACCCTTGTTCTCGTTGAGCAGAATTTCCTTTACCACCTTTCTGCAAATCTTGGCGATTTCACGCTCCAGATTCCGCACACCGGCTTCACGCGTGAAATATCGCACGATGTCACGCAGCGCCGATTCACGGATCACCAGCTCGTCTTCCTTGAGGCCGTTGTTGCCGCGCTGTTTCGGAACCAGATAACGCACCGCGATGTTGACCTTCTCATCTTCGGTGTAGCCGGACAAACGAATCACTTCCATCCGATCGAGCAAGGCGGCCGGTATGTTCAGGGTGTTCGCCGTGGCAACGAACATGACTTCCGACAGATCGAAATCCACCTCCAGGTAGTGGTCCTGAAAGGTGTGGTTTTGCTCCGGGTCCAGGACCTCGAGCAATGCCGACGCCGGATCACCGCGGAAATCCATGGCCATTTTGTCGATTTCGTCCAGCAGAAACAGCGGGTTCTTGGTGGCGGCCTTGGTCAGATTCTGAATAATCTTGCCCGGCATCGCACCGATATAGGTGCGCCGATGCCCTCTTATCTCGGCCTCGTCGCGTACACCGCCGAGTGCCATGCGCACGAATTTACGGTTGGTCGCCTTCGCGATCGACTGCCCCAGCGACGTCTTACCCACTCCCGGCGGTCCGACCAGGCACAGAATCGGGCCCTTTAACTTGCGCACGCGCTGTTGCACGGCAAGGTATTCGAGTATGCGTTCCTTGACCTTTTCCAGACCGTAGTGATCGGCCTCCAACACCGCTTCCGCACCGGCAATTTCATTGCGAATCTTGCTGCGTTTCTTCCACGGCACGCTCACCAGCGCATCGATATAGTTGCGCACCACGGTGGCCTCCGCAGACATCGGCGACATCAGCTTCAACTTGTTCAACTCACCCGTCACCTTGGACTTGGCTTCCTTGCTCATGCCGGCTTTTTCGATCTTCTGCTCGAGATCCTCTATTTCGTTCGGTGCTTCCTCCAGCTCACCCAGCTCCTTTTGGATGGCCTTCATCTGTTCGTTGAGGTAGTACTCGCGCTGGTTCTTCTCCATCTGGCGCTTGACGCGCCCGCGGATGCGCTTTTCCATTTGCAGAATGTCATTCTCGCCTTCCATCAAGGCCATCAGGTGTTCCAGCCGTTCACGCACATTACCCATCTGCAGCACGTGTTGCTTCTCATCCAGCTTCAGCGCCATGTGCGCGGCAAGGGTATCGGCCAGCCGCGCCGGCTCGTCGATGGAGGCCAGCGACGTCAGCACCTCGGGTGGCACCTTCTTGTTGAGCTTGACGTACTGATCGAACAGGCCGGTCGCGGAACGCATCAGCACCTCGATTTCCTGCTCGGGTAGGTCGAGTTCTTCGCTCATGACGGCATAGTCGGCGCTGAAATAATCCGGCCCGACTTCGAATTCGGCCAATTTGGCGCGCTCGCCGCCTTCCACCAAGACCTTGACCGTGCCATCGGGCAGTTTCAGCAGCTGCAGAATGCTCGCCAGGGTTCCTACATCGTAGAGATCATCCGGCTGTGGATCGTCCACGTCGGCGCTGCGCTGCGCTACCAGCAGGATCTGCTTATTGTCCTGCATGGCTGCGTCCAGCGCCTTGATCGATTTCTCGCGTCCTACGAAAAGAGGTATCACCATGTGTGGGTATACCACAACGTCTCTCAGCGGAAGTACGGGCACCATGGTTTTGTTCCCTCGTGATGATTCGGTATCAGGGTGTAGACTCTCGCCCATTATTCGGGTTCCTCAGGCAGGGGTGGAGTCTCGAAGCACTCGCACCAGCGAATTCGTCTCAGCGTTCCAGGCATCCTGGATACACGGTAGTGGAAATTGTAAAGCGCGTTACCCAATAGGACCCACGCCCCAGAGAGTTGGGGCGGACGAGAATTAATCAACCGTGCAGCAGACGCGTCGTCTGGCTGAGTTTAGTCCGAAGCGGCCAGTTGCGGTTGATCGGTACCATCGAAAATCATGTACGGCTTGGAGTCACCTTCGATCACGGACTCGTCGATAACGACTTTGCTTACGTTGTCCATCGAGGGCAGGTCGTACATGGTGTCCAGCAGAATGTGCTCGAGAATCGTCCTGAGTCCGCGCGCTCCGGTTTTTCGTTCCATTGCCTTGCGCGATATGGCACGCAACGCGTCTTCGCGGATTTCCAGATCGGCCCCTTCCATTTCAAACAGGCGATGATATTGTTTGATCAGGGCGTTCTTCGGTTCGGTCAGGATTTTGACCAAGGCGTCCTCATCAAGTTCTTCGAGCGTTGCCACGATCGGCAGACGTCCGACGAATTCCGGAATCAGCCCGTAGCGGATGAGATCTGACGGCTCGACCTCACTGAGTATCTCGCCGACGTTGCGCTTGTCTTCCTTCGCCCGCACCTCGGCGGAGAAACCAATGCCGCCCTTCTCCGAACGATCGCGAATCACCTTGTCCAGCCCGGCGAACGCGCCGCCGACGATAAACAGGATGTTGCCCGTATCCACCTGCAGGAACTCCTGCTGCGGATGCTTGCGACCACCCTGCGGCGGAACCGAGGCGATAGTGCCTTCGATGAGTTTCAACAACGCCTGCTGCACACCTTCGCCGGACACGTCACGAGTGATTGAGGGGTTGTCCGACTTCCGCGAAATTTTATCGATTTCATCGATATACACGATTCCCGTCTGGGCCTTTTCGACGTCGTAATCGCACTTTTGCAAAAGCTTTTGGATGATGTTCTCAACGTCCTCGCCCACGTAACCCGCTTCAGTCAAGGTGGTGGCATCGGCGATGGTAAAGGGGACATTGAGCAGCCGTGCCAGCGTTTCCGCCAACAGCGTCTTACCCGAACCGGTCGGACCGATCAGCAGGATATTGGATTTGGCGATCTCGACCTCTTCTTTCCTGCTCTTGACTTCGAGACGTTTATAGTGGTTGTAGACGGCAACCGAGAGCACCTTTTTGGCACGCGCCTGACCGATGACATACTGATCCAGCGCCTCGTTGAGTTCCTGCGGCTTGGGGAGTTTATCGGCGGATTCAGCGGCATGCTCCTGCATTTCCTCGCGAATGATGTCGTTGCACAACTCGACGCATTCGTCGCAGATGAACACGGATGGTCCGGCAATCAGTTTGCGAACTTCATGCTGGCTTTTTCCGCAGAAGGAGCAATACAGCAGTTTGCCGTCATCGCCCTTACCGTGCTTGTCATCGCTCATAGCCCGTGCACCCCATTTCTTCTAACATCGACCACCCTCGTCCATGAACGCCTGCCAAGCAGCGTCGAGTTAACCGTTTTCGTCATCATATCGGATTAATTAAGGATGACAACCTAACTTTTCACAACGATTTTATACATTTCCGGGCCAGTGAATCCCTGCCCGGTCGAAGCACCAACGGTCCGCACCGTGGAAGCATCCCGGGCTGGCGCCATTCGGCCCAGCCTACCGAACGCCCAAACCGGTATTTGCGGCACGCAAATCAATGATTTGTTAATAAAATACCGATTCATCACGGGGCGACCTCGCATCGAGGAAACCCCACCCACCGGGTTATTCGACCGCCTTGGCGCGCCGATCCAAGACCTTGTCGATCAATCCGTATTCGGCCGATTCTTCCCCGCTCATGAAATTATCGCGTTCGGTGTCGACGCCGATTTTTTCCAGACTCTGTCCGGTGTGATGGGCCAGAATGCGGTTCAGTTTGTCGCGAATAAGTAGAATTTCCCGCGCGTGGATTTCAATATCCGTCGCCTGGCCCTGATAACCGCCCAGCGGCTGGTGAATCATGACGCGCGAATGCGGCAGACAGTAACGTTTTCCCTGTTCCCCACCGGCCAGCAACAAGGCGCCCATACTGGCAGCCTGACCGATACACATCGTGCTCACATGCGGTCGAATGAACTGCATGGTGTCGTAAATGGCCAATCCGGAGGTCACCGCTCCACCGGGGGAATTGATGTACAGATGAATGTCTTTATCGGGATTTTCCGACTCGAGAAACAACAACTGCGCCACGATCAGGTTAGCCATGTTGTCTTCGACCGGCCCGATACAGAAAACGACGCGTTCCTTGAGCAGGCGCGAGTAAATGTCGTACGCGCGTTCACCGCGTGCGGTCTGCTCCACGACCATCGGTACGAGGCCGAGGTTCGTTGGTTCTAAATGACTCATAGCCGTCATATCGGACATTTCGGTGCTTCCTTGATAAGCAATTTTGGAATCGACCCCGGATTTTATCAGCCAGCGCCCATGCTTCGCGGTAGGTGCATGGCGCAAGGGGACAAATCACGTGAAATCAACGGATCCGTGATATCAGCCGCCCGTCGCCCTCTGGTCCGTATCAGGTTTTACTGTTCATCACCTCGTCGAGACTCTGGCGCTCGTCCTCGACCTGGGCCTGCTCCAGTAGCCAGTCAACGACCTGATCCTCGAGCACCAGGTTCTCGACGCCACCGCGCTGTTCACGATCGTTCAAATAGTAGCTGATGACTTCGTCGGGATTTTCGTAAGAAGTGGCGAATTCCTCGATTGTACTGCGCACGCGCTCGGCGTCGACCTTGATTTCCTGCTTACGCACGATATCGCCCACCAGCAGTCCCAGCGACACGCGACGCTCCGCTTGCGCCTCAAACATATTGACAGGAAAATCGATGGCCTTTCCCTGCCCTGACTGGGCCATTTCCTGTTGCGTCTGGTTCTTCATGCGAAGCGCTTCCTCTTGCACCATCGCCTTCGGAATGGTCAGCTTGTTGGCCTGCAGCAAGGCGTCGAGGATCCGTTCCTTGGTGGTCGTCTTGATCTTCTGCCTGAGCTCGCGCTCCAGGTTGGCGCGGATTTCGGTACGCAGCGTCTCGATCGTGCCATCCTCGACCCCGAGCGCCCTCACGAAATCCTCGTCGACCTCGGGTAAAACCGGTTCAGCCACTTTGTTGATCTTGACTTCAAACCGCGTCTGTTTGCCGGCCAGTTTCGCCGAGTGATAGTCGTCGGGAAATTTGAGCTCCAGGGTACGGGTTTCGCCCGCGCTGGCGCCCAGCAGTCCCGTTTCAAAACCCTCGATCATCGCACCGGAACCCAGTTTCAAGGGCGTATTCTTTGCCGACCCGCCTTCAAACGGTTCGCCGTCCAAATAGCCGGTAAAGTCGATATGCACGGTGTCGCCGTGTTGCGCAGCGCGCTCCACCTCGTTCCAGATCGTGCGCTGATCGCGCAGTTTGGCGATCATCGCGTCCACGTCGCCTTCCACCACTTCGGCCACCGGCCGCTTGATTTGCAGTGCGCCGGGATCGGTCAGCTCGATCTCAGGCATGACCTCGAAAATGGCGGTGTAGGTAAATCCGCCATCGGCCGTGTCGTCTTTGAGCTCGATCCTGGGTTCACCGGCGGGACGCAGGTTTTCCTTGACAGCCGCCTCGAAAAACGTCGCTTGAATCAGGTCGCCAAAGGTTTCCTCGCGCACCTGCGCGCCGAAGCGCTGCTTGATGACGCGCATCGGGACCTTGCCGGGGCGGAATCCGTCCAGCTTCACGCTACGCGCCAGCTGGCTGAGCTTCTTCTCTACCTCGGCGCTGACTCGCTCCGCCGGCAACTCGACACTCAGACGCTTTTCCAGGCCTTCGCCCGATTCAACAGTAACTTGCATAAACCGAAAACTCCGACAGCCGATCTGTCAATTCGTGTATGTTAGGGTGCGGCGCCGACCTGCGCCGCCTCACGGACTTGGCTCAACATGGTGCGAAAGGAGAGACTCGAACTCTCACGGGTTCCCCCACTGGAACCTAAATCCAGCGCGTCTACCAATTCCGCCACTTTCGCAATGGATCGAGCAGCAAGCCGGACATTATAGCCCCTGATCAAGCATTTTCACTACCGGTGAGCATCGCCGGAGGCGCCGGCTACTGCAATTGAGAACCCTTCCGAGCCGACCACGCGGGCCAAAAGAGCACCCCAGGTCGTGTTGCGGGGGTCGCCTGTCGACGGGACAGATCCGGTTGGCCCCGTCGCCGACTCGCCGGGGTTTTCAGATTACGCGCGAGAAATTCTGACGTTCGGTCGCAGGTTTGAGGTAAGCATCGAACACCATACAGATATTGCGTATCAGCAGGCGACCGCGCGGCAATACCCGGATACCGGCATCGCCCAGGGATACCAGACCGTCGCTTTCCATCGTTTGCAACTCCGACACTTCCGTCGCGAAATAGTCGGCGAACACGACGTCCCAGGTTTCTTTGATCGCCGTGTAGTCGAGCGCGAAATTGCAGATCAACGCCGTGATCACGTCCCGTCGAATCTGATCGTCGCGCGACAACGCCAGACCGCGAAATACCGGCAGGTCACCGCGATCGATGCGTTCGGCGTAAGCGTCGAGCGATTTGACGTTTTGCGAATAACTCGCCCCGACCATGCCGATCGAGGTGATGCCCAGTCCGATCAAGTCGCAGTGCGCATGCGTGGAATAGCCCTGGAAGTTGCGGTACAGCGTGCCCTCGCGCTGCGCGATCGCCAGTTCGTCGTCGGGACGGGCAAAGTGATCCATACCGATGTAGACATAACCGGCCGCCGATAATTTTTCGCCGCACATCTGCAGAATGTCCAGCTTCTCCTGCGGGCTGGGCAGGTCGGCCGCGTCGATGCGGCGCTGCGGTTTGAACAGTTCCGGCAGGTGAGCGTAGTTGAATACCGACAGCCGATCGGGGTCTGCCTCGATGATGCGATCGAGCGTGCGCGCAAAACTCGCCACCGATTGAAACGGCAACCCGTAGATCAAATCGATACTGGTCGATTTGAAACCCGCGGCACGCGCCGCGTTCAATACCGCCAACGTCTGCGTTTCCGACTGGATGCGGTTGACCGCCTTCTGAACACTTGGTTCGAAGTCCTGGACCCCGAGGCTCATCCGGTTGAAACCGATCTCCCGAAGCAACCCGACCGTCGCCACATCGGCCTCGCGGGGATCGATCTCGATCGAATATTCGCCCCGGTCGCCATCGAGCAACTGAAAGTGCTCCCCGGTGACGCGCATCAACTCGCGCATTTCGTCACCGCTGAGGAAGGTGGGCGTACCGCCGCCCCAATGCAGTTGTTCGACCGGCCGATCGCGGTCGAACAAGGCACTCTGCATCGCCAACTCGCGATGCACCCGCTGCAGATAAGGCGCCGCCTTGCTGCGATCCTTGGTCACGACTTTGTTGCAGGCACAGTAAAAACACACCGTATCGCAGAACGGCAGGTGGAAATACAGCGACAGAGGACGTCGTGAATCATTGGTGGCACGCGCCGTCGCGGCGTATTCGTCCACGCCGAAATCCTCGTGAAACTGAACGGCGGTCGGATATGAGGTGTAACGCGGCCCCGCCTGATCGTACTTGCGGATCAGATCGAGGTCGAAAACGAGGGCTTGCTCTGACTGTTTCATGGTCTGGATTCTAGCAGCATACGCTCCAAGCCAGATGACATTGATCAAGCGCCGGGTAGCGGCGGAGCGCAACCATTTTCGTCAACTTCGAGGCCGTGTCGTTGCGTTTCGTTGAGTTGCTTGAGCAGGGTATGAAATGGAATCTGGTCGGCATGCGCGAATGCGACATCCATGAAGGGTATAACCTTACGAACGAAATGGTAGTTGCCGTCCTTCATGGCTTGATACAGCTGCTTGACGCCGTGTTCCAGGGGTTCGATGAAATACGGAAATCTCACCCGTTCCTCGACTTCGTACAGCAGGCATTCCTTCAGGTCCGCAACCTCGAATACCGCCTGCTTCACCCATTCGACGTACGCGTCGATGCTCTTGGCACGACGCAAACTCCTAGTCCTCGTCGAATTCGGCCTCATGCTCATCCAGTTGCTCCGCGGTTAGCAAAAAGACCCCGTCCCCGCCGCGCGCAAAGTCGAGCCACAGAAAGGGCACCCGGGGATATCGAGCCGCCAGGGCGTCGGCGCTATTGCCCACTTCGACCACCATGATACCGCCCGGTCGCAGGTAGCGGCCGCCGTCACGCAGGATGCGTTCGACGATGTCCAGCCCATCGTCACCCGCCTCCAGGCCTAGCTCCGGTTCATGCCCGTACTCTTCCGGGAGATCGTTCATTTCGGCGGTACTGACGTACGGCGGATTGCTGACGATCAGGTCGTAGCTGCCACCGCCCAGACCCTCGAACACGTCGGCCCGAATGGCGGTGACCCGTTCCTCGAGTCCGTAGCGTTCGATATTTATCTGCGCGACTTCGAGGGCCGACGGTGAGATGTCGGTGGCATCCACCGCCGCATCGGGAAATGCCAGCGCACAGGCGACGGCGATGCAGCCGCAGCCGGTACACAGATCCAGCACCCCGGACACGTCAGACTCGTCGAGCCAGGGCGAAAACCCGTCTTCGATCAACTCGGCGATCGGTGAACGCGGCACCAGCACGTTTTCGTTGACGAAGAAATCCAAGCCGGCGAACCTGGCCTCGTGGGTCAGATAAGCCAACGGCAGGCGCTCCTCGACGCGCCGGCGCATCAAGCCGAGCAACCGTTCCTTCTCGGAGCGGGTCAGACGCGCATCCAGATAGTCGGCCGGTATGGCGTGGGTCAGATGCACGCCGTGCAGCACCATCGCCAAGGCTTCATCGAGCGCATTGTCCGTGCCGTGGCCAAACCACAGTCCCGCCTCTTCGAAACGACTCGCGCCCCAACGGACCCAGTCCCGCAGGGTTTCCAATGCCTCGATACCTTCGATATTCATATCAGGTTCCATTTCGGGATGTGACAGGGTCCCGATCATACTCAGAGTGCCCAGCGGACTGAAGTAATCGCACTGGCTGAGGCAACGGAGTCTCCGGATAATGTTCAGCGTCGAAGGCGGATCAAGATAGACTGTTCGATAATCCACTGAACAGCAGATAGATAGTGACACCCACCCTGCCGGGTCCGCATCATTCGGCGACAGGCATCAGGAGCACCAGGTCTTGCTGCGTACACTCAAAACCCTGAAATTTCAGATCTCCGTCGCAGTGCTCGCCCTGGCATCGCTGTTTGCCCTGTCGAGTGCCCATACGCTGCAGATGCTGAGCACGCAGAGGGCCGAAGATACGCTGCTGCGGCTGGGTACACGACTGCAGCTCACCAGCGACGCGATGAACATGCGCGCCAAGACTTACCTGGACAATGCGGCAAGGGACTACGAGAGCTATTTCAGGGATTTACGCCTTTACTACGGCGACTTGAAAGCGCAGCTCAACGTGATCGACGCGCTTGCCCGAGGTTTTGCGCAAGCGCGTTTCACTGCGGAGCTGTCGGGCATGGAGGCGCCCTGGTCGGCGGACCTGGACGCGCGTACACGGACGGCGGCGCAGCGGTTGGTGGAGTTCTGGACACAGTTCAGAAACGACTTCAACGAGCGCATCGGAACCGACGAGGCCGAACCGCGGCTCGAATGGGCCACCGAATACATCACGGATAATTCCGCGGACCTGAATTGGCATATCAACGAATTGATCATGGCGTTGGAAACCGCGGTCAACCAAAGGCATCGGCTGACCGACCGCCTCAATCGCGCGGCCATCGTCGCCACGCTGCTGATGGCGCTGGGGATATTGCTGTGGTTCGTGGTCAAGGTACTGCGCCCGCTGCAAAAAACCATGCAGGGTTTCAGAAACATCGCCGCCGGCGACTTTGCACAGCGACTGACGATCGACACCGAAAACGAGATCGGATGGCTGGCAAGCTCCGTCAACCAACTCGCCGCACGTCTGGATGCGCTGATCCGGATGTTGACCCGCCTGCAGGAAGGCAGCGATCTCGACGAAACATTGCGCTTTACCGCCGAGACCATGCCGCAACTGCTGCCCCTGGACTGGGTGGGCATCGTCTTTGTTTCGCCCGACAACATGGCGCAGTTGGAGCGCGCCTATTGCGACGGCAAGCCCGCCACCCATCGCTTGGCGCGTTTCACCATCGACGACACCCCGTTGGGCACCTGCCTGAAAAGCAATAAACCCGCCAGAATTCACGACTTATCGGGCCTGGCGGCATCCGACCGGCGCTTTCGCCTGCTGCGGTTGCTCACTGAGCTGGGGATGCGCGACAGCATCTTCATGCCGGTCACCAGCCGCAGCCCCACCCCGGGGGTGCTGGTGTTCGCCACCCGTACCGCCAACACCTACACCAGTGAACACATCGAGCTGTTAACCAACCTGTCCCTGCTGATCACCCTCAGTTTCGCGCGCACGCTAAAGCTGACCGAACATGCAAGATTGGCGGCAATCGGTCAGTTCGCGTCGGGCATCGCGCACGAACTGCGCAGCCCGCTCACGACGCTGAGTATGGCAATGGACTATTTCCAGGCCGCCTCGTTGCCGGAGCCGGCCCGGAAAAGGGCCGACCTGGCGGCGGGCGAAACCAGGCGCATCTCGCGTTTGCTGGACGAGATGCTGCTGTATGCCAAACCGTTGCAGCTCCACATGGTTCAGATCGAACTGGTGCCGTTCCTGCAAGGTCTGGTCAGTAATGACGACAATGCGTTGGCAGAAAAATCCCTGACGCTCGAATGGCGGATCAAGGCCGCGCCCAGCGTCAGCGTGGATCAGGACCGGCTCAAGCAGGTGTGGATCAACCTGCTGCACAATGCGGTCGACGCCGCCCCGCCCAAATCGCGGATCGGCGTAACCATTGACCGGCACGTAGCGACCAATGCGGCGATATTTTCGATATGCAACGGCGGTGCACCGATCGAACCCAGCCAGATCGAGCACCTGTTCGACCCTTTTTTCACGACCAAGGTCCACGGGACGGGACTGGGCCTGGGTATCGTTCGGCGTATCGTCGATGCGCACGGCGGTGAAATAGACGTGAACTCCGATGCCGCCAACGGCACCGTGTTCAAAGTCACGCTGCCGCTGAGCAACTCGGCTTGAGCGAGTCTGGGAGGGGCGTCGCTAACCCGGCGGGAGGGTGAGGATCGAACGACGCTGGCTGCGCCGGTGGGCAATCAGAATTGGGGCGGTAGTCGCTACGCTACCGCCACCAACCATGCTGACGAAGGGCTGTCGTTACGTTTCAGGCTATGCGGCAGCCGTCTTTAGCGACGACGAGCCCATTCCTTCTTCGAGTTTCTGTTTACGCGCCTGCTCGCGGACGTTGCCCCGCTCGACCAACTCGGCCAGCGTGATGTCGCTCAGAAAGATGAAAATTTGCTGACTCAGGTCGTCCCACAGGCTGTGCGTCAGGCACCGTTGACCGCCCTGGCAGTTCTCCTTGCCTTTGCACCGAGTGAATTCCACCCATTCATCCACGGCGCAGATGATGTCCGCGATCGAGATTTCGTCGGATTCCCGACCGAGGTAGTAACCGCCACCCGGGCCACGGACGCCACGAACCAGGCCCTTGCTGCGCAAAGCGGCAAAAAGCTGCTCGAGATAGGACAAGGAGATCCCCTGATTTTCCGAAATCTCCGCCAATGTCACCGGACCGTCGACGCCGTTCAGCGCCAGATCCAACATTGCGGTTACCGCATAACGACCCTTCGTTGATAGTCTCATTGTCTTCGCGCCTCCTGATCAGCACACTTTATTTCTTAGTAAACCACTCAGTTAATAGGCTAGCAACAACCTACTATTTTAGTCAAGATTTTTTTGAAAAAAAACTGACTAAATATTACTAGTACATTTCCTGTTCACTGCTTGTCTTCTAATCTGCCGTCAGCGGTGCGACTCTGGTCCGACTGCCAGTCAGTGGCTCGGTGTTCAAACGCATGCCCTTGCCTGGCGCAAAAAGCCAGCCATTTGCAGGCGAACAGATTTAGCCGCCATCGATTACGTAGACTCGGGGCATGGAACAAACGTTCCAGAGGCAAATCGTTTTGTTTGAGGTCGACGACCTCGACCTGACGGGCGTCGTGGTATACGCATAAAACGGCGTCGGGATCCGGCGACTGCTCTTCGTGGTGATCGAAGAAATAGGTGAGATGGATCAGCGTCGTATAGGGGGCCTGGTCCAGAATCTCCAGATGGAGATCGATATGCCCTTCGAGGCTGGATTGGTGCGTACCGTTCAGGCGCTTGAGTTCGGGTGCCATGCGCGTGAGGTGCTCATAGCTTTCCTCGCACAGCGCCATCAGGTTGCCCACGGTCGGGGCCTGCGACAGGAATTGACTCAACGGCGGGTACCAGGGCACTTGCATGGCGTGACAGGTTCCGGTTCCGGCTTCGCGGCGAATCGCCGCCCGGAGTATAGCCGCTGGTTAAAAACTGTGCAGTTCGGAACCCATCGGGTCCCGCAAGAACCCGTTGCTCAAGCGGAGGTTTGCTGCTCTTCGATCTGTTTGCGCACTTCGGCCATGTCGAGTTCACCCGCCTTGGTCACCAGATCGCGAAACGCCCCTTCCGGCAACGCGCCCGCTTCGCTGAAGATGATGACCTTGTCGCGGAAGATCATTAATGTCGGAATTGAGCGAATCTGAAAATGCGCGGCGATTTCCTGCTGGTCCTCGGTGTTCACCTTGGCAAAGACGATGTCCGGGTTGTCCTCGGACACTTTCTCGAACACCGGCGCGAACGAACGACACGGACCACACCAGGGCGCCCAAAAATCGACGATCACGAAATTGTTGTCGGTGACAGTTGCTTCAAATGAGTCTTTAGTGAGTTCGACGACAGCCACGAATCGGTCTCCGGATCGCTTGGTGTGTTAACCGTTAGTGTATCAGAAAGATCTTAAATATTTTTGTGCCGCCGGCCCCGCCGCAACTGGCGGGCGCGAGCCGGGTTTCGTGTCCGGCTCCGGCGCATACCACCTCAGCCGTCGAGGCCCGCAAAGATGCCGTCGCGAATCTCGTCGACCCCTCCGACACCATTGATCTTGACGTATTTGCAGTTGCCGGCGGCCGCTTCCTTGGAGTAGAAACTGATCAGCGGTTCGGTCTGATCGTGGTAGACCTTCAACCGTGCTTTGACGGTATCTTCCTGATCATCGTCGCGTTGGATCAGATCCTCTCCGGTCGCGTCGTCTTTGCCTTCGACCTTGGGCGGATTGAAAACGACGTGATAAGTGCGCCCGGAAGCGAGGTGCACGCGCCGACCGGACATGCGTTTGATAATTTCATCATCCGGCACGTCGATCTCGACCACCGCATCGATGGGAATGCCCGCCTCCTTCAAGGCCTCGGCCTGCGGGATGGTGCGCGGAAATCCGTCAAACAGATAACCGTTACGGCAGTCGTCTTCCTTTATCCGTTCCTTCACCATGCCCATGATGATGTCGTCCGATACCAGACCGCCCTCGTCCATGATCTTTTTGGCCGCCTTGCCCAGGTCGCTGCCCGACTTCACGTGGGCGCGCAGCATGTCACCGGTCGAGATCTGAGGAATCCGGTAACGCTCTTTGATGTAGTTCGCCTGGGTGCCCTTGCCGGCACCGGGTCCGCCCAACAGGATGACGCGCATGTAGGTATGCTCCTTTCGGTTATCTGGAATTGTCGTTCACAACGCAGCGCGGAGTCTGCCACAGGTAGACCGCCGGAACCAAACGAGCGTGCGAATAGCTGAATACGGTCGGCTTATGTTGCGACTGCACAATCGGCCGTCGACCCATGACACGCGGCGGGTCGGCGGCCGCTGCCGTGCCCTCAGTTCGACATGTCCAGCATCACGCGATTCAAGCGATGCACGAAGGCCGCGGGATCCTCCAACTGGCCGCCCTCGGCCAGCAGCGCCTGATCGAACAGCAACTGCCCAAGTTCACCAAAGCGCTCCTGATCCGATTCCGCTTCCATCTTACCCACCAGCGGATGCTCCAGATTGATCTCCATGATCGGCGTCGGCATGGGTGCGTCCTGGCCCAATTGTTTCAAGACCCGGGCCAGGTTTTGACTCATATCGTAGTCGTCCACTACCAGGCAAGCGGGAGATTCGATCAAACGCGTCGAAACCCGAACCTCCTTGATGCGCTCGCCGAGGGCTTGTTTGAGGCGCTCGATCAGGTCCTTGTGCTCCTCCGCGGCTTTTTCCGCCTGCTCCTGCTCTTCCTTGTCCGCCAGGTCGCCCAGGTCCAGCGCCCCCTTGGCCACCGATTGCAGGTGCTTTCCCTTGTACTCGCTCAAGTGCGATACCAGCCATTCGTCGACGCGGTCGGTGAGCAACAACACCTCGATATCCTTTTTCTTGAACACCTCCAGATGGGGACTGTTGCGCGCCGCGGACATGGAATCGGCCGTAATGTAATAGATCTTGTCCTGCTTTTCCGGCATGCGCGACAGGTAGTCGTCGAGCGCCACGTGTTCCTTGTCTGCGTCGCCTTTGGTCGAGGCGAAGCGAAGCAACGCCGCGATCTTCTCCTTGTTGGCGAAGTCCTCGGCCGGACCTTCTTTCAGCACCCGTCCGAACTCGCCCCAGAATTTTTCGTACTTTTCGGGTTCGTCCTTGGCCATTTTCTCGAGCAGACTCAGCACCCGCTTGACGTTCGCCCCGCGAATGGCATCGATCTTTTTATCGTGCTGCAGGATTTCGCGCGATACATTGAGCGGCAAATCGTCCGAGTCCACCACTCCCTTGACGAATCTGAGGTAGTGCGGCATCAGCTTTTCGGCTTCGTCCATGATGAACACCCGCCGCACGTAAAGCTTGACGCCGTGCTTCTGGTCGCGGTCCCACAGATCGAACGGCGCACGCGCCGGAACGAACAGCAACGCGCTGTATTCGTTGGTTCCCTCGACGCGGTTGTGCACCCACGCCAGCGGGTCTTCGAAATCGTGGCCGATGTGCTTGTAGAATTCGTGGTATTCCTCGTCTTTGATATCGGATTTGTTGCGTTGCCACAACGCCGTCCCTTTGTTGACCTGCTCCCAGTCCGGCGCCTTGGCTTCCTCGCCTTCTGCCGGGGGCGGCACGTCTTCGAGCATTTCCACCGGAATGGCGACGTGATCGGAAAACTTGCTGATGATGCCGCGCAGCCGATAGCCGTTGGCGAACTCCTTTTCGTCGTCGCGCAGGTGCAGCACCACCTCGGTGCCGCGCTGTGCCTTTTCCACGGTTTCGATGCTGTAGCTGCCCTCGCCGGTCGACTCCCAGCGCACGCCGTGTTCCGCGCCCAAGCCGGCGCGCCGGGTGGTCAGGGTCACCCGGTCGGCGACGATAAACGCGGAATAGAAACCTACACCGAACTGGCCGATCAGGGCGTTGTCCTTGGTTTCGTCACCGGACAGCTTCTCGAGAAACCGCTTGGTTCCCGAACTGGCGATGGTGCCGATGGTCTCCGACACCTCCTGACGACTCATGCCGATGCCGTTGTCGCTGACGGTGATGGTGCCTGCCTCCTGGTCGACCGCAACCCGAATCCTAAGATTCGGATCTTGCTCGTACAAGGCATCGTCGGTGAGCGCCTCGAAGCGCAGTTTTTCGGCCGCATCGGACGCATTCGAGATCAACTCGCGCAGAAAGATTTCCTTGTTCGAGTACAACGAACGTATGACCAGGTTCAAGACCTGGCTCACCTCGGCCTGAAAATCGAGCGTTTCTTTATGGGCATCGACGGTCATGGTCATCGGTTCTCCTCAGCGAAATCGGGTGGTAATCGGTTAACCCCATCTAATAAGGGCTTAGTTGTCGATTTAAACCCCTTGGTCGAAAAAAACCGGCGCGACGGCGGAGCCGTAGAGGGTTTTCAAACCGAAGACAACGAGAATCGAGGTCCGCGGGGGAGTACTGGACAAGGCATTTCTGTGTTCAAATACGCGAACGAGATCCGCGCGATAGCAAGAAATCAGGGCGCCATGACCACAATCACCATGCATTCGACTCCGTTTCTTGACCAGCGGCCCGGCACATCCGGGCTGCGTAAGAAAGTCAAGACCTTCAAACAGCCTCATTACCTGGAAAATTTCGTTCAGGCGATATTCGATACCCAGGCCGGTCTCCGGGACGGGATCCTGGTCGTCGGCGGGGACGGCCGGTATTACAACGTCACCGCCGTGCAGATCATCCTACGCCTGGCCGCCGCCAATGGCGTGCGGCGGGTCATCGTCGGGCGCAACGGTATCCTGTCGACACCCGCCGCATCCCACCTGATCCGCAAGAACCGGGCAAACGGCGGCATCATTCTCTCGGCGAGCCACAACCCGGCCGGACCCGAGCATGATTTCGGTATCAAGTTCAATGTCGCCAACGGCGGACCCGCGCCGCAGGGCGTCACCGACGAGATTTTCGCGCGTACCCAGGTCATCGACCGCTACCTGACGCTCGATACCGACGATGTGGAGCTCGACGCGATCGGCGACACGACGCTCGAGGGCATGCGGATCAGCGTGGTGGACCCGGTTGCCGATTATTCCGAGCTGATGCAGGAGTTGTTCGATTTCGACGCGATTCATCAACTGTTCAATTCGGGGCTGTTCCGCATGAGCTTCGACGCCATGCATGCCGTGACCGGGCCCTACGCCAGAGAGATTCTTGAAAAGACCCTGGGCGCGGAACCCGGTACGGTGATCAACGGGATACCGAAAGAGGACTTCGGCGGCGGACACCCGGACCCGAACCTGGTCCATGCCGCGACGCTGGTGGCGATGACGCGCGGCGAAGATGCCGTGAACTTCGCCGCCGCTTCGGACGGCGACGGCGACCGCAACATGATTCTCGGCCGCGGCTGCTTCGTCACCCCCTCCGACAGCCTCGCCATCATGGCGGCGAACGCGCATCTGATTCCGGGTTACAAAGAGGGCCTGCCGGGCGTCGCCCGTTCGATGCCGACCAGCCAGGCGGTCGATCGTGTGGCCGACGCGCTGGGAATCAACTGTTACGAAACGCCCACCGGGTGGAAGTTCTTCGGCAATCTGCTGGATGCACGCGAGATCGTGCTGTGCGGCGAAGAAAGTTTCGGCACCGGTTCCGACCACGTGCGCGAGAAAGACGGCCTGTGGGCCGTGCTGTTCTGGCTGAACCTGCTCGCGGTGAAACAGCAGTCCGCGGGTCAGATCCTGGAAGAACACTGGCAACGGTTTGGCCGCAACTACTACGCCCGCCACGACTACGAGCGCGTCGACAGCGATGCCGCCAACGAACTGATGGGCGCGCTGCGGGAAAAGGTCACGGTGTTGGCCGGAACCCGACTGGGCGGACGATCGGTCTCGCTCGCCGACGATTTCGCCTACACCGACCCGGTCGACGGCTCGCTGACCGAGCACCAGGGCATACGCATCTGTTTTGCGGACGGGGCGCGTATCGTGTACCGGCTGTCCGGGACCGGCACCGAAGGCGCCACGCTGCGAGTCTATCTGGAGCACTACGAGCCCGACCGGGACAAGCTGTTTTCCGATCTGGACGTGGCGCTCGGCGACTTGGCGGCCTTGGCCAACGAGATCGCAGAGATCGAGGCCCGCACCGGGCGCACCGAGCCCGACGTGGTGACGTGAGATAGATACGGCCAAGCCGGTCTTCCGCCGGAGCGTCGCTCCACGCAGCCGCAAAGCTTGCCCGCGCAGCGATGCAGATCGCGGTTGACGCTGCTGCGTTCACGCACCAGCGCCAGCCAGGAAATCAATATATCCGGCGCGCGATTCCGCTCTGGTGCATGATCGCGGCGGCCATTTCCTCGATCGAGATGGCGGTCGAGTCGATGTAGGGAATGCTGTTCATTTTAAACAGATGTTCCGCCTCCAGCAGCTCGGTCCGGCAGCGGGCGAGCACGGCGTAGCGGGAACCGGGGCGGCGTTCTGCGCGAATCTTCTGCAGGCGTTCCGGCGCGATGGTCAAGCCGAACAGCTTAACCTTGTGCGCGCGCAGCTTCTCGGGCAGACCGTGCCGTTCGAAATCCTCCTCGGTCAGTGGGTAGTTCGCCGCCAGCACGCCGTAGTGCATGGCCAGATAGAGGCAGGTCGGCGTCTTGCCGGAGCGCGACACGCCGATCAGAATGATATCGGCCTGCTCGAGATGACTCAGTTTCGCGCCGTCGTCGTAGTTCAGGGCGAAGTTCACCGCGCTGACGCGCTGATCGTAGGCGTCGATCGCCCCCATGCCGTGACTCAAGCCTGCCGTCTCCTTGGGCTTCAACCCGATCGCCTTGGCCAGCTGCGGCAGAAAGGCGTCGAAGAAATCGAACACGTCGCCTTTGCAATCGCGTTTCAGCGCTTCCCGGTGTTCGGCGATGATCAGGCTCGAAAAGACCAGCGGTCGGGAGCCGTCGTGATCGGCCGCGCGGTTGATTTGTTGCACCGCGGCATTTACCTTTGACAGATTGTCGACGAATGGCAGCGTGATGCGTCGCTCCGGCGGGTCGTCGAACTGAGTCATTAACGTGTGGACCATGGTTTCGACCGTGATCCCGGTTCTGTCTGAGATCAAGAACAGTGTACGGTTCATTGCCTTAGAATTCGCATCGGTGCTGCACTGCCGCAAGCGTACTCTG
Source organism: uncultured Chromatiales bacterium (assembly GCA_965368585.1). Lineage (GTDB taxonomy): Bacteria > Pseudomonadota > Gammaproteobacteria > Chromatiales > Chromatiaceae > JARRQB01. The sequence continues at coordinate 12,108 of CBDUNM010000015.1, read as the reverse complement.
AACCCGTCGTCAGAACCAAACACATTTCACGCGCGTCACGAAACGAAATAGAGGACCGACTCTGATGAACGACTATGTGATCGATCTCGACCAGCTCGGTATGGATGACGTCGAGCGGGTCGGGGGCAAAAACGCCTCGCTGGGCGAGATGATCCGCAATCTCGCCGGCACGCATGTAGTCGTTCCCAACGGCTTCGCCACCACCGCACACGCCTACCGGGAGTTCCTCGCGACCGACGGCTTGGCGGACCGCATCAACGCCGCACTGGCGGCGCTCGATGTCGACGACGTGAAGGCCCTGGCCAGGACCGGCAGCCAGATCCGCCAGTGGGTCATGGAGACGCCGTTCCAACCGGCGCTGGAAGCGGCCGTCGCCCAGCGCTTCGAACGGCTCGAGTCGCAGTACGGGGCGGAAGTCACCTGGGCGGTACGCTCGTCCGCGACCGCGGAAGACCTGCCCGACGCCTCTTTCGCCGGCCAGCAGGAGACCTTCCTCAACGTCTCCGGCTACGCCAACGTGAAAAGGGCCATCCACGAGGTGTTCGCTTCGCTGTTCAACGATCGCGCCATTGCCTACCGGGTGCATCAGGGCTTCGATCACGGCCTGGTCGCCCTGTCGGCCGGCATCCAGAAAATGATCCGTTCCGATATTGCCGCCTCCGGCGTCATGTTCACGCTGGACACCGAATCCGGGTTCCGCGACGTGGTCCTGATCACCGGTTCTTACGGCTTGGGCGAGATGGTCGTGCAGGGGGCCGTCAATCCCGACGAGTTCTACGTACACAAGGCGACGCTGGCAGCCGGCAGACCGGCCGTGCTGCGGCGTAACGTCGGTGGCAAGGCGGTCAAGATGATCTACGACGCCGACGGCGGCAGTCCGGTGAAAACGGTCGACGTGGACGAGACCCAACGGCATCTGTTCTGCATTTCGGACGCCGAAGTCGAGGAATTGGCGCGTATGGCCGTGTCCATCGAAGCGCACTACGATCGCCCGATGGACATCGAATGGGCCAAAGACGGTATCGACGGCAAGCTCTATATCGTCCAGGCGCGGCCTGAAACGGTCAAAAGCCGCGCCAGCAACGTGATTGAACGCTACGACCTGAAGGAACGCGGCCGGGTGCTTGCCGAAGGGCGCTCGATCGGCGGGCGGATCGGCGCGGGCAAGGCACGCGTCATCGACAGCCTGGACCAGATGGACGAGGTACAACCCGGCGATGTGCTGGTGACCGATATGACCGACCCGGATTGGGAGCCGATCATGAAACGCGCTGCGGCCATCGTGACCAACCGGGGCGGGCGCACCTGCCATGCGGCGATCATCGCCCGCGAACTGGGCGTGCCGGCGGTCGTCGGTTGCAACGACGCCACCGAAGCGGTCGCCGACGGCGCCGAGGTCACGGTCTCCTGCGCGGAGGGCGACACCGGGTTCGTTTACGACGGGATACTGTCGTTCGAACATACCGAGCATTCGCTGGACAACATGCCGGAGATCCCGGTGAAGACGATGATGAACGTCGGCAACCCGGACCGGGCGTTCGACTTTTGCCAGATCCCCAACGACGGCGTGGGCCTGGCGCGGCTGGAATTCATCATCAGCAACATGATCGGCATCCATCCCAAGGCATTGATGAATCTGGACACCCTGTCGGATCAGGATCAGCGATTCATCGGCCAGCGCATCAGCGCCTACGGCGGCCCGAAGCAGTTCTACGTGTCCAAGATCGTCGAGGGCGTCGCGAGCATCGCGGCCGCCTTCTGGCCGAACCCGGTAATCGTGCGGCTGTCCGATTTCAAATCCAACGAGTACGCCAACATGGTCGGCGGTGCGCGGTTCGAGCCCGACGAAGAGAACCCGATGATCGGCTTCCGCGGGGCCTCCCGCTATATCGCCGAATCCTTTCGCGAGTGCTTCGACTGGGAATGCGAGGCCATGAAATACGTCCGCGACGAGATGGGGCTGACGAACGTGGAACTGATGATCCCTTTCGTGCGCACCCTGAAAGAAGCGGCCGCGGTGGTCGATGTGCTGCGCGAAAACGGCCTCGAACGGGGCAAGCACGATTTGCGCCTGATCATGATGTGCGAGCTGCCCTCGAACGCCGTGCTGGCCGACGAATTCCTCGAACACTTCGACGGCTTTTCGATCGGTTCCAACGACATGACCCAATTGACGCTGGGCCTGGATCGCGATTCGTCGCTGGTCGCGGCATCTTTCGATGAACGCGACCCCGCGGTACTGAAAATGCTCGATATGGCCATCAGCGCCTGCCGTGCCCGGGATAAATATGTCGGGATCTGCGGGCAAGGACCGTCCGATCACCCCGATCTCGCCAAGTGGTTGCTGGAGCGCGGCATCAGCAGCGTTTCACTCAACCCCGATAGCGTGGTCGAAACCTGGTTGTACATGGCCGGCCAGAAGGCCTGACGCACAGCGGGGCGAATCCCGCGGCGGCACGCTGCACCACGATTTGCGCGGTAGGCATTGCCACCCGGGTCGTCATACTCGAGAATTAGCGTCAAGCGACTGGAAAAGGCCTCATGAACAACCTTGCCGATGCGACCCTGCCGGTGGAACCCGCCCGCAAGGCACGGCTCAAGTCCCTGCTCCGCCGGGTACTCGCCGCCGACGAACTGCTGAGCGAGACCGACCAATTGCGTCCTTACGAATGCGACGGATTGTCGGCTTACCGCCACGTGCCGCTGTTCGTCGCGCTCCCGCAGAGCGTCGAGCAGGTGCAGCAGGTGATGCGTATCTGCCGCGACGAGGAGGTCCCGGTGGTGGCACGCGGCGCCGGAACCGGTCTGTCGGGGGGCGCGCTGCCGCGCGAAGACGGCGTACTGCTGTCCCTGGCGCGCTTCAACCGCATCCAGGAAATCGACGTCGACAACCTGCGCGCGCGGGTCCAGCCGGGGGTCCGCAATCTGGCCATCAGCGAAGCGGCCAAGCCCTACGGCCTGTACTATGCCCCCGACCCGTCTTCGCAGATCGCGTGCTCGATCGGCGGGAATGTCGCGGAGAACGCCGGCGGCGTGCATTGTTTGAAGTACGGCCTCACGGTGCACAATCTGCTGTCACTCAAGGTGGTCACCATCGATGGCGAAATGGTCACCTTGGGCGGCGGCGGCCTGGACGCGCCGGGGTACGATCTGCTGGCGCTGTTTACCGGTTCCGAAGGCATGCTCGGCGTGGTCGTCGAAATCACCGTCAAGCTGCTGCCGATCCCGCAGCGTGCGCAAGTCGCGATGGCCGCCTACGCCGACGTCAGCAAGGCCGGCGAGGCGGTTGCGAACGTGATTGCCGCAGGCATCATACCGGCCGGGCTGGAGATGATGGACAATCCGTCGTTGTGCGCCGCGGAGGATTTCGTGCACGCCGGCTACCCCACCGACGCCGCGGCCATTTTGCTGTGCGAGGTCGACGGCAGCGAGGCGGAGGTCGCGGAAGACATGGCACGGGTCAAGGACCTGCTGCTGGCTTCCGGCGCGACCGAAGTCCGCACCGCGACGGACGATGCGCAGCGCATGCGCTTCTGGGCCGGGCGCAAGGCCGCCTTTCCCGCCGTCGGACGCATATCGCCCGACTACTACTGCATGGACGGCACCATACCCCGCAAACAACTGGCGCACGTGCTGACTGAAATAGAAAATCTCTCCCATCAGTTCGGACTGCGCGTGGCCAACGTGTTCCACGCCGGCGACGGCAACCTGCATCCGCTGATCCTCTACGATGCGAACAACACCGGCGAACTCGAAAAGGCCGAAGACCTGGGCGGCAGGATACTGGAACTCTGCGTAGCGGTCGGCGGCACCATCACCGGCGAGCACGGCGTCGGGATGGAGAAGATCAACCAGATGTGCGTGCAGTTCCCGCCCGAGGAGCTGACCCGCTTCCACGAGGTGAAGGCGGTATTCGACCCCAAAGGCCTGCTCAACCCGGGCAAGGCCGTTCCCACCCTGGCCCGGTGCGCGGAATTCGGCGCCATGCACGTGCATCACGGCCAGCTGAAATTCCCTCATCTGGAGCGCTTCTGAGGTGGACGGCGACCGCGAATCTGCGCTAGCGGAAGCCGTTCGTCGCGCCTTCGATACGCGCACACCGCTGCGACTGCACGGCGGCAACACCAAGGCCTTTTACGGCCGCGCGCCCAGCGGCGAGCCGCTCGATCTGTCGGTACACAGCGGCGTGCTCAGCTACGAGCCGACCGAACTGGTGCTGACCGCGCGGGCCGGGACGCCGCTCTCGGCGGTGGAACAGCTGCTGGCGGAACAAGACCAGATGCTGCCATTCGAGCCCCCGCATTTTGCCGCTGGCGCCACGCTCGGGGGCGCCATTGCCGCAGGTCTGGCGGGCCCCCGACGCCCCTGGTTCGGGGCGCCCCGCGATCTGCTGCTGGGCGTCAAGGTACTCGACGGACGGGGGCAGACACTCAACTTCGGTGGCCAGGTCATGAAGAACGTCGCCGGTTATGACGTTTCGCGCCTCATGGCAGGCGCCCTGGGTACCCTGGGGGTACTGCTCGAAGTCTCGGTCAAGGTACTGCCCCGCCCGGCCGCTCAACAGACGCTGGTCCTCGAGATGGACCCCGACAGTGCGCGCCGGCGCATGCGGCAGCTCTGCGCCCAGCCGGCACCGCTGAGCGGCGCCTGCTACTGGGCTAAAAGGCTGTATCTGCGCCTGTCCGGCAACGCGTCCGGGGTCGGTGCATGGTCGCGGCAGATCGGCGGTGACGACGCCGACGACGGAGTATGGCGCGAGCTGCGCGACCACACTTTGGCGTTTTTTACCGGTGGCCAGCCGCTGTGGCGCTTGTCGCTGGCACCGGCGACACCCACCTTGGCATGCGAAACGCGAAGCCTCGTGGACTGGGCTGGCGCGCAACGCTGGGTGATCAGTGATATCGATCCGGAATCGATTCGCGAAGAGGTCGCAAAGACCGGCGGACACGCCACGCTTTTCCGCCATGGCGACGGGCAGAATACGGCGATCTTCCATCCGCTGGATTCGATCAACGCCCGCTTCCACGCCAAGCTCAAACGCACCTTCGATCCCCGTGGCATCCTCAATCCGGGTCGCATGTACGCCGAGTGGTAGTTCGGTGCCCCGGCCAACAAGCGAACGACGTGAAAAAGCCTCTCGCGAGTCCCGGACCCGCCCCCTGGTACGAACCGCTCTGCTGGGCTGCCTGCTGGTGATCGCCGCGCAACCGGCCGCCGCCTTCATCTGCTTCGGCTTCGGCTCGGGCGGCGGCAACCGCGTCGCAACGCGCGCCCTGCCCGCGATCGACCGGGCGGGTCTACGGTCACACGCCGCCAGAAACGGCCGTTTCAAACCGGCGGGACCCAGGTATCGACATCATCGGCGGCTACGACAATTCCGTTTGCGTATGTTGCCCCGTTGGCGCTACGTCCCGCCCGTCTATCGATAAGCGAGCACGCGGCGGCACGCGATCGAAGAGACCCTGCCCGCAACGCAGCTTCGAAAACGCCTGTCGCGCTACAATCCGGACTTCACCTCTCGCAGCTGAAATTACTTTCATACAGGAGCACCTTGTGGCTGAACGCAAAGTCGACGTAGCGATTATCGGTTCCGGCAGTGCCGGCTTGTACGCACTGGGCAAAATCCGCCCTTCCGGAAAATCGTTCGTACTGATCAATGGCGGAGAATTGGGTACGACCTGCGCGCGGGTCGGCTGCATGCCTTCGAAAGCGGTGATTCAGGTCGCCGAGGACTTTCATCGCCGCAACGTCTTCAATCGCTTCGGCATGGAAGGCCACGAGGACCTCGATCTCGATATTCCCGAGGCCATGGAGTACGTGCAGGACCTGCGCGACACGTTCGTCGACCGCGTGTTGTCCAACAGCACCGACAAGCTGCCAGAAGAAAACTTTATCGCCGGTTACGCGCGCTTCGCCGCACCCGATCTGCTCGAGATCGACAACGGTGAGCGCGTGCGAGCCGGCAAGATCATTGTTGCCACGGGTTCGCGGCCGATCGTTCCCGGCGCCTGGAGCGCCTTTCGCGACCGGATCATCACCTCGGACGATTTCTTCGATCTGGACGACCTGCCGCGCTCGATCGCCGTGGTCGGACTTGGCGTCATCGGTCTGGAGATCGGCCAGTCACTCAAACGCCTGGGGCTGGAAACCGTGGGTATCGACCAACTCGACACGATTGGCGGACTGAGCGACCCAAAGGTGGCAGAGACCGCCATCGATGTGATCGGTAAAGAGATGCCGTTGTGGCTGGGCCACGCGGCGACCCTCAGCGAAGGTCAGAACGGCCTGATCGAAGTGACTGCCGGTGAGCAGAGTACCGAAGTCGAACGGGTATTCGCCAGCCTCGGGCGCATCCCCAATCTGGACAAACTCGGCCTGGACGCCATCGGTATAGCGCTGGACGACAAGGGCATACCCTTATTCGACCCCAGTACCATGCAGATCGGCGACCTGCCCATCTTCCTCGCCGGCGATGTCACCGGTTCGCGGCCGCTGCTGCACGAAGCCGGTGACGAAGGCCGTATCGCGGGCCACAACGCGGTGAGTGACGAAGTATTCGCATTTCGCCGCAAGACGCCGTTGAACATTACCTTTTGCGATCCCAACATCGTCCAGGTCGGCGCACGTTTTGCCGATCTCGACCCGCACACCACCGCGATCGGCCAGGTGCAAATGGGGCCGGTCGGCCGCGCTATGATCATGGCCAAGAACAAAGGGCTGATTCGCGTCTATGCGGACAAGGTGAGCGGCCGCGTGCTGGGCAGCGAGATGATCAGCCCGAAAGGCGAGAATCTCGGCCATCTGCTCGCCTGGAGCATCCAACAGGGATTGACCGTCGGGCAGCTGCTGCAAATGCCCTTCTATCACCCGGTTATCGAGGAAGCACTGCAAGCCGCGCTGTACGACTTGTATGCCAACGTGGAAGCGAAGAACGCGTCACCTATCCCGGAACTGGTGCCGCAGTGATAGCCTGCATGTTGCGCCGGTCGATCACGGGTCGGCGCGGATCTACCCTCAAACCCGGCGCACAGCTTCGGTAACCCCGTCTTGCCTGAAGCAACGACTCGTCGTCGACCCATGATCTATCCGGGCCCTCGCCTGTCCAGGCGTCGGTCGGCGTGGCTGGCGAAACGGGCGCGCCCGGTCGGGCGGCACCGGCTGCCCGTCGGTACACACCCCGCTCAGGCGTCCGCCGCCAGTCGCGCCAACAGCTGCTCGGCGTCGCTCCTGCCTGGAAAGGGCTTGTCCTCGGCGAGGATGCGTTCCAGGATCTTCTTGGTATCCGCCGTGCGCCCGATCTTCAGATACGCCATAGCCAGGTGATACTGGGTTTCGGTCATTTGCGGGTGCTCGGCAACGATGCTTTTGAACACGTCCGCGGCCAGTTGGTACTCGCGCCGTTGGTAGCGAACCCAACCCAGGGTATCCCTGAACGCCGGAACCTCATGGTCTTTGAAGTCGACGGCCAGCTGCAACGCTTTGTTCAACCTGTCGGCGGGTTGTGGATGATTGGCGTACAACATGGCCAGGTTGTTCTTCGCCAGGGGCGCATCGGGGAAGCGCTGCAGCAGCTCTTCATACACCGCGATCGCCGCTTCGACATCGCCGCGCTTGTCCTGTGTGGTGGCCAGCTGGAACAACAGAGCGGGGTCGCGTTCGGTTTCGCGCACGCCGCGTTCCAATACAGCAACCGCTTCGGCCAGTGACCCTTCCCCCGCCAGCACGCTTGCGAGCCGGATGTACAACCGGGGCACCTTGGAGTGAACCGCCAGCGCACGCTCATAATATTCCGCGGCTTGCTTGGCCTGGCCGGCAGCCGCCTTTAAGTCGCCCAGCGTACTGAGCGCCAGCAGATTGCTCGGGTTGCGTTGCAGCGCGGCAGACACCCGCTCTTCGGCTTCGTCACTACGCTTGAGGGCAATCAGGCTGTTGGCCAGTGCGACCAGGGGTTCGATCGCGTCCGGCGATCGCTGCAGGGCCTTCTCGAAAGCAGCGACAGCGCCTTGGTGATCGTTCTGCTGTTGCGCGGCGACGCCGGCCAGGTGATAGCCGAGCGGATTGTCGGGCTGGTCGCGTTGCAACTCGGTCGCCGTCGCCGTCAAGGCTGCCCAGTCACTGCTCGACACTTGAATCTGCGCAATGGCTTCGCGCGCCTTCGCGGCGCCGGGCGTAGTCTCCAGCAATCGGTTCAGCACCGCCAGGGCACCCTGCGTGTCACCGGTTTTCGCCCGCAGCTGGGCGAGACCGAGAAAGGCACTGGATCGTTTCGGATCGAGTTCGATGGCCTTTTCGAATGCATCCTGCGCGAGCGCGAATTCGTTCTTTGCCGAGTGCGCCTGCGCCAGCAGTTCATGAACCTCGGCGCGGTCGGGATATTCCCGCAGCACGGTTCGCAGGTCGGCAATAGCCTGATCGGGGTTTTCGCGCAGAACCAGCGTGGCTCGCAGGGTTAATGCGTCGGGCTCGCGCGCGGAAACCTCCAAAGCCTGATCGAGCGCCTGCATGGCCTGCTCAGGCTTACCGGCACGGGCATAAATCGCCGCCAGCTGAATCCGCGCTCGTACGCTCGCCGGACTACGGTCTTGCGCCGCAATCATATCCCGGTACAGCGATTCCGCCGTCTCGTGCTCACCCGCGACGATGTATAGATCACCCAGGGCCAAGCGCAGTTCGTCGTCGTCCGGGTTCGCCGCGATGAGTTCCCGCGTCGCGGCAATCGCGCGAGGCAGACCTCGGACGGCGCGAAAAAACTCGATCAGCTTCAATTTGACCGCAGTCGCCTCGGGCAGCGCCGACACGGCTTCGCGTAACACCGTCTCCGCCTCGTCCGACCGTCCAAGGCCGCTCAGGTAGCGCGCCAGACGAATGCGATAGTCCGCCACATCCGGCTTCAGCTCAATCAACCCGCGTACCACGTCGATCGCATCGCCGCTCTTGCCCAGGTTGTCCAGCGCATCGACCAGCAAGAGACGAAAATCGGTATCGCGCGGAAACGCCGCCACGGCTGTTTGCAACGTCAGCTCGGCCGCGGTCGAATCGTCGTTGGCAACTTGCACCATCGCCAACAGCTTCAATGCATCGCTGTGTTCGGGTCGTTTATCCAGGGCCTGCCTGACATCGGTCTCGGCCCCCGCCAAGTCGCCACGACGCTTCTTGATTGCCGCCGACAGCACCAGGGCGTCGGCATCGCCCGGAGCCATTTCGTTCGCGGTCGCCAACACCTCTTCAGCCTGCTCGAGCGCGCCGCTGCCCACCAGTATCTGACCTTTTTTAACCAGCGCCGGTATGTGTGTCGGATCGAGCTCGACCACGCGGCTGTAGGCATTGAAGGCGGCTTTGAACTTTCCCGCGGCCAGCTCGCTTTGTCCGAGCAGAAACCAGATCTCTGCGTCCCGGTCGGAAATCGACAGGGCGTTCTTGAACTCCAGCCTGGCCTTGACCGCGTCGCCGGAGGCCATGAGCTGCCGGCCTTTTTCGACGAACGCGGCTTTCTTGGTGTCGACATCCGTGCAACCACCGATACCAAAGCCGAAGCAAAAAACTGCCGCCAGCATCGCTAACTTGACTGTACTCATACTGCTCACTGCATCTCCACGGTCGGACCGGCGCACGCATACGCCACCCGCCCGCTCAAACGATTTGCTGAACCGCGCTTCGTGACAACCCGCCATCCGACCGACGACCTGTTGCGACGCAACGCCTATTTGGCTAAGTTGCTTCGGCCGCGCCGACGGCCATGCGCACCAGTTCCGCGAGGGAACCCGCCTGCATTTTTTCCATTACGCGCGCACGATGCGCCTCGACCGTTTTCGCCGAAACACCCAGAGTTTTGGCGATTTCCTTGTTGGATTTGCCTTCGGTGACCATATCCATGACTTCGTGCTCGCGGGGCGTCAGTTGCGCCAGTCTTGCGGCCAGTTCCGCCCGCTCGGCCTGATAACCCCGGCGACGTTCGTCCAGATTCAATGCATTGCGAATGGCATCCAGCAGAACCTCGTCGTTGAAGGGTTTTTCGATAAAGTCGATGGCGCCGCGCTTCATGGCCCGAACCGCCATGTGCACGTCCCCGTGTCCGGTAATGATAATAACCGGGATCTTTATCTCGTGAGCGTTCAGGTATTCCTGCAGCTCCAGTCCGCTCATACCCGGCATACGCACGTCGAGCAGCAGGCACCCGGCACGACCGGGGTAGTAGCTGGTGAGAAACTCGTCCGCCGAGGCAAAGCTCTCGACCGCCAAGCCCACCGACTCGATCAACCACTGCAACGAACTGCGCATCGCCTGATCGTCGTCGACGACGAACACCGTGACCTGGGGACTGAATTGCTTGGCATTCATGATGCTAGACTTTTCGCGGACGGCATGGCGACGGGCAGCTCCAAAGTAAAAGTTGTGCCCTTTCCGGGCCAGGAATCTGCGCGAATCTTACCATTATGTTCCGCAACAATGGTCTGCGTAATGGCCAGGCCCATGCCCATGCCCGACTTTTTAGTCGTAAAAAACGGGTCAAACAAGCGCTCCATGACCTGCGGCCGGATGCCCGGGCCGTTGTCGTGCACAGCGACATAAATACCGTCCGGCATCAGGCTGCCGCTGCTGATCGCAAGCCGACGCTCGCTTGGAGGCAGTTCCGCCAAGGCATCCAGGGCGTTGCGAATCAGATTCAACATGACCTGCTCGATCTGTACTGGGTCGACCCGAACCAGCAGAGCGTCCGCTGACAGGCGCCGCTCGATCGACACTTGCAGCTTGCGAGTTTCGTGCGCCAGAAGGGCGCAAACCTCTTTCACCAGCTGATTCAGGTCGGTCACTTCCCGCAGCGGTTGCTGTTTGGTGACCATGCCGCGCATGCGTTTGATGATTTCACCCGCGCGGTTCGCTTGTTCGGCGATTTGCTCCAGGGCATGCTCCTGGTCTTTTCGACCGCCGGCACCGCGCTTCAAACGCCGCAACCCGCCGTGGGCGAAGTTGATGATGGCAGACAGGGGTTGATTCAGTTCGTGCGCGATCCCCGTTGCCATCTCGCCCATGGTACTCAAGCGTGACACGTGGATCAGTTCGTTCTGGCGGCGTTGCGCCTCCTGCTGCGCTTCGCGCTCCTTGGTAATATCCCGCGCATAGATATTGACGTAAGCCAGTTCTCTGATGGGCGTCAACAGTAGTGAGTAGATACCCGCGTCGGCGTGGATTTCGAGTTCACGCGTTTTTCCCTCCGCCAGCACCTCTTCGACCTGCTGCTTCCAGTACACCGGCAAGGTTTGCAGTCGGCGGCATCCCCAGTGTTTCAACAGCGGCTCGCTCGGACCGTTCGCATAAATGACCACGCCGGGTCGATTGACGCGCAGCACCGGGATCGGACTTTCGCTGGGGATGGCCGCGAGACTCTTGATTTCCGCCTCCTGGTGCGCGCGGTCAGAGATGTCGTGTATGTAGACCGTGTACAGCAACCGATCGCGCAACAACATCGGTTTGATGGCCATCTCCACCGGAAAACTGACGCCGTCGCGATTGATGGCACGCAGATCGAAGCGCCTGGGATCGGCAACCTCGATGCCATGTTCCAGGCTCATATACAGACGCCGGCCGAAGGTCTCTCGCGAATCGCCCGCCAGCAGCAAGGTATCCAACTGCCGGCCTATCGCCTGTTGCCGGCTGTGACCGAAAATGCGCTCTGCCGTGGGATTGAAGTCGATAATGCGTCCATCCTGGTCGATGGTGATGATCGAATCCAGGGAAGTCTCCATGATGGCCGCATGCAGGGCTTCCGATTCGCGTATGGCCGTTTCGTGCCGTGCCCGCATTTCGTCGCGCCCGCGCAAGATCAGGGCGACGAAATCGCGGATCCAATCCTCGAGTATCAGCAACTGGTTACCCCGTTCGACCAGGGGTTGCTGTTCGAGATCCAGGGCGCGCCGCGAAAACTGCGAAAGACGCTTCAACAATCTGTTCAAGCGACTCGACAGCAATACGAACAGAAATACGAACACCGTAATGATGGCGCCCGCTCCCACCAGGCGCTGATGGCGTTGCAAGTCCAGCACGCGTTGGCCGGTCGCTTCGATACCGGCGCGGGGCACCAGGGTCGCAAACAACAGATTGAGATCGGAA
>CBDUNM010000014.1:0-59052 GCA_965368585.1 uncultured Chromatiales bacterium | reverse complement strand
AGGTACCCTGCTTTACCCCTGTGCGTACAATCGGCTACGCTTGTTCTGCATGTGTATGGCGGCGAATGCCCGAGTCGATGGTTAAATTTGACGGGCCGCTCCAATCGATCGAACCAAGGGCTGTGCCGCCGGTCAGCCGATCACGGTGCGGGGTAAACCACAAATAAACCAGGAAGACAGGCATGCAGTTCTTGAACGGCGTAACCATTCTTTTGATTTACCAGTTGATCGGCGAGGTCGGCGTGCGGTTGCTGCAGTTGCCCGTTCCAGGCCCGGTGCTTGGAATGATCCTGCTTTTTCTGACGCTCACACTGATCAGGAGCGCAACTGCGTCCCTGGATTCGGCTTCTACAGCGCTGCTGAGTCATTTGTCGCTGCTCTTCGTACCGGCCGGCGTGGGCATGATGGTCCACTTCGATCGGATTGCCAACGAGTGGCTGCCTATCGTGGCCGCTTTGTTGCTCAGCACGGTGATCACGATGTGCACCGCGGCGGCCGTCATGTCCGGCACCCGCCGACTGCTTGCGCCGGGAGCCCGAAAAAATGGCTGATTCGGAACTGGTGACCATCTGGGTCTATCTCTCTGCCTCGCCTTTAGTCGGATTGACCACTACCCTGGTGGCCTATGGCATTGCTCACCGACTCTATGTCCATGCAAACTCCAATCCACTACTCAATCCGGTCGCTATCGCCGTCGCCATCCTGATCGGTTTTCTTTCAATCACGGGCACTTCGTATGAAGCGTATTTCGAAGGAGGACAATTCGTACATTTTCTACTGGGACCGGCGACCGTCGCCCTGGCCGTGCCCTTGTACCAACAGTTCGCCAAAGTCAGGAAATTGTGGTTGCCGATAGCGGTTGCGCTTGTTAGTGGTGTGACGATCGCCGCCTTGAGTTCGGTCACCATAGCCGGGCTCCTGGGCGCGAGTTTGCCAACCCAGTTATCGCTAGCCCCGAAATCGGTGACGGCACCGGTCGCGATGGGTATTTCGGAGCAGGTCGGCGGGCTGCCCTCACTGACCGCATTCCTGGTGGTCGCGACCGGCATCATCGGCGCCGTCATAGGTAGCAGGCTTTTCCGGTTGATGCGAATTAAGGATGACAGCGTCAAGGGTATAGCCATGGGCATTACCGCGCATGGCATCGGCACGGCGCGCGCGTTCCAGATCAGTGCGGAGATGGGCGCTTTCTCGGGTCTCGCTATGGCGTTATCCACCTTTACGACGGCCTTTTTTTTACCCTGGATGCTGGACTTGATAGGTCTCACCCGTTGAGGCATACGCCCGAGGGCCGATCGATCCGGTTTGTCGCCCCGGGGCCGGAAGCCACCGGCTTCAACCGTTGGCCCGTTCAATCGAATTTCGATGAGGGATTGAAGTGACGGGAATACGCGGCGGCGACCTGCAGGATACGCGACTGCTCGCCGGATTGCCGGCCCAGGAACTCGACGCCGTCGCCCGTAGCGGGGTCGTGCACACCGCACCGGCCAACAGCGTCATCATACGCCGCGGCGAGTCGTCTTCGTCGCTCTACGTGATTCTCTCAGGTCGGGTGAAGGTGTACATAAACGATCCGTTGGGCGGTGAGAAAGTGCTGGGCGAGCGTCGTGCCGGGGATCACCTTGGCGAAATCGCCCTGCTGGGGGATTCGGTTCGCACCGCGTCGGTCGCTACGCTGGAGAATTCGCGCTTTCTGGTGCTGTCGCGCCGACCGTTCATGCAGTGTCTTGCACGAAACCCGCAAATCGCATTGAACCTGGACGAGGTCTTCATCGAGCGGTGCATGACCTCCGAGGTCGGTCCCGAGGCGGCGCAGCGATATCGCGCGTGGGCGAGTTTTCGCCGCAGCGGCTTGCCTCTCATCTTTATGCTTGGCGGCTGCACGGGCACTGGAAAGAGCACCATTGCCGCTGACCTGTCTTTGCGTCTGGACATCGGGCGCACGCAATCCACCGACATTTTGCGTGAAGTGATGCGGCTACTGCTGCCGCAACAGACCGATCGCGTCCTCCACGCCTCGACCTTCGATGCCTGGCAGACCCTGCCCAAGGGCGCAAGCGGACCCGCTGCGACCGAGTCTCACCTGGTCGCAGGTTTCCGCGCCCAGGCCGACCGGCTGGCACCGGCGATCGACGGCGTGGTGAATCGTTCGATCAAGGAGCGGGCGTCCACCATCATCGAAGGCATCCACGTACATCCTGCCTATCACCGTCACCTGGAAACCCGCGATGCCGTGCTGGTGCCCGTGCTGGTGACGGTGCCCAATCGGGGCGCTCTGGAGGCAAACCTCTCACGGCGCGGTCAGCAGGCGCCGGCGCGCGGTAAAGAACGCTATACCGAAAACCTCGAGGCCATCTGGCGATTGCAGGAATACTTCATCGCCGAGGCCAGCCGCTGCGGCGTGGCCATAGTGGAGAACACCCATGTCAATCGTACGGTGGACCAGATCATGGACGTGATCACCCGAATTCTGGTTGAACGCCTCGCTCGGGCGGGCGACGCAGCTGCGTCGCATGAAGACACCGATCCGTGAACCGCTGCGGGCACGATCACCCGTTGAACGCCACGTTACCCCCCGTAGACATCAAAGAAAAAGTACCCGGTCATTCCGATACCGGTCAGTATCACCGCTGCCCGTACGTATCTCTGAGGCAGGCGTCGCGAGATGTCGGCCGCGAGGAACCCGCCGGTCAGCGTGCCTAGCAAAACGATGCTGCCCTCGTACCATGCAATGACGCCATCGTATACGAACAACGCGATCGCAATCAGGGATACCAGGGAGGAGATCATCAATTTCAGGCCGTTCATCGCGTTGATCTGCTTGTGACCGGCCAGCGCCAGATAACTGAGGAGGATGATCCCCAGTCCGGCGTTGAAAAACCCGCCGTACACGCATACGCCCAGCAGCAGCAACGCCAAGAGCAACCGTCCGATGGACGACGCGTGTCGGTGACGGCCTGCGAGCCGTCGGAGAACGACGTTCAGGTCTCCACCGAAAATGAAGAGCAGTGTTGCGAACAGGAGAAGCCACGGAAGCGCCTCGCGAAAACGCGCCTCCGGCGTCCGCAGCAGCAACCAAGCGCCGGCGATCCCGCCGACCACGCTGATCAGAGCGAATCGGGGTAACTCGGCTTTGTGTGCGTACAGTTCCTTGCGCAACGCATAGGCACCGCTGAGATAGCCCGAACAGGAAGCGAAGGTATTGGTCGCGTTGGCGCTGATCGCAGGGACACCCGCCAGGAGCAGCGCAGGAAAGGTAATGAAGCTCCCTCCGCCGGCAATCGAATTGACGACACCGCCAAGGAAGCCGGCGACGAAGAGCAACGACATTTCAAACCACACGGCACACCAACTTTGTGAACACAATGAAAACGACCTTGTCGAACTGCGCGACCGGTTCGCGTGACACGCTCCTCAGTTGATTTCGGACAACGCGTACGCTACCACATCGTTACAATCGAATGGCGGCGAGACCGGGGCGGCTTTGCCCGCCCACCCATGCGGCATGCCGGTGCGTCGCACTCTCCGTCTCGACAGGCGCGGGCGCCCGCGTCTGCGTCTCACGCCAGTTGCTACCGGCGGGTAGCCGTCCGGACAGGGGTGCTACACTTCAGTGATAGGCAGTGGCTGGACAACAATCTCACGCGATACGGTTATTCGCGACCATCTCTTTCATTTGCAACCCGACAGTAACAAGACGCTGCAGGTCCTGGTGCGTGAAATGCTGGTCACCGCAATACTCGACGGCCAGATACCCATCTTTACTGCACCGACCTGTCCGAGAACTCGGCGTTCGCCTGTCGTTACGCGCTGTACCTGGCCAATGAGACCGGCGCCACAGTGCACGTGCTGCACGTCGCGGAAAAACTGTCTCAGGATGCGATCAGCACCCTCGAAATCTATCTGCGGGATTTCAAAAGTCGCGATAAATTTGTCGCGAAACGGGTCAGCCGCACCAAGCAGGCGCTGAAGGAACGATTCGAAAACATCTGGAAGCAGTTGGATAGAGACGATCGTAAACTCCGCGAGCAGATCGGCTCGATCGAGGTCTGCGAGGCCTACCCGACCGAGGAGATATTGCAACGGGCAAAAACGCTGAACTGCGATTTGATCGTAGTGGGCACGCATCAAAAACCGCTATGGGCCTTTTGAGGCAGCGTCTCCAAAGCCGTGCTCAGTGTGTCCACGATTCCCGTGCTGGCGGTTCCGCTGCCGCAAGACCAGGGGAGCGGACTACCAAGCGCCGCAAACGGCCGGCCGCTGTGTGAGGAGCGACCGTTATGCCAGGCAGGGAATGGCCGTCTCCCTTGCCAACAGGCGTAACGCCGCCATGTGCGCTGAAAAGCCAACCCGCAGGGCGGGCTGGGCGGGACATCCCGCCCGCCGCTGTCCCGCAACGTCGTTGCAGCACTTGACAAGGGGAAAGGCCATTGCCTGCGCGGTGAGTGCTGCGCCGTGTGCGAAACAGCCGGTGGACGCCGAAACCGGCGATATCAGCTTGGCAGAGTACTAGGAGGGGATAAGGTCGGCCAGGCTGCGCTCATCGAACGTGAGATCCAGCTGGATTTGCTCGCCGATTACGTCGAGCAACTGGGCGAAGGGTCCCGACTTGGTCGGCTTCGGCGGCTCTTCAAAGCACTCCGTGTAAGCATTGGCCAACATGCGTACAAACTCGCTTTCGGGCCGCTCGGTGGAAGACGCCCGGGTTACGGCGGGCCCCTGTTGCGAATCCTCGCATGCCGCTTGCAGGCGCATCAGTTCGCCTAGCAACGCATCCAGGTACTCTTGTGTGTACTCACGCTGGTAGTCGTCGTGCGCCTTCAGGCCATTGAACAACCGGGCACGGCTGTCCTCGGGCAGACGATTGAGACTATCCACGACTTGGTTGAGCGCGTCGGTCAGCAACTGTATCTCGTGCGGGATTTCTGGCGACGGCTCATCGGCGGCAGGGGGGTTCTTGTTGAGAAAATTGACATACTCCGTCAATTCGTAGTCCAGTGCGTAAACGAAAATCCGCCGCCCCTCGGCGTCGCCGATATCCAGTCGTGACAATACCTCCGCGACCACGTCACGCTGGTCGTCGTCCAATTGTGTGGGTTTCAGAAACCGGTTCATGATCGTTTATTTGATCACACTTTCGATCGCACCAAACCGCCGCGAACCCACGGCACAGGAGCCCATCGGTTCAAATCAAGTTTTTTACCGTTGAGTTCAGACCTGCCGGCGCCGTCTCGAGCCGGCACGAGCAATATAGCCATTTCGGGAATAGCAGGCCAGTCCGCAGTCGATGCGTCAATTCGAGTGGCCAGCAATACAAGGGGCTCAACGGGCCGGAGCAACCGTGAGTTCGTGATCGCGATGACGATATGTCACAATCGGCATAACCGGAACAGCGTTCGCACAAGACCCAGTCCATGGCGCAGGCTACGTGGCTGAAGGATCTACGAAAGTCGCTATCGGGAACAACCGAATAACCGCCCCACGGAAGATAAACCTATGAACGACGTGGCAGTGCGAACACAATCCATTGACGTCACGGTAAACGATGACCGTGTCGATCTGCATTTTCTCGAATGGGGCGACCCGAAAAACCCCGACACCCTGGTCTGCGCACACGGTTTGACCAGAAATGCGCACGATTTCGATTTCCTTGCGCGCGACCTCCAGCAGCGCTATCGCGTCGTCTGTATCGACTATCCGGGTAGAGGGCGCAGTCAATGGCTGAACGACCCCAATCACTACGGCGTCCCGTTCTATGCGCAGGTGTCGAATGAGGTGATCCGGCGCCTGGCGCCGGCCGGCGTCAGTTGGCTGGGCACGTCCATGGGTGGCTTGATCGGCATGGCACTGGCATCGTCCCCCGACACCCGTGTCAGGCGCCTGATATTAAACGACGTCGGACCGCTCATCCCGTCAACGGCGCTGGCGCGGATCAACGGCTATGTGGGAAGCGACCCGGCATTTACGACACTCGACGACTTCGAGCGGTATTTGCGACAGGTGCACGAGGCGTTCGGCGACCTCAGCGACGAGCATTGGGCACATCTGGCCGAACACGGGCACAGAATCGACGCAAACGGTCAATTCCGACCCCATTACGACCCCAAAATCGCACAGGTGTTTGCGGCCAGCGACCAGGACATCGACCTCTGGCCCATGTGGGATGCAATCATCTGTCCGACCTTGGTGATACGAGGTGCGGAATCAGATCTGCTGTCGGCTGATACCGCGCATTCAATGACCCAACGCGGACCACGGGCAGAACTGCACACCGTTGCCGCTACGGGTCACGCACCCAGTCTGATGACTCGCGACCAGATCGAAACGATTAAGGACTGGCTGCTGCGGCAGCAACCGTGACCGGCATACCGAATCAGTCGACCGGCCTGAGGGGCGGATTTCCGCAGCAAGGCTTCGGTGAACGAAGCTGAAAAAGGAAACGCCACAAAGAGTGGCATTTCCCAGTACGCGATTGCGACAGCGTCGGTGGTCTACAAGCGCGCCTTGACGTAACTTCCAGGCGCATCTTCGAGCGCTTTCAGTTCACCCTCGCCGGGAACGCGCGCCGGAATCTGCTTGCCCGACTTCGGCTTTATCCACTTCTGCCACTCCGGCCACCACGAGCCGGCGATCACTTCCGCTTCGTCAGCCCAGGCGTCGGGGTCGTCTACCAGCTTGTCGGTCACGCGATAATCGTATTTGCCCCCCTCGGGCGGGTTGATGACACCGGCGATATGGCCGGATCCGCCGAGAATGAATCGTACCTTACCAGAGAAATGTCTAGCCCCGGCGTAAGTCGATTTCCACGGCGCGATATGATCGTCTACGGTGGAGACTAAGCAGACGGGTACGTCGATGGTGCTGATATCGATATCAACCCCATCGACTTGCACACCACCCGGTTGAACCAGTTTGTTTTCCAGGTACATGTTGCGCAGGTACCAGGAATGCATGGCCGCGGGCATGCGCGTGGAATCGGAGTTCCAGTACAACAAATCGAAGGGACGCGGGTCGTTACCCATGAGGTAGTTGTTGACGTAGAAGGACCAGATCAAATCGTTGGCGCGCAGCAGATTAAACGCGCCGGCCATAGAACTGCCCTCCAGATAGCCGTCCTTGTCCATCCTATTCTCCAGTCCCTCTATCTGTTCGTCTTCTATGAATACGCCCAGTTCTCCCGGGTCGGAGAAGTCCAGCATGGTGGTGAAGAAGGTGGCGCTGGTGATGCGATCGTCGCCCTTGGCCTTCATGTAAGCCAGCGTAGTGGTCAGCAGCGTACCGCCGATACAGTATCCGATGGCGTTCATCTTGCTTTCGCCAGTGGCTTTCTCAACCTGATCGACGGCCTCGATGACGCCTTCCTTGACGTAAGTTTCGAACCCGGTGTCACGATAGCTCTCGTCGGGGTTGACCCAGGAGATCACAAATACCGTATGGCCCTGCTCGACCATCCAGCGCAACATGGAGTTCTTCGGCTGGAGGTCCATGATGTAGAACTTGTTGATCCACGGCGGCACGATCAACAACGGCTTGGTAAAGGTCGTCTCGGTCGTCGGGCTGTATTGAATGAGCTGGAACATGCGGTTTTGATAAATCACTTTGCCGGGTGTGACCGCCACGTTTTTACCAAGTTCGAAGGCCTCGTAATCGGTCATGCGGATGCGCAGTTGACCCTCTCCCGTGTCCAGATCGTTCAACATATTGCGCAACCCGTTGACCAGATTTGCGCCCTTGGTCTCCAGCACCTTGTCGAGTACCGCTGGATTGGTATGCGCGAAATTGGTTGGAGACATCGCGTCAAGGTAGCGTTCGGTGAAAAACTCGACCTTCTGCGCCGTCTTTTCGTCCAAGCCTTCGACGTCGGTCACCAGGTCGCGTACCCATTTGGAGGTGAGCAGATAGGATTGTTTGATCGCATCGAAGATCGGCGTATCCGCCCACGCTTCGTGTTTGAAGCGACGGTCGGTCTTGTCCTCCTTAATGACCGGTTCCAGACCGCCGCCCTGCCCCAATAACCCGAATGCGGTCTGGTGGTAGAGCTGCATGGCGTTTTGCCAGAACTGCACATTGGCCGCGACAATCTTCTGCGGATTCTGGGCGGCGGCGGCAAACCAATCCGCGTACGCCTGTCCGAGGTTGAACGGATCGAGATTCAAACCTTCGTGGGCTTTGGCGAAGCCGTTCATGATCTCTTCAACCTTTTTGAAATTGGCTTCCAAACCGTCGGTCAGGGTGGCAAAGCCGAGCGCGTCGGCGCTTTGGGAACTGGTATCGTTCATAAGGATCACCTGTTCGAATCTGTAATTAGGTTGTCAATCATTTACGCATGCAGCCGCACGAAGCGCTTCACCTCGTGCGGCTTGACGCCGCGCCGCGCGTGCAGGCGCAGTTTCGCCCATTCTAACTATTTCAGCTTTTCGATGTTCTGTTTGAGTTCTTCGAGGCTTTCGGTGATGCGGGCGCTGACCAGCTTGGCCGCCTCGTCCTGGGTCTTTTTAACCATCTCGCTGATTTCGGCCGCGTTAGCGATGGCCTTCTCGAAGGCCTTCTCGACCAGAGCGGTCTGCTCAGCCGCGGCTTGTTGCGGACTGCCGGAGGCGGCGATAGCCTTGGCCGCCTCGGTGGCCTCGGCCAGCGCCTGCTGCATCATTTCCGCCTGGCGCTGCAACAACGCCTGAGTGCCTTCGACCGCGGCGCGATTCGCCGCCGTCAGCGCTTGTATGTTCTTGCTTTGTGCCTGCATCACGGCACTCATGTCGACGTTGGGAATTTGATAACTGCCGAACATGTCCTGAATTTGCTTGGTCATAGCGGTCGGGTCGAACTGCGTGAACAGACTGGAGAAATCAAACGGGTTGCTCGTGGTCATTGTCGTGGCTCTCTTCAAGGGGGAGTTGTAATGCTGCAGTGCAGCATTTCCTAAACGATCTTACTTTTCGCGTCTGATGTCAAGAATTTAAGCCCATGTTTCGCAAAAAAACGGGATTTTTCTGAGGTGGGGTTAAATTGTCGTTAATAAAGAGGAGCATTTGCGTCGCCACCAACGACGCCCGCCCACATCGGTCGCCCCCGGCAGCGGCCATACACGCGGTCGTACCCGCCCGGTAAATGGGCCTGCATGGGTACGCCCAAGCGCGGAACCGGTCGCATAAGAACGGCATTCCGCGAAATTCCGATGGCCTGCATTTATCGTCCGCTGTTCGTGACAGCGATAGGGTCGGATCTTTGTTATTCTCGGGTACTCCATATCAATGCGCGGTTGAGTCCATTCCGAACCATGAGTAGCGAATCGAGCCGCCGCGCCAAACTGAGTTTCAGCAGCCTCGGCAGGGCAGAAGCCGAACTGGTCGACGATATCATGGCCTGCGTGGTGGATACCTGTGCCGCGGCACTGCCGGCGCAATCACGCGACCGTCTCAAGCAACGCATCACCGAGCGCCTCGACGCCTTCGAGCGCATGCGCGAAGGGGTTGAAGATCGGGACGTCGCCATATTGATATCCGATCTGCGCGGGTTTACCGCCATGTCAGAGGCCTATTCGGGCGACCAGGTCATCGGGATTCTGAACCGTTACTTCACGCATATGAACGAAGTCATCGCCCGTTACGATGGAATCATCGACAAGTACATCGGCGATGCCATCCTGGTGCTTTTCGGCGTGCGTGAAAAACGCGCTGACGACCTGCACCGTGCCGTCGCCTGCGCGGTGGAGATGCAACTCATGATGGACACGGTCAATGCGGAGAACCATGCGCTGGGCCTGGCGCCCATGTTCATGGGGATCGGCATCAACGCCGGCACGGTCACCGCCGGCGCACTGGGTTCGGACCTGCATTTCGAATATTCGGTCATCGGGGACGAGGTCAATCTAACCTCCCGCATCGAGGCGCAGACGTTGCGCGGCCAGATTCTGATCGGAGACGAAGACTACGCTCGCGTGGCCGATCAGGTCGAGGTCAGCCAACCCAACGAAATCATGGTGAAAGGCCGAACGGCACCGCTGAAACTCTACGAAGTACAGGCGACCCGCTGGCCGCGCTACATGACGGTGCCGCGCCGGGAATATCGCTCTTGCCCCAGAATCGAACTCGACGCCCCGTTCAAATTCCAGCTCGTCAACGGCAAGCAGGTATTGCCTAAGGTCTACCACGGCCGGGTAAAGGACCTCGGTTACCACGGCATGTTCGCCCTGATTCCTCGTATCGACCAACCGGTTTCCGAGATCAAGGTCTCGATCGCCCTTTCGATCCTCAGTGGCGAGTCACGCGATATCTATGGTCGGATACAGACGGTGCGCAAAATCGACGACCAACTAGGGTGCTCGGTCGAGTTTACTTCCACCTCGCCGGAATGCGAGCGCGCCTTGAAGGACTTCGTGGACCGGATCATTTCCGGCAACAAACCGTGAATCCGCGGCGCTCGTCTCAACGGCCACCAACAACCCATATCGCCCCGCCCGCCCACGACTGACCGGACAGCGGTGCCCGGTACGTCGCAACGCGCCAACCTTGCTCGACGAAATTCGAAAAGAGTTCCGAAAAAAAGACTTAAACGTCTGTTTTTTAAACAATCCCACGGCGCGCCGATACAGCATCGGGAGCACTTGAAATTGAACGAACTCAGTCTGTTACCGGATCGTGCTGCCTGGTGTAAAACAGGGAATTGAGCATGGAAATGATCGCCACGCCCATCTACGGCAATGTCAATCTGATGAAAATGCGGGCGACCAGATATTCGATATTTGGTGCGGTTATCGCCGCTTGCGCCATTATCATCGCGACGTCCGTGACGGGTTACCTGCTCACCGGTAGCCTCGACCTCAACGGCTTCATCGCCGCGCAGAAATCCAATGCTGCGCTGTGGATTCTGGACGCGATGCCGTTCTTGTTCGCCTATTGGGGTCAGAAAGTCAGCGCAGCGATGGCGCAAAACGTCAATGCCCTAGTCAAAGACCACACCGAGGAACTCAGAAGAAAAACCGAGGCGCTGGAGCGCCAGGCCATGCACGACGCGACGCACGACCCGCTGACGGACCTGCCTAACAGAATGCTGCTGCGGGACCGTCTGGAGCGGGCGTTGATCGCCGCCACTCAAGCCAGCGGCGGCGTCGCCCTGATGGTTCTGGACATCGACCGCTTCAAGGAGATCAATGACACCCTCGGACACCACAGCGGCGACCGTCTGCTGAAGCAGATTGCGGTGCGATTGCGAGAGGTCGTGCCTCCGACCGACACCCTGGCGCGTCTGGGCGGCGACGAATTCGCTTTACTGCTTTCATCACTCACCGAAAAGAACGACATCTACCCGATGCTGCAAAAGGTTCAACGGGCGTTTGCCGCACCGTTCATCCTGAATAAAATGAGCCTGGATGTACAAGCCAGCATCGGCGTCGCACTCGCTCCCGAGCATGGCCGCGATATGGAAAGCTTGTTGCAACGTGCCGATATCGCCATGTATGCAGCCAAGGAAGACAAGCAAAACTTCCATATCTACGACGCCGGCCTCGATAAACACGACTCCAAGCGCCTCAGTCTGCTGGCACAATTGCGCCAGGCGATTTCGAAGGGCGACATGCGGCTGCACTACCAGCCCAAAATCGAATCCAGTACCGGGCAGGTGCACAGCGCCGAGGCCTTGATTCGCTGGAGCCACCCCGAGTTCGGCATGGTCCCGCCCGATGAATTCATCCATCTGGCGGAACAAAGCGGTTTGATCGGCGAATTGACCCATTGGGTGCTTCGCCGAGCGGTCGAGCAATGCGCGGTGTGGCGCAACCGCGGCCTGGCGCTCAACGTGGCCATCAACCTCTCTCCGTCGAGTTTACTCGACCCGGATTTTCCCGACTTCATGGCTGGCTTGCTGGCGGATCAAAAACTGCCACGCGGCAGCCTGACACTGGAGATTACTGAAACCACACTGGTACGCGATCCCGAGCTGGCGCTCGCAATCCTCAAACAACTGGCGGCGATCGGTATCGCCATTTCGATCGATGATTTCGGCACCGGCTATTCGTCGCTCGCATACCTGAAGAAAATGCCCGCCGACGAATTGAAGATCGACAAGACCTTCGTGCAAGACATGTTGAACGACGACAGCGACGCGGCGATCGTTCGTGCGACGATCGATCTCGCGCACAACCTGGGATTGAAGGTTGTTGCCGAAGGTGTCGAAACAGAGGCAACCGCGGCGGCCTTGCGCGCCCTGGACTGCGATACCCTGCAGGGCTTCCTGTTCAGCAAACCGCTGGCGGTCAACGCATTCGAATCCTGGGTTTTGCAACAACGTCTCTAGTCACAAGCGTCCATGGACCGCGTCTCGGTGCCGCCGTTCAGTCGAGCTGAGGTTAGCGTCGGGCAACGCGAAACTTTGATCGTGGTGCGCCTTCGGCCAGGCACGGGAAGCGACGAACCGACCGTTGGCATCAAAACAACGTTGCAGCGACGGCACCTGGTAGGCTATCCGAGCATAGCGATCGTCGCGGGGGCATTCCAAATTGAAATGTGTTTTTCGATCAATTTGAGGGAAGAGGCAGGGAACGATCGGGAAAAAGCGCCAACCAGGAGCGTCCGCAATAGATCAGTCTATTCTCGGACAGCCTCCTTAGTGGGTTGCGTTTTGTAAGCCCCACCCAGAGGCCGAAACCAGAGGCGCCCCGCCGGCAAGGCATTGGTGCACCCGTTGTAACGATTTGTGATGGACTTGGAGGAAACTTGTCGACAGATCCACGCCGGACGTGCGCTTTTCCCTGAAAATTGACATCATCCCAACCCACGATGATAAATCGTTAACCACGCGGAATCATGGTAAATATTTTTTTCAGTTATGCGGATGCGGACCAGGCAACGGTCGCACCGATAGCGCGCTGCTTGGAGCTCGAAGGCTGGACGGTCTCGGCCAGCGCCGAAACGCCGCCAGGGGCGGCACGAGGCGCACGCGAAATCGGCCGCGCGGTGTGTGTGGTGGTCGCCTGGAGTTCCCGGGCAGCGGCGGACACCTGGGTGCGGGTGGCGGCCAGACACGGGCACGCCAGACACCGCCTGGTCGTCATTCGCCTCGATACGACGGCGCTGCCGAACGCGATCGACAACGTCAAGAGCATCGACTTTTCGGCATGGTCCGGAGGAACCGATCAAGCGCCATGGCTGGCGCTCAAGGCGGCTGTCGAGGGCATCACGCCCGCCCCTTCGCTGATTCCCTGGCGGCACTCCGAGCCCGGCAATGCCGTCGAAACCGATTACGATTTCGGCGCGGTGTATCACAAGCTGCTGCGCAAGGGACCCGGAGTGAAACAGCTCGAGCTGATCTCCGACGAGGTCACCGCGCTGCTGAGCGAACTGCCCAAAGACAAGCCACTGCGGCGGATTCGACGCCAGATCGACATCGCATGGGACATCGTCACGAGCGGCTCACGCAACGACTCGCCCGACGGCAGCGAACACCATACGGCGGAGTCGGAAAAACTTGCCCGTTACTGGGAAGCCCTGCTACAGGCGCCGGACAAGCACATGCTGCGTCGCTTGGCCGGCGAGATACGGGGGTTGCTGAACGCAGATCCCCGCAACCCGGAACTCAATAAACTCAAAGACCATATCAAGCTCATATGGCGCCTGCTGGGTAAGCCGACGACCGAGGCATCGGCGAAAGCCGCCAGCGCAGGCGCGCACCAATCGCCGGTGAAGAACACCGCCGCTCCGGAGCTGGTTGAGCCTGTGGATAACGCGAGCACTCCGGTCTTACGGGACACGGTAGAACCTCCAACCACCGGGCAGGAACCGGCGCACAGCGCCCATGATGCCGCGGGGGAGCCGGAACAAACCGGGCAGACCCCTCCTCCGGCATCAGATCCGCCGACGGCAGCCGTGACGCCCGCCGAACCGGGCCCGGCGGTACCGGCGGATGCCGGGCAGACCTCGTCAAGCGCGGCGCGGCAGACCGATACAGACGCGGCAATCGAGACAGCGGTCGATTCGGCTGCCGCGCCGGTCGCGCCGGCGGCAACCTTACCTGAGATTTCCGCCAACGAGCGGCAGGACGAGGATGCAAGTCCGGCTGCACGGATCGCGGCGGAATCCGACCTGGAGGCACCGATACCCATTACCGGCGAACCGGACGACGCGGTCCAGTCGACAAGTACCAACGAAGCGCGGCACCCCGCTTCTGCCGCGGCACCGTCGGCGCCGCCTGTCGGCACGTCCGCGGACGACACGGGCCGTGCACACGATCAATCCCCCCCTGGGGTCGCTACAGATTCGCCTGATACCTCAAAAGCGGACACCAAAACGGATGACGTCCGCGTTATCTCGATGGGGCCGGCTGAAAGGGTCGAATTGCACGACTCGTCGGCCACCCTGGAGGAGATCGAACGCGAGGTCATCGAGGAGAGCAAAAAACGCTCCGCGACCCTGTTGGAGCTGCGGTCGGACGCGGATTCAGAGGACATGGAGCAATCGGAATTGCTGCAGGCCTACGCAGAGCCCGAACATGCGGCCGCACCAGGCTCGTCGCACGCGGAGGAGCAAAGCGTCGCGGGCGCCGATCGCCCCACGGGTGACTCGGCAGCACCATCGCGACCGGCTACCTCACCACCCATTCGCGAAGTCAATCGTTCGGACAATGCCAAGCGGCGGCAAAACCTGGAACAGCTGGAAAAACTCTACGAGTTGGAAGCGCTCAACGAGCCCGGCGGGCTGGAGGAGCTGGACGAATCCGAAGCGCTCTCTTCTTTGTGGGAATTGGAATCAGGTGAGAGCCCGGACAGCGCGGAAGATCCTGACGCTGCGCCGTCAGTCGACCAGGATTCACTGGCTGACGTTGCATTGGCTGACTTGGTCGGACAGCCTGCCGCTGAAGCTACGGCGCCGCAAGGGACCCCCTACCACCCAGCGAAACGACGTGTCAGCGACATCTACCCAACGACCTTTGATCAGCCGACGCCAGAACCCGAAAAAACGACGTTGGTTAGACGCTGGCTCACCATCGGCACCTTCGTATCGCTGATACTGGTGGCAATTCCGATTCTGTTAGTGGCGTACACCAAATATTTTCCATCGTCGCCGGTGGTTTCGCTGCCCCGTGAAGACCCTGGCGCTGTCGTCGGGCCACCTTCAGCAGCACGCCCGGGCGATGTCCCATCGGAATCGTCTGAAGACGAAACCGAGTCGCTCAAGAGCACCGTACCACTGCCTGACCTGGTCAACGTACCGGGCGGCTGCGCGATGTTAGGCTCGCACTTCCTCAACGAGGGGCCACCGCGTGAGGTGTGTATGTCGTCCTTCAAAATGAGTCGGGAAGAAATCACCTTCGTCTTGTACAACGCCTTTGCCGATCTCGGCGTCCGCCGGCTTCCCGACGACCAGGGATGGGGCCGCGGCAACCGTCCGGTAATCAACGTGAGCTGGTTCGACGCCAAGGCGTACGCCGATTTCGTCGCGGCGCAAACCGGACAGGACTGCAGGCTTCCGTCCGAAGCGGAGTGGGAGTACGCGGCACGTGCCCTTACGACAACGCCGCGTTTCTGGGGCAAAGAGCCCTCCGATGCCTGCGAGTTCGCCAATACGGCGGATCTCACCGCCGGGCGCAAACACACCGATTGGTTGATCCACGAATGCAACGACGGCTATCCCAATACCGCACCCGTGGCGTCGTATCGACCCAATGCCTTCGGTTTGTACGATATGCTCGGCAACGTATCGGAATGGACGGAAGACTGCTCGCACGGGAGTTTCGAAGGCGCGCCGAACGACGGTCGACCGTGGATGGGAGAAAATGGCGGCGATTGCAGCAAACGGGTGACACGCGGCGGCTCATGGAGAAATCCGCCGTTTCGGGTCCGTTCCTCGAGTCGCGGAATGCTCGATGTCGAATCCCGCAGCGACGCAGTCGGGTTTCGCCTGGTCTGTCACGACAAGTCTTGACCACGCCCCGAACACCCGATCGCGCGGGGCGGCAAACCCTTGGGGCAGCGCCGCCACGACCTGACGCTCAGCGACACGACGCGGCGGAGCCACGCGCGGTCAGCGATCCAGTTCGTACATGGATTCGAACTTGTCGGCGCTGACGCAGTAGCTGTCACTGCCGTCGGCGTTATTCGAAACGACATAGTCGCCCGCCTTGTAGTGCGACTCCCCTTCGCGGGTTTTCACTCGACCGCCGGTCGACATCTTCGCCGCAAATACCGGCGTCTTCTTCAGGTACACGCCGGGACTGAGTTCGCGGTAGGTTTGCGCAAAGGATTCGGCGTTCACTGTATAGGTGTCGTCATGGTTTTTGATCAACCAATCGCCTTTTCGACAAATCTGCTCGGCGCCCCATTTTTGATAGGTGAACCCGCTGGTCTCGAGATCCAGCTGCACCGCAACGACGAACTGCGTCGCCTTCTTGCGGTATTTTTTCAGTTCGGTCATGGTTTCGTACTTCCTTACTCGCGCGAGATTTCCTTATCGCGCCCGTGAGGTAAGCAACTCGCGACACCCCTGTTGCTTACGCAACATCGAAAACCGCTGGGAGATGCGAGTCTTGCACCTGCTTCGCAGCCGCCTTGCCGACGCGGATCAACAGTTTCATGTTTTCCGGTTCGTCCATCTGGTACAGCTTCTTCATCTCTTTCGGGCTCAACACGAGGTTGACGTGCTTCTTCAACCAGGTCGGCGTCAATTCGGCGTTGTAACGCAGATAGGTGAGCAGAGGATCTGTTCCACCCAATACTTCATGTGACAAATCACCGATTTCGCTGTCGATGCGTCGCGCGGTCGGGCTTTTGGAAAGCCACTGCAGGATCAGTTCATTCAAGGCCCTGGCGTCATCCATCAAGGAACTCAGCGACGTCATCGCGAGTTTGATGTCCATCATCTTGCTCAAGTCTTCCGACTTCTCTTCGGTATCCCACCAACCGGTGCCCACCGATGTCAACAGCAGATCGTCCGCACCGGTCTTCCAGTTCAAACCATAGCCTTTGATAGTGGCGAGCATGAATAGCTGCAGGGAGGGGTTGTTATGGGGGCTCACACCCCCGTCCACGAACGCGCCGCGCACTGGCCTACCGGCGTCGTTATCGGCGACCGTCACCATCTCGGGCTCGAAATAGTGCGGTGCCGCGGTGCTGGCGCGCACGATATCGCGCAACAGAAAAGCGCCGTTGGGCAGACTGTTCTGTCCCTGGCGCTTCTCGAAAAAACGCCCCTTGGGATTGTTGTGCAGCACCCAGGGACTGCCGGTATCGAGCCGCTTCAACATTATCGCCAGACCGGTCTTGACGCGTTTGTCGCCGAGGCGGATATCGCCGAACTTATCCAACAGTGCCTCGCGCAACGGCTCGGCCGAAAACTTGGGGCGAAACACGCCCCAGCGCAAATAGTCGTCCTCGAATATGCTGTTGCCCAGGTCTTCGTAGAGCGCTTCGAGTTCATCGACCGAGAAACCAACCGCCAGACCGGCGGCAATGATCGCACCGGTCGACGTCCCGCCGATCAGGTCGAAGTAGTCACATAAGCGAAAATCCGCCCCGCGACCCGAGCGATCCCGCAACAGGGATTCGACGCGCCGGAGAATCTGCAGGGTCAGAATGCCGCGAATCCCGCCCCCATCCAGTGCCAGAATCCGTTTCGGTCCTGCATCAAAAAAATGTTCGTGCAACGTTCTTTGCGCCATGGCCCATCTCCCTCCCAGTGGATTTACCGTCGCGACAACAGAACTACCATAGTCCGATTGTCGGTTACCTACAGCTAACTTAACCGAGCGGCACCGCGCCGTACATCGGTTCCGGTTGGCCCGACCGCCGTCTTCAGGCCTGCGCGCACGGTTCCTCGGGTGTCAACACGACCGAACGCGCACACGGGTGCCGCGACCGGTTTTCAGCGTCGGCAACTCCGCCGACGGCAAGAAGTAAAATCGCCACGTTGGTCACTAGGTTAAAAACAGGAAAAACCGTATTGTGCACTGCAACAAATTAGATTATAAAGTGGCTTAGAGGCGAACCGATAGGGGTAGCCCGGGATTGGTTGATGCCGGGTACCACGAATCCTGTCGTGGCGAACGAATACCGGCACCATCAGGCGGTCCGCCAACAACTGAAACAATAGCTGACACAACCAAGCGGCTTGAGGTCTGCTGCCATGCTAAAAGAACAATACCGCACGCCCGTGAAACGGCACGATTTCTACCCCGTACTATTCGCTATTTGTTTCTTATTGGCGATTCCGGCCTGCATTTACGTCGCTGGTCGGCTGTTGGGCTAACCTTCCGGGCGCCTGCGAAAAACGTCATATTGCACCGCAGAAAATAAACCCCAGCTCCTGTAACAGACAGGGCCGACCGCGACCGACGGGCACGGTTAAGCGGACCTTGGAGTCGCGGCGCCGACAACCCCTTCGCTTCGTGACCCGAATCTTGCCGCTCCGCCAGAAAGCGCTCGAGCAAAATGCGGTGATTTTTGCTAAAACGCCGATTAGTCGGCAAAAAAAAGCCCGCTACGCCTGCAGATCCTGCGAAATTGGTCGACAATCCGATTAGCGACTGGCACAGGATTCCGTACTTCATGTGAAATCGGCGACTCAGATCGACGTCAAAACCGCAAAGACGTTGCAAACTGAATTACAGCGACTGATAGAGCTCTTCCGCGAGGCGCTGACTGATCTGAACGTATCGGTCAGTGAACACGAGTTGGAGGAATGGAGCGTTATTGTCCACGACGGGATGTCGGGCGACGAGCGCGACTATCATTCCATCGACCACGTGTTCGACGTCGCCACCGGCGCACCCCCCATTGCCAAGATCGGCGCGCTTTTTCACGACCTGGTGTATCTGGAAATCGACGGCGCACTGCCCCCTCGGCAGGCGGCCTTGTTGTACGACGTCGTTGCAAATGACGCAGGCGGGTTTGCGCTGCGGCCGTATGAGGACCGCAATGACCGCCATCGCGCCATCGTAGAGGCCATCTTCGGTGTCCAAGACGGTTTGCCCCTGACCACCACCACGGGTTTGAACGAGTACCTCAGCGCGATGCTGGCCGTGCGCGCCCTCGCTGACTCCCTGCCCACCAAGCTGCTGGTGCAGATCGGCGTCTGTATCGAAGCCACGATACCGTTCCGGGCTCGGGACGCCGCCGGCCGCAGCGCGGCGGAACGCTTGTTCGATCGATTGAAACAGACCAACGACGAATTCCAGTTGGCATTCACCGACGGCGAAATCGAGTCTTCCGTGCACCAAGCGGTGGATCTCGCCAATCGCGACGTCGCCGGGTTCGCGACCACGGACACGGGTCTGTTTCTCGACTACACCTGGCGCTTGCTGCCCGAGTCCAATCTGCCGTTGCGCTCCCGCTCGACGTATACGCTGGGCGAGTACCGCACCGGCCTGATGAAAATGGCGCGCTTTTTCGATTTTCTGATGCCCGAACTGGTGTTCAGCCGATTTCGCGGCGTACCCGGCCAAGCCACCCTCAACGAACGGACCCGCCACGCCAGCGTCAACATCGAACGCGCGGCGCGCTATCTGGAAGCGAAGATTGCCGCGCTCACGGTGCTCTACTCGCTCGCCCTGCTGTCCGGCGGCGACGCGCCCGTGGCGCTGTTCGTCGGCGACCTGCCGACCCCGCATCGCCGCGGTCCGCGCCTGGAAGACTACTTGCAGCCCACCGAAAGCATGGCTGAAAGTGCTGACCAGGAGGTGTTCGAACTGCTCAAACAGGGACGGCGCGGCCACAGCCAGTTCGACGTCAAGCATTCACCACTCGCCGCGTACATTTACGCCGAATTGGGCAATACGGGCGCCCACGCGATCGTCGCCTCTTCGGCGAACATCAAAGACGCCGCCCAAGCGAACGAAGTCCTGCGCATACTGCCGCGACAGCTGCGCCGTGATATCGTGAAGGCCTGCGCGAAGATCGCGACCAACCGGGCACCCGTTTTGTTGCGCCTGGCCTGAGGCGCCGCGCCGCTAGAGCTGCATCTTGGATGCAGGTTGAGGCGATATCAATTCAAACGCTGGACAAAGACGCGCCCGGACGCGTTGTTCAACTGGCCGGCCTGATCGACGACCCGCGCATGATGGGTAAACAGTATTACCTGAGTCCGATCCGAGAAATCAGCCAGTGCCGCCAGGGTTGCCCGCGCGCGATCATCATCGAACTGCACCAGAATATCGTCGACGATGAATGGCAGCGGTTCGGCGCCTTGCAGATAGTTGTCCAGAGTCGCCAGCCGCAATGCCAGGTAGAGTTGATCTCGCGTCCCGGTGCTCATTTGCTCAACGTGCAGCTGCGCGCCGGATGCCCGTACGCCGACCAGCACCGGCTGGTCCGCTGCATCGAAATTCGACTGGATCCCAGTGAACGCCTCGCAGGTCATGCGGCGGAAATACTCGCCGGCACCGGTGAGAATCGGGTCTCGGTGCCGCTTTCTGAAGCGTTCCATCTCCGCACGTAGCACGTAGGCCGAAAGTCGTGCGCGCACGTAACGCTCGGCAAGTACCCGCAGCTGTGACAAGGCCTGCTGGTACTCTTCGGCCAACTGCGACGCCCGGTCCCCTCCCGCCATCTCACCGACGTCCCGTTCAACGTTGACCCTGGCGGCAACCAGTCGTTCGCGTTGCGGCCGCAGTTCCTGCTCGATGCGCTCCTCGAGCACGTCGAGCTCGGACATCAACCGGTCGTGATCCATTGCTTCGGCCTCCGCAGTCAATGCCTCGAGGTCCAGGCCGTCGCCGCCCGTCAACAACTCGTGTTCGACGACGCGCAGCTGCTCGCTCAACGCGCGGCGCTCCCGATCACCCCGCTCGACCTCGACAAGCCCTTCAGGGCTTGCGCATCCGGCTTGACGGCAAAGCGCCTGCAGCACTTCGTCCGCATCCTGTAACGCCGCGTCTGCCGCCGCCACCTCGTCTTGCGCCTTGCGCAGCTGATCCCGCACCTCGGCGCGGCGGCTGTTGCGCGCCTTTTGCTCATCCAGCCGCCGGCAAAGAAATGCGACGGCCTCCTCGACAGGCCTATCCACCAAGTCCGGTGCCAGCTGCCGCGACAACAACGTCATACGGGCGGCCAAGCGTTCCGACACGGTCTCGGTAACCGCGATCCGCTGCTCGAGATGACTGACCTCGTCGGCGAGGCCCATCACCTCGTCGACACGCTGCAGATAGTCGAGTGCCGCCGAGGGTTTTTCGTTGTCTGCCAGGCCCAGCGACTGCATCAACCGTCGCCAGTCGCGCCGCCAATCCGACAGCGCGCGTTGCGCGTCCTGCAACTCGGGCGCCATACGGCGCATCGACGCCTGCTGCTCCGTCACCGACGCAGCAAGTGTTGCGCGCTCCCGACGCTGCGTCTCGAGCCTCTGCAGCAGCCGTTGCGCAAACCGTAACGGGTTCGCCAAGGTATTGAGCGACGACGTTTCGACCGGTTGTTCCAAGTACTGCAGGGCTTGAACAAGGGCTTGGATGTGCCTCGCTCGGGTTGCTGACAGACCGGCCAGGTCCGCTCGTAAATCCTCGCCGTGTCGCAACTTGTCCCGCAGCTTCGATACTTCGATCAGCCAATGTCGCATTTCGGCTGCCGACCGCGGCGCCACATCGAGCGCCGCCCACAACGCCTGCCAGGCAGCCTCGAGTTCCTTCCGCCGTTCGTCGAGCCGGCCCGACGCGGCGTCGGCATCGCGCATCCGGGCCTCGCTCGCCTCAAGGCCCGCCGCGGCCGTCGCCCGATCGAGGACCCGTTGTGATTCCCGCCGCAACCGGTCGGCTATCTCATCGGCCGCGAGCATTTCGGTTTCGAAGCTCGCCGCGAGCGCGCGCCCGGACGCCGTACGATTGGGATCGTCGTTCTGCGGTTTCTGCCACAACTGGCGAAGTTGCTGCCATTGCAAATCGCGCCGTTCGCGCGCGTGCGCCAGATCCGCCTCCGACGGTACCGCGGCGGTCAATTCCAATGTACGCAGTGACGCCGCATGACGGTGGCGATCGACCATCGCGACACGGCGGCTTTCATCGATGCGACGGCATTCGTCCTGCAGTTGCTGAAAATCGCCCTCGAAGCGCCGCAGTGCTTCCTCGGATGGCAACGGCGCGCTCAGCAGCGCGTCCAGTCCGCCGCGCCACAGACCCAGAGCCGCGAGGTCCCTGGCGCAGTGGTCACGGTGCTGGGCCAGGCGATGACTGGTCTCGCCGATCGCGCCGTCCAGATCTCCCGTCCTGAGCGCGGCGTCGACGACGACTTTGAGTTCGTCGAAAGACGGCGTATTCGGCAGGCTCTGTAGCCGCGACTGCAGTTCGTCGTGCGTGCGCTGCAGATCCTTGATACGACGCTCGACATTGGCAACGGCGAGCACCAGAGCCGCTCGGCGCCCGCCAAGATCGGTGACTTGGCGCCGCGTCCCGGCGTTGACGCGCAACTGCGTCAAATCTGCGGGAGTGGCTCCGGGGTCGACCTGCTGGAGCGCTTGTCTGACCTGCACCGAGCGTACGGACAACTCCGCCGTCAGCTTGGGCTGCTCCCGCTTGGCGTTGCGATAGCTTCCCAACTGCTCACGCAAGTCGTTGATCGCTTCCTCCTGCGCCAGCAGATCTTCATTCACCACCAGTTCAGCCAGGTCCCGCGTCAGGGCCTCGGCGCGCCGGCTGGCGCTGCGTCTGGTCTCCATCGCCAGGCGCTGTTTGACCGATGCGGCTTCGTGGCGCCGTGCGAAATCGTCATCGATCACCGGCACCTCGGCAAGCGCCTCGAGCCGACTCCCGAGCATCGCCCGTTTCGCGAGCCCCGGCAGCGTTCTTCGAATTCGCTGCAGGGTATTACGCCGTGCCACGGCGTCCGCCAGTTGTTCATCGAGGCGCTGCAGCGCCTCCTCGGCCTGTTCGAGTTCACGCCGCGCATGCTTCCAGTCATGCGCCGCCAATGACACAGACCGGGTGCGTTGGCCGAGTTCCTTGACCCGCGTGAGCTGTTGGTTGATCAAGCGCGTTGCGCCGCGCGGCACAAACAGCTGCTCCGCCTCGCTGTCCAGGTCGCGCAGGATCGCATGCACCGCGCTGCTGCCGATCCCGCTGCCGAACAGCGCCTCGGCTTCCCGGCCGCGTTCCTCGAGCAGGCTTTGCCCGCCGGTCACCAACGATTGGTGGTCGATGCCGAACAGGCGCTGGAACAGTCGCTCGTCTACCCCGCCGAGAAAGGCCTGCAAGCGGTTTTCGTCGATGGGCTCTTCCTGCGCATCGAGCAGCGTATTCTTACGACCCTTGCGCCGGTAACACAGAAACTCCGTGCCGTCGGCGCGGCGCAGGCGCCCACCGATCCGCAGACGCTGCTTGCCATGCAGAAAATCATCTTGCGTGCGCTCCGGCACACCGAACAGCAACGCACTCACCGCCCGCAACGCGGAACTCTTACCTGCTTCGTTGGGACCGTAGATCACGTGCAGGCCCTGGTCGCCCTCCGACAACGCCAGGTGACGATCGGAAAACGGCCCAAACGCAAGGAGATGGATATCGAGGAGCTTCATCCGCTACCGTCCGGTGCGAGCAAGCGCTGCGACAGGCTTTCCTTGACCTCCTCGAGGCTGGCTCGCAGGATTTCGGGCGCGCGCGGATCGAATGCGTCGTGACCGGTGCGCAGTTCGATCGGCAATCGCTTGGCCAGGTCGTCGACCTGCTCTGCCAGTTCCGCCAGGCGTTCGTCGTCGACCTCCCATTCGTCTATGGCGCGCAGCAGTTCTCCGAGTGCGTCTCCGCGCATTCTGGCCGCAACCGCACCGGCACTCAGGGACGTATTGACGATGACCTTTTCGATCCAAACGCGATCGCCTCCATCCGCCAGCGCGAGTGAGCGGCATTCGTTCAACACCTGCTCGTGCTGCACCACCAGTTCCTGATGCAGGGGACAGCTGCCCGTCAAACGAATCCTCGCCGCCAGGAGCCGCCCCTGCGCCGCCTCCACCGCGTCGTTCAAGCCCTCTGCCACACGGACGTATACTTCTTCCAGCTGATCCACACCGGTTACGTCCGTGTCGCAAATCGACCAGCGCACGACGTCCACCGTCCGATGTTCCACGCTCACTACCCGGTCGTTTTCCACCGCCACCAGCGTGCACCCCTTGTCACCTGGTTCGCGCGCATGCCGTCCCTGAATATTACCGGGGAATACCACCCACGGCGCCTCTGACACGATCTCGCGCCGATGCACATGACCCAGGGCCCAGTATTGATAGCCGCGCGAGCGAAGCCCGTCGAGCGTGCAAGGCGCGTAACAATCATGCCCCGGACGCCCGTCCAGTGAGGTATGCAACATGCCGATGTTGAACAATCCCGGTTGCGCCAGCGGGTAATCGGCACTTAGGTCGGCTGCTACCGAACGGGTGGCGAAACCCTGGCCGTGAATAACGATCCCCAGGTCTTCCAGCACCACCGATTCGGGTCGGCGCGTCGCGAAGCTGTGCACATTCGCCGGCGGGCGCAGTGCCTTGGTCAGTTGACTGGCCGCGTCGTGATTGCCCGCAATCAAGAATACGCGGATGCCGGCCGCCTGCAGGCGGCTCATCTGGGAAACGAAAAACAACCCGGTGTTGTAGTCCTTCCAATCGCCATCGTAAAGATCCCCCGCGATCAGTACCAGATCCACTTCTTCGGAAATGGCCAGTTGTACGAGATTCTCGAAGGCACGTCGCGCGGCGCCGCGAATTTCATCCACTGGCGCGCCCGCGTAGCGCTCCAGGCCGCACAGCGGGCTGTCCAGGTGAATATCGGCGGCATGTAGGAAGGTGAACACGGCAATTGGCTCAGGCTCGGTAATCGGCGCGATTCTAACGCGATGCCGTTCGCACGTCCCCGCTTCGAACCGCCGATCAACTGCACGTCGGGTCCACACGACCGGCACGCAAAGCGGAAACGGTCGAAACGTCCCGTTGGCCTTACGACATGCCGCCCGATCTCAGACCTGTCTTTGCCGGTTGCTGCACCGAATATGGGCGAGAATCGTCTTGTATTTGCGCATTTGCACGAATCGAGGGCGGTTTTCCGGAAAACACCGCGCCTTTTGCCTGGCTCGATAATTGCTGACCCTGTTGCTATCCGGCGTCGCCGGAGCGCGTTATCTAGCGAGCGTTATTAAAGAACGAGAAGCGAGGTGCATCATGTCTGTCGCGGTCGACCACGGATACCTACCGCCGGGAAAGTACATTATCAACCATGACATCATGCGCTGTACTGCACAGGATGTCGTGGGCAACCATCATTACTCCGGGCGAGCCTTGGGCTTGTCCGAACCTTGGGACATCATTCAACTCCATCCGGACCTCAAGCCGCAGTGGAAAGCGATCGTCAAACACTATGCAAACATCGGCTTGAGTCATACCGAGAACGTGATTTGGGACGTCGATCTCGACAGATTGGCATCGCATATCGGCCACCATCCCTCCGTGTTCTATTACGGTCCGGACGAGTCGCGTTATTGGGGCGACTACGAGTGGCTGGAAACGGTGGAATACATCAATTCGAAAAACAATTTCATCGCGCTGGCCAAGGAACTGGGGGTGCACGTGCCGAACACTCTGTGTTTCGCGCGCGTCGCGGATATCGCACCGGGAATATCAGGCAAAGTCAACTATCCCTGTTATCTGAAAGCTTCAGTTTCGGTGTCGGGGGTCGGGATTTACCGCTGCGAGAACGAGGCCCAACTGCTCGCGGCGCTGGGTAAATTTGAGGAAGACGCCCCCGTTCAGGTGCAGGAGGAAGTCAAGGCCGATACCTTTTTGAACATCCAATTCCGGATCGTCGGCAAGCAGGCTTACCGGCTGGCGGTCAGCGAGCAAATCCTCGACGGTTTCGCTCATCAGGGAAACCGCGTTCCCGCCAGGTACGAACCCTGGGAAACGGTCGAGCCGATCGCCAACTGGTTGCGCGACCATGGCATGAAAGGTGTGTTCGCCTTCGATGTCGCCGTCGAGCAAACCGACCGAGGGCTGCGTTTTCCGGCAATCGAATGCAACCCACGCTTCAACGGCTCTTCGTACCCGACGGTAATCGCCCACAAACTGGATATACCCGAATGGCGTGCTGTCAGCCTGCAAACCCGGTTCAGGCATTTGTCGGATATCGATCTGGGCGGGATCGAGTTCAATATGCAGTCCGGTGAGGGCGTGGTCATCGTCAACTGGGGCACGATCGCTGAAGGTAAGCTGGGGATACTTCTGGCCGGCTCGGTCGCCGTCCAGGACGCCCTCGCGACGGAACTGGAGAAACGTCTCTGACAAGATACCCCATAGGCATCGGGCGCCACGATATAGACTGGTGTCCTAGTGGAAAGGCGGTTGGGGCGGTAAAGAACGACCCGGCCCGGGTCCCCATGAACGACAACTTACGGCATGATGGACCTCGGCCCCACAGTCACTATGAAGAAATCGCTGATGCATCGCACAGGTAGCTATTCGCTCATGGTTCACGGCGGCGCCGGAGCGCTGGACAACGTCAACGACGACAAGACCGCAGTCCGTTATCTGGAGAGTATTCGCCGGGTGCTGGAACACGGACGCGAGGTTCTGCTACTGGGAGGCTCGGCGCTGCAAGCAGTGGAAACCTGCGCCTCGCTGCTGGAAGACGACCCTGTGTTCAATGCCGGCTGCGGTTCGGTGTTGAACGAAAACGGTAAGGTCGAGATGGATGCCGCCATCATGGACGGACGCGACCTCACCGCGGGAGCAGTAGCGGCGGTCGACAACATCGCCAACCCGATTCAACTGGCGCGCCTGGTCATGACCGAAAGTGAACACGTTATGCTGATCGCCGACGGCGCGATGCGCTTCGCCGATCACTGCGGTATCGAAAGGGCGCCGGAAAACTATTTCTATACACCTGATCGCGTGGCACAGTTGAACCAGGCCCGGCTGCTGCACAAGATCATGCTGGACCATGACGATAGCGAAAGCGAGGACCAGAAATACGGCACGATCGGCGCCATAGCGCTCGACCCGAAAGGCAACCTCGCTGCGGCGACGTCCACCGGAGGGATCGTCAACAAACGCATGGGGCGGGTGGGTGATTCGCCCATCGTCGGGGCCGGCGTCTACGCTGACAATGAGACCTGCGCCATCTCGGCAACTGGTTACGGCGAGGACTTCATGCGTACGGTCATTGCGAAGACTATTGCTGATTTCATCTACATGAAAGACATGGACGCAGCACAGGCAACCCTGGCGGGCATTGACTATCTGACGCGCAAGGTCAAAGGGCGAGGCGGCGTTATCGTGATCGACCGCAAAGGCAACTGCGCCAGTGGTTTTACGACCAACAAGATGATCCACGGTTGGATAGAAAAAGGCGGCGAAGCCGTCGCGCGTTTCTGACCGGGTGACGGCCTACGCGCACATGTCCCCGCTCAAGTCACCAACCCCGGATATTCACGCGGGCTTCACCTACACGCCGCTGTTTTGCGAAGAAAATATCTGGCATCTCGCGCGAAAACTTCACCGCCTGGGACTCGCGGATACCGAGTTGTTTGAGCTGTTTTTTTCAAACGCACACCGTTCAATAGTGCTTTGCCGACAACGGTTGGCGCGTTCGGCGCCGTGTACGGTGTGGGATTATCATGTCGTGCTGCAGACGCGTCTCGGCCGGGACAACTGGATATTCGACTTCGACAGTTCACTCTCGTTTCCCTGCCGGCTCAACGACTATTTCTCCCAGACCTTCCCCGATCAGCACGTTTTACCGCGCACCTGCCGCACGAAGATCAGACGAATCCCGGCCGCCGCATACCTGTTGCGGTTCAGTTCCGACCGGTCGCACATGGCCGGCAAGATTCCGGCCAGCCGGTTTCCGGATTACGCTGCCATCGTTCCGGCCGCTGCTTGTTCTCCGATTCCGCTGTCGGACTACTGGGACATGACGAAACAGCTCGATGACGGCAGCCAGGTCTTTGAACCCGATGCGTATCCGGACTATACAGTCGACCGAACCGGCAGTCGCTCCGGTTCCTGCCGCTGGTGAGCGTTTCACTCACTGAGAGAATGCACTTTACCGCGCCGTGCTGAGCATTAGTCCTTACGCGGCATCAGCGACTGGGGCGCGTCGATAAACCGCACCTCCACCTGGTTGGTTTTCTTTTGGACTACGGCCTCGCCGTCGGCACTGACGCCCTCGGCAGCATTGATCTCGCCGATAACCGGGAGACCCCGGCGCAGCTTCCGCGCCGCGACGTCAGCCTGTTCGTGCAGCGACGTGCTGTAAGGCAGCTCAAAGGCGCGCGGCGCCGTGCGGCCCAAGCCCCGGTCGAGATCTGTGCCCCACAGGAATATCCGGCTGGGCTCATCGATGTTCACCGCGTGCAAATAGAACTGCCTTGGCAAGCCCTGCTTGGTGGGCCAACCCAGCAATTGTGGAATAGACGCGTACGAAATCCAAAAAAAGGCGATGACAATAAGATCCGTCAGGACTTTCACCCACCAGCTCCAGCGCGAGAACAGGTTAAGGCTGAGCAACAGGACGGCAATAACAACGTAGGCCGTGATCAGGCCGGCAAATTCCAACGTGGGCATGACTCACTATCCTTTTTCGATTGCCGTTCGGCTCATGGACGGCTCGATCCGCTCAGGTTTGCGGAACCAGGGACATAGGCAACTGATTGACGTTGGTGACCGAGCCATCCGCGGCCAAGGTGAAGCGCACGGCGGTTTTTTCTTCGCCTTTACGGGTCAGTGTAAGAGTACCGTAGTAGGCAACGGTATAGACCGGATTTACCTTCGCAACCCTGATCGATACGGGTACAGCAGCGCCGGTCTCGGTATCGTAGTAATGAACGTTCACAATATACTCACCAGGCACCATGCCGCGAATGGCCGCCACCTCCTGATTGAGCGGGTTGTTGACTTCGTGGCCACTGACAACCATGGTATCGTTCAACATGCCGCGATCATCGCGATCCAGGTGCACCAGCCCCGCGCTGCGATTGCGGTACCAGGTTAGATTGCCCTGCGGGTCCTGCACCCAGGTGTCGATATCATCGGGGCTGTTGTCCGGCCAGGTCACGGTGACGACGTATTCCGCCTCGATATCTATTCTCCCGGTATCCTTGGAAGGTCGGAGATAGATGATGGCTATGAAGAACAACAACATAAAGCCGATCAGCGTATTGAATAGCAGGTCGGTAAACGGATCGGCTCCAGAACGCGGACTGACCTGATAGCGTGATCGCAGCTTGATGGACACTGTGAGAAATTCGCTCGACCGACCCGGAAATTACACGTGTCTGCTGTTTGCGTTGAGACTGCGAATTCTGATCAGCAAGCCGATCAGGTGCTCGACCTCCCTGCCGAGTAACATGTATTGAAACCCCAGAAAGCTGGCGGCAACCAAACCGCTCAGGGTGGTATATAACGCTGTACCCATGCCACTGCTCATGGAGATCAGGAGTTGCTGGATTTCGTCCGTGGATGGCACCGTGTTACCGGATAAGGAACCGAAGATTAGAATGAACCCGACAATGGTGCCGATGAGGCCCATGCGAATCTCGAGATCAACGATGTACCAGCCAAGCTCCACGGGACTGCGCAGACCATCTGCGTAGATTTCGACAATGGCAAGTTCGTCCGTATCGCCCGTGACGTGTTTCGCCGGCGCTGTATTGTTGATGTCTTCGATAAAGCTTCCTAGAAAATGCGACGGATACAAACTCAATAAGGCCGTGCGCATATTGCGTTCGGCGTGATAGACGTCGCGTACTTCGTCGAGACCGACATGGCCGGCGAGCACGCGTCTCGCCAGCAGGATGCGCCACGAAAAACACAGGATATGCCATATGGCATGAACACTACAGACCACGAAAACGAAGCCGATCACCAACGTCAGGTAACTGCGATCGACCTCGTAGGCGACCTGCAACAGCCGCAGATCCCAGGCAACGTAAGTACCGAATACGATAACGCTCATGCCGAGCAGCCAGACTTGCGGGTAGTAGTGATCCAGACTGTTATCGACGGCCACGCCGGGATGATCAGCGGGCGCTATTTGTTCATGCGGCTGCAAGGGAGGATTTCACTGCGCTATCATGTCTCATGCCTATCGATCCTACGTTCACGGAATAGAGTCAATAAACCTAATTCAAGTATGTAAAAAAAGAGTAGGCACGGTCATGTTCGGCGTTCTGCGCGCTACAGTTCCTCTTCGAGCAGCGCATCCAGGCGGGACCAGCGCGTCTGGGCCGTACTGATCATAAGCGGCGACAAAGTCCATTCAGAGGCGACCTGCCGCAAATACTGTTCAGCATCGGGGTTGCCCGTCTTGCTGGACATGTTATACCAGCCGAAGGCGCGTACCGGATCGTGCCTTACCCCTAGACCCTGTTGATACAAATGGCCCAGATTCAATTGCGCAGGGCCATGGCGTTGCTTCGCCGCGGCGTAGTACCAGTGGACCGCAGCCTGATAGTCGCGCGCGGTACCCATGCCAAGGTAGTACAGATTGCCCAACGCCGTTTGCGCGGCGGGATCGCCTTTTTGCGCTGCTTCGTAGTAAAAATCATAAGCTCGTGCGTATTGCCCGCGCGACATCGCCGCACGCGCATCGGGCGCGCGCTGCCACCAGGTCCAGACAAAGGCACCCCCCGTCACCACGGCAATGCACAGCAGCGATAGCCAAACGGCCCGTCGCGACGGATAGTCGTCCTTCGTCATGCCTATACGCGACGATTTAATGTGCGTGCCTCACTCTTCTTAGGATCTTAACCGCCCGACCAAACGCACCCGGATCTCGCCATGGACAAGCCCGTCGCGCTCCCCGCAGCGGGTGCAGACCCGCACTCGCGCCTGGCACACGCCAGCCGACCATGGTTCAGGGTGGACTAACCCGCGCCGCGGTCGACAGCGTCAATATAAATGTCGTGGCCCATTGACGCCACCCCCTAATGCGATAATGAATACTATAGTTAGAGGTGGAATCTGGGCCGCCGCTCTGCCGGGACGTCGCACGCGTCGGTGTCATTGTGATGTGCTGAGCCATTGGATCGTTTTCAAAAGCAATTGGAGAGATGTAGATGCGCAGAATTTACTTTTTGGTTCCTGATCTGGAGAGTGCCAACAAGGTGACGGACGAACTTTTGCTCGCCCGCATCGAGGAGCGGCACATCCACGTAATCGCCAAGGAAGGGACGAAGCTGGGTGATTTGCCGGAAGCCTCACTGCTGCAGACCAGCGATGTGATACCCGCCCTTGAACGCGGTCTGGCCGTGGGTGGCGTTACGGGCATCCTCGCGGGTGTCGCCGCCGTCACTTTTCCGCCCGCCGGCATGGTCCTGGGGGGAGGGGCTATACTTGCGACTGCGCTGGCCGGCACCGGCATCGGCGCGTGGATTTCAAGCATGATCGGGGTGGACGTAAAAAACAGCCAGATCGTCCAGTTCGAAGAAGCCATG
Organism: uncultured Chromatiales bacterium; assembly: GCA_965368585.1. Lineage (GTDB taxonomy): Bacteria > Pseudomonadota > Gammaproteobacteria > Chromatiales > Chromatiaceae > JARRQB01. Next base: position 27,683 of record CBDUNM010000014.1, on the reverse strand, counting down.
CAGAGAGGAGAAATACTTTTCCTGGTCGATGTGCCCAAAAAGCGGGTCGAAGAGATCGAGGAAATGGTCAAGCAACACCATCCAGATGCCGACATCGAGGGCACCGAACCGCATATCCCCGCCTTTCCCTAGCCTAACGTTGCGCACGCGTGTCACGATTACCGGGTCGATCCATCTGCCGGGCGAGTAGCGCGAAGACGACGGCAAACTACTCGGGGCGTCGTCGAATGTGCGGGGACCCCTGGTGAATCCAGGGGTCCCCGTGCCTTAGCCGCCCGACGCGCTTGCCGCGTGCCGTTTCGTCTCGTTTTACTGCAGCTCGACGTCCACACCATCGATCAGGAAGTCGTTGGCCCCGTACGTAAAGCGGAGGTATACCTGGGCATCGCTGACGTTGCCGCCGCTGATATAGCGATTCGCCTCGAGTTTGTACCATTCGCTGTTCGACAGCATGCGTGCAGTCAGGTAGTGGTATCGCCAAACGCCATTCTGCTTGGCGCGCAGGTACACGTAGACGACATCCCACTGCTTGCCCTTGACCCAGGTGGTCAACTTGAGATTCGTGTCAACCTCAAAGGGCGCGACCATATCCACCGCTACGCCTCTTCCCGAATTCGCACTGGCGCGGATGCTTTGACCGCCGCTTTGCGCTACGTTGGAAAGCTGAATCGACGCGCCGGAATCCGCGGACCAGCCTTGCAGACCGAGCTCCGCGCCGCCGTTGACGACGAGTTCTCCGTCCGCTCCACCGCCACCGCCGGGAGGCGGCGTGGTGGCGACGGGATTCACCTGTATCGACACCTTCGCCTGGGCGCTCCCGCCGCGGCCGTCCATGACGGTGTAAGTAAAGCTGTCCGATCCGTCGAAACCGTTCTCGGGCGTGTAAGCGATGCTCTTACCGTCCGTTTTCAACACCGCCGTGCCGTGTTGTGGTTTGCCGACGGCACCGAGCGTCAGCGTATCGTTGTCCGGATCGGAATCATTCTGCACGACGTTGACACTGACGGTCTTGCCTGCGTCGGTGCTGGCACTGTCGTCCTTGGCGACCGGCGGGGAGTTCTGCGGCACACTGACCACCGAATCCATCCACTGCGAAACTTGCGGCGAAGCCAGGTTGAGGGCCTGAACCGCGTCCGCGCCGTCCCAGGTGTTGCTGCTGGACACCCCGCAGGACTGGCCGTTACACACGCTGATGTCCGGATTCGAGTGTATCTGCAGGCGGCCGGCGGAACTGTAGATCCCGAAAGCGCTTTCGTAGGCCATGACCGTCACGAAAGAGTTGTAGATGCCGTGACCACGGCCCCAAGTCGCCACGGTGCCCGAACTTCCCTGGGCCGCGCTGTGGCCCAAACCCAGGTTATGACCCATTTCATGGGCCATGGTGCGCCCGCCGCAGCTGTGGCCTGACAGACTGTAGCCGTACTGTTTGGCATAGGCGTAAACCTCGTGGGTGGAACTGTTGGCGGGCGGCAAGTAGCCGATGCCGCAGTAGCCGTTGCTGGTCGGAACAACGCCTGCCACGATGTCCGCACCGTACTCCTCGCGCAGGGCCTGTATCGCCGGGTCGCGCACCAGGCTGTACAACTGGGAAGATCCTATGCCGCTGTCGTCCGGCCAATCCCGCTGCTCGACGCGTACGAGATTGTAGCGGTAGTTGGCGCCGCTGTTCTGCAGTGCCTTGTTCGCGTATTCGATGTTGCTCACAAATGCGGCTTTCGGATCGGCCATTAACGCAGCCGCATGGCTGGAATAGACACCCAGCACATCAATGGTATGGACTGCCGCTGCACTGACTTGCATGGGCGCGGCCAGACCCGCCAGGCATGCCACCAGCAAAACGGGGCGTAGGTTTGTTACTGTCATCGTTCTCTCCAACTCAGCTTGCTCTATTCGTTACGCGTGATTGTTCGTCCGCGGTGTTAGCCTCCGGCGGCTACTGCGAATGCTCGGGTATGATGTAGTCGTTCTTGGTGACGTTCTTGGTCAGCTCCATCTCGTCCACGACCGTACCGGCGCCGGTTGTGTTGTCGACGCTGACCTCGTAGATCGACGTACCGGTCGCGACTGTTGCATAAGTGCCGTGCTCACCGCGTGTGATGGTGAAGGATGCGGTTTCGTGTGACCCGTCGACAGGCCCCGACCAGACCTGCACCTCGCCATTGAGCTGGCTATGGCTTTCGCCGACCACGCCGAATACCGTGACATCTTCTTGCGGTATGGGAATCTCCACCGGTTGGCCGACTTCGAGCGAATCGAATAACCTGGGGTCGATTTCGATCGGCTCCGCGTGCGCGGATTCGCCCCATGGCGAATCGAAGGCCTTACCGTCGACCGGTTGCCAGAGCGCAATCGGCAGCGCCTTGCTATCGACGCTACCCGGCAGATCGACATCCGTATGCACCGTATTTTCAGAACCGTCCACGGACGCAACGTGAGGCTCCTCGGTTCCGGTCAACCAGATCTTCAGAAAGCGGCCATTCCTGTCTACCGTGGCAAGGTAGTTGAATCCTGCGAGGGCCGACTTGATGGCGTCGTTCCAGTCGGAGGCTTTGACCTCGGCGTTGACGACGGCAGTCATTAGGCTGGAAGAAATGGCGAATCGAACACCGCTGCGGCGGGAAAGATCCGTCGTGACCGCCGGCAGCGCGGCATGACGAAACTGCAGTTCGATGATCGCCGCAGGCCCCGTCGGCAGCGCCGATGATCGTTGATTGCCGGTCGATGCGACCACCGCCGCATTGCTTGCCAAGGACAACACAACCACGTAGAAAAAACCTGCGAGAACCGCGTTTCCAATAGCCTTGTTTTTAATGGACAGCATCGTGGGGACTCCGGTAATGATTGAAGTTGTGAACAGTGCGACCGTTCGCTTCCACGCGATCGCTAACGGCCTTAAAGAGCGTTAACTTAAGGGCTCGCGATGACGTTTTGGGAAGTCGTCGGTGGTCTTGACTAGCCAGTCACAATTTCGCATCGTGGTGAATAAAAAACGTGTGCACTGGGTCACGTTTGCACCTTCACTTTGCGAGCACCACAGTGCACACAAGCCGTCTCCCTTGCGCTGTATCTTTCGCGTCGACGAAAAACATACCGAATTCTGATCACGTGCCTATAGGTTCAGGAACCTGAAGCTTCGAGGCGCATGGAAACCATCCGGCGATGCGGGCGGAGACAACGATCACCGGGCGCTGCCGACGGGTATGCGCTGCGCAGCCGATGTCGCGCGGGACGCCGTCCTATAACGCGAAAGACATTTACGCCAGGGGGTTGCGTCGGGGGCGTTGGGAGAGGTGGCTGCGACGATTGGCAACCGCCGTTTTCACGGCAGTTGCGGACAGGTCTTGCGATAGGGTTGTTGGCCCAAGTGCTTCTGCCATTCCGCGCGTGAAAGATTGCGGGTCAGGCGCAAGCATGCATCCGCGGCGAGATCGTCCGGCCGAACCCGCCAGATTTTTGCCTCGCCGTCGTGGCTGCCGGTTGCCAACAAGCTTCCGTCCGGACTGAATCTGATAGCGGTGACGTTGTCACGATGCGTATACCGCGCGATCTCGGTCCCGCTCAGCGCCTCCCACACCCGTGCGGTACCGTCTTGGCTGCCCGTCGCCACATGCTGTCCGTCGGGACTCCATTGAACGGCAATGATCCGGTCCGCGTGGTGCAGCGTCGTCACTGCATTGGGCTCGCGAAGGTTCCACATCTTGGTTGTGCCATTCCGCGCGCCGGAGACGAGGGATTTGCCATCCGGGCTGAAATCGACGGCTTCGACGCCGGAACCATGGTCGAACTGCCCGGCTGCAGCACCCCCCACGGTGTTCCACAGGTATACCGAGCCGTCCTGACTGCCGGTTGCGATCCGGGTTTCGTCCGGGCTGATGACCAGCGACGTCACAGGCTTCCCATGGGTTAATCGAGCGATGCGATCGCCGGTGTCCGGCGCCCATAAATAGGCCTCGTTGCCGCTCCCAACCGTCGCGACGAAGCGTCCGCTCGGGCTCAAGACCAACGCCCGGAAGTCCCGCATGGGATGCGACAGCCGTGTTACCGGTTTGGATTCGGGCAATCGCCATATCTTGACTTCCGCGTCGGTGCTACCGGCGACGGCCGCTGCGCTGACTGTCGCAAGGTAGACGCCATCCGCATTCAACGTGACATGAAAGACGGGATACTCATGCGGCAGCTTGAGTATCTCGGCGCCACTGGCGGTATCCCAGAGTCGCGCCGAGCGATCGGATGACGCCGTCGCGAACTGACGAGCGTTCGACGAGAAGGCTACGCTGTTGACTGCGCCAGAATGGACGAAACGGGCGATTTCGCTACCGCTCGGAACCTCCCGCAGGCGCGCCATGTTTCTCGGACCCACGACGGCGAGCTGCAAGCCGCTCGGATCGAATGCCAGCGCCGACGCCCCGTACGCTTCGTATGGCACGACCGCCAGCGGACGGGTCAACAGCGCGAGACCGGCGCGCAGGGTCTTCTCCGCCCCCGGGTATGACAGGCCGCGATATGCCTCCAGCGCCAGCAGCACGGCGCGTTCGAGCTGTACGGGCCGGTCCGTCGCAGACAGGAGTTTCCACCAGTAAAGTCCCCGTTCCTCGGGACCTAGGGTCGTCACGGTTCGCAGGTCGGATTGCGCCGCCGCATCCAGTTTGCGTGCCAGCACCTGTTGGGTGTGTCGACCGTTGGACGGCCCAAGCGCCAGGAATATCGCCAGGCCGGCGAGCATCGAAGCACCGAGGAGCACGCCTAACCGGAGTTTTGAAAACACCTTCCGGCGCCGAGCGCCGGACCCGCTACTTCCCTTCATGTACGCGTCTTCACCGCGTGGCTGCCGGTGCAGTTTGGTCCCCAGCTTGGTTGCCACGTCGTTCAACAGGATCTGGAATGCTGGACCGTCCATGGCGTCCTGCCAGTTCGATAGTTCCGCAGTATGCATCTGCCGGAATATCAGGGGCGGCATTGTGCCGTCGATGCAGACCGGAACCAACATGCCGCGTCGATATCCCTCATGCGCCTCGGCCCTGACCCAGTCAGAGTCCACCGCATGCCGCGACCAGACCACGATGACGCAACGGGCGGCATCCAACTCCTGCTCGATGACACGACCGAATCGCGCGCCGGTCACGAGATTTCTGTCCCACCACACCGTCCACCCGTGTTCTTCGAGGCGTCCGGCCAGCAAGTCGACAAAGACTCGATCTTCACGTGCATAGCTGATAAAGACATCACTCACTGTTCGCCCTCTCGCGATTTCCGCGCCTCCGAGCACGGGTACGGCAAGCAGTTGTAAGCACGGCGCAGAAATCAGGCACACGCTCGTCCAGCAAAGCTGACTTAAAACGAACTTCTCACTCCGGACAGTTTAGTCCGCGGCGCGGGCCGGTTCGTAAGAATCCTGGCCGATTGCAGTGGCGCTCCACCGGTTGCCTTACTGGTCTGCAAGTACAGCACTTGGGGGACACGGCGCAAGCCGGTGCTACCAGCGCTTCCTCTCCGGTTTTTCGCTCGACTGCCGGCCGATCCAGGTGGATATGAGCATGGTGATGATGACGCTGGCGGCGAAGGCGTAGATCCCGTATTCGACACGCGCCTCCGCCAGGGCGCCGAGCTTGACCGACACCACCAACAGGGCGACCACGAATACATCCAACATCGACCATTTGCTGTAGGCCGACAGCCATTGCAGGTGCTGTTGATGGCGCACCGTGGTGGCAGCCTCCCAGTTCCAGATTGCGAGCAGCAGCAGGATCTTCAGGATCGGGAACACCACGCTGAATCCGCCGATCAGGACCAACAGGCCCCATTCCCGCAACTGCGCAAGTTGCACGAGCGCCGACCACAGACTGACGGTGTTGCTGAACACGTAGAATTTTTCCAGCGTGAGGATGGGCGCGCGCAGACCGACGAGCAACAGGGCGAACGCCACCAGCAACGCAAGATTCACCGTCAGGCTGCGCAGCGGATGGCGAGCGGAATCGCTGTCGTGCAAACTCAAGAACGGATCCTTATGTTCACCAGGACGGCGTATTGTAGCCAGCCACGGCGCCTTACCGCAGATATGCCGGCCGCTCCCAGTTCAACCCCGCTGCACGCGCCCCCGGGGCGCAGCCAAAGGGCTCGCATACCCCATAGTCGCCAATTGCTGCCAGACGGCCGTCGATGAAGATTAACGGCACCCGCTGCCGCAGCCAGGGTGGAACGCCCCACTCCTGACACAGCCGCTTGAAGCTGCGTCGGCCTTGCCGCCCCGCCGGGGCCGTCGCGGCCACACTGTCGCCGAATCGAATTTCAAGCTCGCCTGTCTCGACGGCGGTCCGGTCCAGCCACAATCCGCCGACGTCCCAGTGAAGCGCACCAAGCGCGTTCGGCAATCGCAGGCTATCCGCGCCTCGCCAAGGTAGGTGCACCCTCTGCGGTGCTTCGGTCAGCGGCGGCATGGCATAGAGCATTCCCTGGAAGCGCCGAATTTGCGCGCCGCTCCAGGTCACGCAGGGCGTTGCGTCGCCGCGGGCACGCGCGACTTCATCGACCACGCGCCGCAGGCGATTGGTATCCGGCACCGGCAGGCCGCTGCTGCGCAGCCAGTAGCGCAGCAGCAGCCGCTGTTTGATATCCGGCAGTGCCAGCAAGGCTTTCACCTGAAGCCGATAAGTCGAATTCGACGATTCGCTGTCGAACAGTTCGGCGGCGACCTCGTCGAGCACCGCCTGCGCTTCTCCGCAGTGTTGCGCACTGCGCGCCAGCGTGGCGGCAACGCCAGGCCAGCGACTTTGCAACACCGGCAGGATCTCATGCCGCAAAAAGTTGCGATCGAATGACCGGTCCGCGTTGCTCGCGTCCTCGACCCAGGATAACTCGTGCGCAACGGCGTATTCCCGCAAGTCCTCGCGGGTGACACCTGCCAAGGGTCGCGCCAACCAACCTTTACCGAAAGGCCTGAGTTCTGCTGCACCGGCGAGACCCGCCGGCCCGGCGCCGCGCAATAATTGCAGCAACACCGTTTCCGCCTGATCATCACGATGGTGAGCGGTCAACAGCATGGCATGTGCAGGCAGCAGTTCTTGTAACGCACCGTAGCGCGCGGTGCGCGCCACGGCCTCCAGACTTTCACCGGTGCGACGTGCCACCTGCACACGGCTCAAGGTCAAGGGTACCGACCAGTCGCGGCATATCGCTTGGCAGTGCATCGCCCAATAATCGGCGTCAGGATAGAGCCCGTGATGCACATGCGCCGCGCGCAGCGGCGTCAGCAGTACGTCACGCAGCTTGACCAGGACGTGCAGCAGCACCGTCGAATCGACACCGCCGCTGAGTGCGACCCAATATGCCGCGGGTTGCGGCAGCGAACGCAGCTTGTCCCGCACCCGCTCAAGCGAGAATGTCATCAGTCCCCGTGGAAATCACCGCTGGCCATCAGGCGTTCGTAGCGGTTGTCCAAAAGTCGCTCGACCGGCACCAACGCCAACTCGGCGAGCACCTCGAGCAGAGCGTGCTTCAGATTACGCGCCATGCTCTCGATGTCCCGATGCGCACCGCCCAGCGGCTCTGGCACGATTTTGTCGACCAGGCTCAGCTCTTTGAGCCGGCCCGAAGTAATGGCCATCGCTTCCGCAGCGACCGGTGCCTTTTGCGCATCCTTCCACAGGATGGACGCACAGCCTTCCGGGGAGATGACCGAATAAGTGCTGTATTCCAGCATCATCACCCGATCGGCCACCCCGATCGCCAACGCGCCCCCCGATCCTCCTTCACCAATGACGGTTGCGACGATCGGGGTTTTGAGCCCCGCCATTTCCAGAAGATTGCGCGCGATCGCTTCGCTCTGACCGCGCTCCTCCGCGTCGACCCCCGGATAGGCGCCAGGCGTGTCGATCAGCGTCACGATAGGAACCCGGAACCGTTCCGCCAGTTTCATTAGGCGCAATGCCTTGCGGTAGCCTTCCGGACGGGGCATCCCGAAATTCCGGGCCAGCTTTTCCTTGGTGTCGCGACCCTTTTGATGACCGATCACCAATACGGGACGACCCGCGATACGGCCCAGGCCACCGACGATCGCGCGGTCGTCGGAGAATGCGCGGTCACCGTGCAGCTCCTCGAATTCATCGAAAATACGTGGGACGTAGTCCAGGGTGTAGGGCCGCAGCGGGTGGCGAGCTATTTGTGAAATCTGCCAGGGGGTGAGGTTGGAAAAGATGTTTTCGGTCAGCGACCGGCTCTTGCTCTCTAGCCGCTCGACTTCCTCCTGGATATTGATTTCGTTGTCGCTGCCAACCAGACGTAACTCCTCGATCTTGGCCTGTAGTTCGGCGATGGGCTGTTCGAAATCGAGAAAATCAAGGTTCATGGGCGGTCGGCACGTAAGGAGTTCTCAATAGCCGCCCATCATACCGCAATGGCGGAGGCTTGCGCCTCCACCGGTCGCCCGTGATACAGGACCTGCACTCGGTCGGCACCGAAGAAGCGCTGCAGGCGCCGCAGGCAATCGTCGCTCGGCTGCAGGCACCAGTTGTCGCCAAACAACAGCGTCGCGGACCCAGCGGCGCACCGATAGTCGAGCTTGACGCGGCACCCATCGCCGCGCAGCGGCGCAAGCTCTGCGGCCAGACGCGCGACGTATTCTTGCGCGGACGCGCAGGTCGCGGCGATCCTCGCCTCGTCGGTCGAAATCTCGAGCCACGTCGCGCGTTGCCGGCGGTACTCCTGAAAGGCGCTCACCTTGTCGACGCGCAGCCCCAGTCCGCCGCGATACTCGTCGGGCACCAGGGAACCCTCCATGACCAGGACCTGGTCAGCGACCAGCAGCTCGCGATGTTGCTCGAACACTTCGTTGAACAATGTGGTTTCGATCCGCCCGGTTTTGTCGTCCAGGAGCACCGAGGCCATGGGTCCGCGTTGTGTATTGCGGCGATTGACCGCGATGACCAGCCCCGCGATCGTGACCTTCGGCCCGCCCCTCCGGCCCGGCCTGGTGTTAGCCTCCGGCAGCGAGAGCTTACCGACGCGCGAAACGCCGACGGCAGCGAACTCGTGCTCGTAGAAATCGATGGGGTGGCCGCTCAGAAACAGCCCCAGCGTTTCCTTCTCGCCCTGCAGGCGCTCCAGATCATCCCATTCATCCACGGCGTCGGGCAGCAACTCCAGCGCCGGTGTCGCTTGCGCTTCCCGTGCGGGCTCCATCACGCCAAACAGATCGTCCTGACCCGCCGCGAGCTGCGCGTGATGCTGCTCCGCCATGCGCAGCGCCAAGGGCAACTGCACCGTCAGAGTGGCCCGGTTCTGTCCCAGTGCGTCGAGCGCACCGGCCCTGATTAAAGACTCGAGCACCCGCCGGTTGACCTTCTTGCCGTCGATGCGGCGGCAGAAATCGAACAAGTCGAGGTAGGGCAAACCCGATTGACGTGCCTCGACGATGCTCTCGATCGCCGCCTCGCCAACCCCTTTTATTGCCCCCAGGCCGTACACGATGGTCCGGTCGCCGTCGGCCGTGAACATGAACTCCGAACGATTGACATCGGGCGGCGCGATGCGCAACCGCATGTGGTCGCACTCCTGAATGAAGTTCACCACCTTGTCGGTGTTGTCCATATCCGAGGACAGCACCGCCGCCATGTAGGCGGCCGGATAGTGCGCCTTCAGCCACAACGTCTGGTACGCGACCAGCGCATAGGCGGCGGAATGCGACTTGTTGAAACCGTACCCCGCGAATTTTTCCATCAAGTCGAAAATATAGGTGGCGGTCGCGGCCTCGACGCCACGCTCGACCGCACCCCTCATGAAGATCTCCCGCTGTTTGGCCATTTCCTCGGGTTTCTTCTTGCCCATGGCACGCCGCAGCAGGTCAGCACCGCCCAGCGTGTAGTTGGCCAGCACCTGGGCAATCTGCATGACCTGTTCCTGGTACAGAATGACGCCGTAGGTGGGTTGCAGGATCGGAGCCAGATCGGGGTGCGGATACTCGACCTTTTGCATACCGTGTTTGCGGGCAATAAAATCATCCACCATGCCGGACTGCAGCGGCCCCGGGCGGAACAGCGCGACCAGGGCGGTGATGTCGTCAAAGCAATCGGGCAGAAGGCTCTTTATGATCTTTTTCATGCCATCGGATTCGAGCTGAAAGACGGCGGTGGTTTCGCCCCGTTTGAGCAGCTCGAACGACACCGGGTCGTCCATCGGAATGCGCGCGATATCGATTTTTTCCTCGCCCAGGGCAAGGCGCTCGGCATTGATGGTCTTCAGGGCCCAGTCGATGATCGTCAGGTTGCGCAGACCCAGAAAATCGAATTTGACCAAACCCGCCGCCTCGACGTCGTCCTTGTCGAACTGGGTCACCAGATTCGCGCCGCCCGGCTCGCAATACAATGGGGAGAAATCGGTCAGTTTACCGGGCGCGATCACCACCCCACCGGCATGCTTGCCGGCGTTGCGAGCCAGTCCCTCGAGCTTCTTGGCCATATCGACGAGGTCGCGCACCTCCTCGTCGGTTTCGTAAGCGCGGCGAAAATCGTCGCTCTCGGACATGGCCTTGGTGAGCGTCATGCCGATATCCGGCGGCACCAGTTTCGCCACGCGATCGGTAAAGCCGTAAGGATGCCCCAGCACCCGACCGACGTCCCGCACCACGGCCTTGGCGGCCATTGATCCGTAGGTGATGATTTGCGAAACCGAGTCCCTGCCGTACTTGCGCGCGACGTAGTCGATGACCTGATCGCGCTTTTCCATGCAGAAATCGACATCGAAGTCCGGCATCGACACACGCTCCGGGTTCAAAAAGCGCTCGAACAGCAGTTCGTGCTGCAACGGGTCCAGATCGGTGATTTTCAGCGCGTAGGCAACCAGCGATCCGGCGCCCGACCCGCGACCGGGACCCACGGGTATCCCATTGTCCTTCGCCCACTGGATGAAGTCGGCAACGATCAGGAAGTAGCCGGGAAAACCCATGCTGGTGATGACGTCCAGTTCGGTGTTCAGCCGGTCCTGGTAGTCGCGCAGGCGGTCCCGATAGTCCGGCGCCGATCGATCCAGGATCGTCTCCAGACGCCATTCCAGACCCGTTTGCGATTCACGGCGGAAGTGCTCCTCGGTCGTCAGACCGGCGGGTATCGGGAAATCCGGCAGAAACGCCTTGCCCAGCCGCAGTTCGAGGTTGCAGCGCGCGGCAATCTCGACGCTGTTCTCCAGCGCCTCGGGTAGATCGGCGAACAATTCGGCCATCTCCCGCGGAGAGCGCAGGTACTGCTCAGCCGAATAGAGTTTGGGGCGACGCGGATCGTCCAGCGTGCGGCCGTCGTGAATACAGACACGAATCTCGTGGGCCTGAAAATCGTCGGCCGTGACGAAACGCACGTCGTTGGTGGCGACCACGGGCAGGCCGCTGGCCAGGGCCAGATCGACACTGGCATGCAGGCAGTCCTCCTCGCCGGCCCGGCCGGTGCGGCTCACCTGGAGATAGTACCGGTCGTCAAAGCGCTGCAACCAGTGTTCCAGACATCGCCGGGCGGTATCCTCTTTGTTACCGAGCAACGCTCGGCCCACATCACCCTCGCGTCCACCCGACAGCGCGATCAGCCCACGGCAGGTATCGGAATCCAGCCAGGCCGGATCGAACATGGCACGGCCCAGGTGCTGTCCGTCGCGGTAACTGCGCGATACCAACTCCGTCAGATTGCGGTAGCCCCTGGCGTCCTGCACCAGAAGCACGAGCTTGTGCGGCTGATTGATGTCGTCCGGATTGCGGATCCAGGCATCTACGCCGGCGATCGGTTTCACACCCTGAGCCAACGCTGCCCGGTAAAACCGCACCAGCGCGAACAGATTGGACTGGTCGGTCAAGGCCAATGCGGGCATCCCCGCGGCGGCCACGGCCTTGACCAGGGGCTTGATACTCGCTGTGCCATCCACCAGCGAGTACTCGGAATGAACGTGAAGGTGGACGAAGTTTGCAGTCATGGCAGCTCGAACCGGATAGTAACGCCAGAGAATACCCGCCGGCTGCCTTGTTCACCACCGTCAAAATTCGGTCTGGACGCACGAAAATCTTTGAGGGAGAATTCGCGCCCGCCGCACCGCCGGCAGAACAACGACACGTGTAGATTGGAGATATCGCATGGGATTTATGCAGGAATTCAAAGAGTTCGCCGTCAAGGGGAACATGGTTGACATGGCTGTCGGCATCATCGTCGGAGCGGCCTTCGGCAAAGTCGTGTCGTCGTTAGTCAACGACGTCATCATGCCGCCGCTGGGTGTGTTGATCGGCGGCGTGGATTTTTCCGATCTCGGCATTGTGATCAAGGAGGCGGCCGGAGGCGCTGACGCCGTGATCCTTAAATACGGGGCCTTCATTCAAACCATCATCGACTTTCTGATCGTCGCAATGGCGATCTTCGTTGCCGTCAAGGTCATCAATTCGCTGAAGCGCAAGGAAGAAGAAAAACCCGCTGCACCACCGAAGCCGAGCGCCGAGGAAGAACTGCTAAGCGAAATCCGCGATTTGCTGAAGAGCCGGTAGTGCCAGCCACCCCCAGACCCGAAGCTTCGTCTTTGAGCAGGTCGTAAGAGTAAGGAGGCGTGCCCGCAGGCCGTTCGAAACGGAATCGACACCGGAGTCGGCGAGTGGCTCGCCTCCCACGGCCTTCGCGCGTCTAAACCAAGGGGCCACTCGACTCGCTACCGATCATCCGGAATATCGTGTCCTGGCTTGCCTCCAGGCGATCTGCGCGCATTTCGGATAGACGATATGATGCGGCGTCGGCAAAGGGCGGGGCGCTGCGTACGCTGGTGACTGGCTCCTATCGTTGACGGCCGCGGTACTCGGTATGCATCGCGACGGGGCGAAAGCTATCCTTCAACTGACGGAGTCCCGGGCGACCAGCATCGGAACCGTCATTGACGAATTCGAACATCCGGAGGCTTAGTAAAAAGCTTCGAAGTTGGAAATAACTCAAGCCGCGCACTTCCGCGTCGCATTTTCTCTCGAAGGAGCAAGCGATTCCGGATCGGATTGCCCCACCGAACGCGAAAGCCACCAGGCGCCCGTCGATAAACACCACCTCGCCCCGCAGAACGGAGTCCGGAAGAGTCCCGGCGAGATCGATCGCCCGCCTGGAAGTGCCCACACCGCCCATTGTGCCGTGCGCATCGTGATGGGCGATTTTCCATCGGTCAAGCAACGCATGACAGGCTTCCGCATGCGCCGCCGAGTATGGCAGTACCTCGACATCCGGCAATCGATCGATGAGGGAAACGTTGCGTCGAATTGTGTAAAAACTTTTCCCGCCAATGTCGCTATACGCGCCTGGTGAGTAAATGTACTGAGTCTTGCGCTCGCTGACGCGAATCCGGGCGGCCGACACGGCATCGACGTCCTTGGCGTCAATGCGCATCACACGCGCAGAATGGTCGCCGTTGTAGTCGTTCGCGCGCTCGATGCAGCGGTGCAGCACGGGGATATTTATGGGCGCCGGCGCCAAGAACAGATCGAGGCGCGGCCTGGCATCTCGAATCTGCCAAAGAAAGACACACATCGAACCTTCGTCTTCGACCAAGAGCACAGCTCTTTGAGCAGGCTTGTTTCGCGATAGCAGGTACGGAAAATAATACTTCCAACCCATCTGTTGGCCGGCTTCCGTGGCTGCCTGGTATCGGGCGAGATCGTCGACGTCTGCGATCTTCAAACCAGTGAGGGGCCCGGTGGGATCCGGCATGGGCATTGAATCGTCTCCGAATATTTTTTTGTCCGCACAGCATACACAGGCTCGGGATTGATGCGGAGTGCAACATGCAGGCCAGGCGTTTTGATTGAATTGTCAGTCACACAGTCTGCTTAAAAACAATCCCTCCGTCCCCTTTTCGCTGTCGATACGGTGGTGAGATGCGCGGGACAGCCCTTGCCAACAAGATGATCACCGAAATCGTATTCGCCTGGCAGTCAATTGATCTATCAAAGCGCGAGACCTGGACCGGTCTGTCCTCCTCACGAAAAAGCCCCTCCTGGCCGGGAGGGGCATGTCGGTCGAACGGCGGGCACCCGGTTTTCGCTTTCCGGGCGCAATCACCCGGGACACCATCGGTGCAGTTTCAGATATCGAAGCGGTCGGCGTTCATCACCTTAGTCCAGGCTTTGACGAAATCGTCGACAAACTGCTTTCCGCCGTCCTCAGAAGCGTAGACTTCTGCAATTGCCCGGAGCTCCGCGTTTGAACCAAACACCAGATCGACTGACGTCGCCGTCCATTTCAGGTCGCCGCTCTCGCGGTCACGACCTTCATATACACCTTCGGTCTCTGCGGGCGCCCATTTGGTTGACATGTCGAGCAGGTTGACGAAGAAGTCGTTGCTCAGCTGTCCGGGCTTGTCGGTGAACACGCCATGCTTCGCACCGCCGGCGTTCGCGCCAATCGCTCGCATCCCGCCGACGAGTGCCGTCATCTCCGGCGCCGTCAGGGTCAGCAGGTCGGCTTTCTCGACCAGCATGTCAGTCGCAGAGCCGTACGCTTCGTCGTTGTAGTAGTTACGGAAGGCATCAGCCTTTGGCTCCAGAACGTCGAACGATGCAGCATCTGTCATTTCCGGCGTCGCATCGCCACGACCCGGTGTAAACGGAACCGAGACGTCGTGACCGGCATCTTTTGCAGCTTTTTCGATGGCTGCGGTGCCGCCGAGAACAATCAGGTCAGCCATGGAGATCTTGCTGCCGGCATCCGCCTTGACCTTCTCCAGTGTCGTCAAAACCTTGCCCAGCTCCTGCGGGTCGTTGGCGGCCCAGTCCTTTTGCGGAGCCAGGCGTACGCGGGCGCCGTTGGCGCCGCCGCGCATGTCGGAACCACGATAGGTGGAAGCCGATGCCCAAGCGGCCCTGACCAGCTGCGGCACGCTCAGCCCGGAATCCAGGATCATAGCCTTCAGCTTGTCGGCTTCACTGTCGCTTATCTCGTTATCGGCGGACGGTACGGGGTCTTGCCAGATGAATATATCAGCGGGTACCTCGCTGCCGGCATAACGCGCACGCGGCCCAAGATCCCGATGCGTCAGTTTGAACCAGGCCCTGGCGAACGCCTTGTCGAACTCTTGCGGATTCTTCCAGAACCGCTCGGCGATCTTGCGGAAGCCGGGGTCTTCTTTCAGCGCGAGATCGGTTGTCAGCATGACGGGGGGATTGCGCTTGCCATCGACATGGGCATCCGGCACTGCGGTATGCATCGCTTTATCGGTGGGCACCCACACTGTACCGCCGCCGGGCGACTTTTGCTTTTCCCAGTCGAAGCGGAACAGGTTGTCGAGGTACAGGATGGACCATGCCGTCGGTGTCTGGGTCCAGGCGCCTTCCAGGCCGCTGGTCATGGTGTCTTCAGCATTGCCTTTGCCGCACTTGTTGATCCAGCCAAGACCCTGTTCCTCGATGGCGGCAGCCGCCGGTTCAGGTCCGACGCATTCGGCTTTACTCGCCCCGTGGTTCTTGCCTAGCGTGTGACCGCCGGCGATCAGCGCGACGATCTCCTCGTCGTTCATTGCCATGCGGTAGAAGGATTGGCGGATATCGGCGGCTGCCGACACGGGGTCGAGATTGCCGCTCGGCCCTTCCGGGTTTACGTAGATCAAACCCATGTGTAAGGCGGCCAACGGTTTATCGAGTTCGCCGTCCTTGCTGAAGCGCTTGTCGTTGCCCAGCATTTCGGTTTCGGGGCCCCAGTAGACGAGGTCAGCCTCCCAGTCGTCGACGCGTCCGCCCGCGAAGCCGAGGGTTTCGAACCCCATCGACTCGAGTGCGACGTTACCGGCCAGGATCAACAAGTCGGCCCAGGACACGCTACGCCCGTATTTCTGTTTGACGGGCCACAGCAAGCGGCGCGCCTTGTCAAGGCTGGCGTTGTCTGGCCAGCTGTTCAACGGTTCGAAGCGTTGCTGACCGCCGTCGGCGCCGCCACGGCCATCATGTATTCTGTACGTACCTGCACTGTGCCAGGCCATCCTGATCATCAGGCCACCATAGTGCCCCCAGTCTGCGGGCCACCAGTCCTGCGACGTTGTCAGTACCTTCTCGATGTCCGCTTTCAGTTCCTTGATGTCGACGCTCCCAAATGCCTTGGCGTAGTCGAAGTCATCACCGTACGGGTTGGATTTCTGATCGTGGTCACGGAGCGGACTCAGGTCCAGTTGCTCGGGCCACCAAAAACTGTTCGGTTTAGCCTTGCCGCTGAACATGTTCTCCGATTGTGCTGCCGGCGCGATCGCGATGGCTGCAACGAGTGGTAATACTTTCCTCAACATCATTTAATCACCCTGCCTGGTTAGCCTTGTGAACGGTCTATGAGCAGACCCGTGAAATGCTGCTTATATGTTTCGGGAATTAAAGTAACGTGAAAAACCGCAGTGTTCTAGTTGTTTTTTCCTATTAACACGATTGCAATTACCTATTGGTTAGCAACCGGCGGCGAACCCATGCTGCCCGACTTTGCGTTGCTCCGCAGAATAGAGAGTTCCGAGATACCGTGAGGTTTCGAAACCCTGTACGACCAATGAGCAAACCCAGCAAGGCCCTGAAATCGTCGAGGTGGATCTCCGAGGAGATATTCGGCAAGACCCAATTATCGCTTCGCCACGAGCCAAAGTTACAAACTGCCAGCGCGACGCGCAATGCGCCGATCAGACCGAGGTTTGCAGCTCGTCGTTTTCGTACACCCGGACCTCGCTCGGTAAGGCAAAGCCAAACACCTCGACGGAATTTCGGATCCGGTCGACATGGGTCACGACTGCGATGTGCTCGAAGCGAGTAAAGTGCTTGAGACCTACCTTGGTGTCTTCCCAGACCGCAGCCCCCGTACAGCTGTCGAACGCTTCGCCGAGCACGTCGAGCAAACGCACCTTGTGAACTTCCCGGAGTTATTCTTCCAGAGCAGGCACGAGCACCGTTTGGCAGTCCTCTGCTGTGATCTCGCCAGTTCCTTCAACACCCAAGACATTGTCTGGCAAGTCGATGATTCTTTTACGCATTGTTTTCTCCGTCGATACTGCCTTTGATCACCAGCCCGTCCCGCTTGAAGACCGGATCAACGACGACACCTTCCTTAGAAAACACGAAAGCCACCAGCTTCACATCGCCTTTGCGCGGCACCATGATTGATTAGTCCACCGCGTATCCCGGCATGTGCAGCCTGCCCCAGTGCCAGTTCCGGAAGGCATCCGACATCGGCTTTCGACCCCAGTCGTGATCGTGCTAGCGGTCAACGGAGTTTCGATACCGTCTATTACCGCCACGCCCTCGACACGCCCTTGCGGCACGCCGATTGTCCAGTCCATGAGGGCCGGCTCTATTGGTGTGTGTCCTTCACGTGTTGTGGTTCTGCGATGTACGGGGTTATCGCTTTGCGATGCTTCTGCGTTCCTTCACCACGGGCACGCGGTCGCTCCGGGATCCGGGGATGGTGCCACCCAATCCGTCACGGAGCCGGCGGGCCAGACCGAAGAAGGTCGCCGCATCCTTGCCAATCACGGCCCGGATGGTGTCGTCGACTGCGGTCCAGGCCTCGCAGATCCCGGCAAGCAGGGTTCGTCCTTTGTCCGTCAGTTCGAGAACGTTCTGTCGACGCGATGCCGGATCGACAGCACGCGTGATGTATGCAGCGGTCAGCAACCGGTCCGTCATCGTGCTCATGCTGGCGGACGTGATCCCGAACGCCGAGGCGAGGTCGGACTGAGAGACGGGACCCATCCGGCCCATCGCCTCGAGGACACGGGCCTGATTCGGGCGGATCCCAAGAGGCGCCAGCTGTCGGCGCAACATCGTCTCGATCAGGGCCGCGCTGTGTAGAAGGCCGTGGAAGTCATGTTTGTCAACTAACATACTAACATTATGTATACTAGCATTCTGTCAATTGCAAGCCACCATCCTTGATCATTCGAGGAAGTCACCATGCGCGTAATCCCGGCCACGCGTCCACTATCGCACCTGCCGCCGGTTCTCGCCGCCGCCCTCCTGGCGGCCGGCCCGGCGCTTGCGCAGTCGCCCGAGGAGGACCTTGCCCGCATCGCCAGCTTCTTCGCGACCGCGCAAGTCGTGGAAGGCCCCAAGTTGGTCGATTGCACCTTGTCCGGCGGCACGAAAACGACCTGCTTTTCGCTCACCGTCAGCCCGGTGCCACAGACCTACACGCCCGGCCCGTGGTGCCCCACGAATATCTCGGACGGCGCGGAAAAGGGCGGCATCTGGTTCCTTGACGGCAAAACTGTCGATGTAGACGGCGCGTTCATCGCCAATCTGGCTAAGATCTATGGCGATGCGAAGTGGCAACTTTTCGATCCCGAGACCGGCGCGGTGCGGTTCACTGGCACTTTGGAAGCCTGTGAGGCCGCCGCGCGCCCCGATGTCGACCCGGCCTATCAGAATTACTGCGTTCAATGCCTGCCGGAATACCTGCCCGAGGACGCGACGATCACCTATGTCATCCCGCTGGACGCGGTCCCCAGCCAGCGGCCGACGCCTACGAACCGGGTCGGCTCGGGTATCGCCCTCAACGGCGTGCGCCTCGACGGGCCCGCCCCTGTGAATGCGATCCTCGGGGCCTACACCATCGCGCCCTTCGACGACTGCGGCGGCCATGTGAACCCCCGCGTCGGCTATCACTACCATGCCGTCACGGATTGCCTGTCCGGCATGCCGACCACGCTGGAGGCGGCCGATGAGAAGGTCGTGGCGGCCCATGGCGGCCAGATAGGCATCGCGATGGACGGCTACGCGATCTTTGCGCATCTGCCCGCCGATGGTCAGGCTCCGGAATGGCTCGATGCCTGCAACGGGCACGAGGCCGAGAGCCTGCCGTATCATTATCACGCCGGTTCAGCGGGCTCGAACCGGATTCTTGGCTGCCTTGCGGCGGAAACCGGCTGCACACTCGTAGCAGGACAAACGGTCTGCGATGGCAGCCGTCGTCCGCCGCGTCCATGACCAACCGGACAATCATCAACATCGAATTCCTTCCGGGGCCATCGACCGACGCACGAGTTCACCCCTGGATCAATATCCATCGCGGTGAGGACGGATCAATGCAGCTTGAAAAGCAGCCCTTCGATAGCTGGCCCGGATGGACTGAGCGAAGGTGCGGTCCGTTCGGGCTGTGCGGCGCGGTGAGCCGCCGCTGTCCTCAATGGTGGCATGCGTTAGTATGAATGGCACTTACTTGCGGCGATACGACTCGTTTCTGCAGGAAACATCGGCGGCAGGGGTGAGTTTGCGAAGCAGCGAACGCCCTTGCCATGGTCGCAAAGGGCTGGACTTGCAAGCGATGCAGGGACTGCGCAGCACCGCAAGCCGCCGTCAAGCCTACAGGGGCGAATCGCGAAGCGGTGAACGCCCTGCCATGGATGGCGAGGCTGGACTTATCTGCGCAGCAGAGACTGCGTAGCAAGAAAGTATTCGCGGCGGGTCACTGAACGCTTTACCCGGCGGGAGGCACGGGAAACGTGCGGCTTTACTGGTGATTCTCTTCGGGGCCTCCGCATGTCCTGGCCTTTGCGGCCTTCCTGAGGCGCGACTGCGACCCGGCCAATCCCAACCCAAGCAGGCCGATTGTGGTTGGCTCGGGTACCTGCATATTGTCGATTTCCTTAATCCCCGCGAAGCCGTGAATGCTGCAGTTGCCCGCCACATCGATTGGCGCAAAGGTGCCGCTGACAGGGTTCTGGGCAACGAGGTCGGTCGACGCATTGAAGCTCCGGATGAAGATCTCTTCGCCCGGTGCCGCGTTGACCTCCGTCTCGAGAGTTACCAGAGCGATGCGATGGCGGATCATTCGCGCCCGGCGCTGCGCCGGTGCGCGTCGGCAAAGGCCAACTGTTCGAACTCGCTGGCCGGAAGCGCCCTGGCGAACAGATAACCCTGGCCGTAGTCACACCCGGCAGCGTTTAACAGGTCGCGCTGTGCCTCGGTCTCTATGCCCTCGCCGATGACCTTGAGCCCCAACTTGTGCGCCATCACGATGATCGCCTCGCACAGTGCCATATCGTCTGAATCGGCTGCCAGGTTCTGCACGAAGGAGCGATCGATCTTCAGGTAATCGATGTCGAACTTCTTGAGGTACGACAGCGAGGAGTAGCCAGTGCCGAAGTCGTCCAGTGACACCTGAATGCCCGCATCGCGGAAGATCAGCAGCTTGTTCGTGACCTTGGTAGCCGAATCCATCAGCAGGCCCTCGGTGATCTCCACGGCGACGGCCTGGCCCGATACGCCCATTTCGCCCAAGTGACGCGTCCACGCATGTACGTCGAAGTTTTCGTTTCGGTACTGCACCGGCGAGGTGTTGATCGTGATCTGGAATGTAGGGTGAAACGCCTCGCGCCACTGCAGACACTGTTGCACAGCCTCGCGGAAGACCCAGTCGCCGATATCGACGATCATCCTTGTCTCTTCAGCGACCGGGATGAACTCGCCCGGACTGACCATGCCGCGCGTCGGGTGCCGCCAGCGCAGTAGCGCCTCTGCCTTGTGTATGCACCCGGTCGTCATCTCCACGATGGGTTGATAGCACAGGTGAAACTGATTCCCGGGCAGCGCTGAGCGCAGATCCCTTACCAGCAGCCCCCTGGTTACCGCAAGCCGCTGCATCGACGAGGTGAAATACTGGTAACAATTACGTCCATTGTCTTTCGCCGCATACATCGCCTGGTCGGCGTTCTTGAGCATCTCGTCCGCCTCGGTCGCATCGTCGGGATAGAGCGTGATGCCAATGCTGGTCGACACGAAAGCCGTCTCCTCGCCAAGCTGAAACGGCTGGCAAAACCGCTCCAGGACATCGCTCGCGACACGCTCGACGCTGCTGACTTGGTAGAGGCCGCCCATCACGATGGTGAACTCGTCGCCGCCGAGGCGCGCTACCGTGTCGGCCTCTCGCACGCTGGCATTCAGGCGCCTTGCCGCCTCCCGGAGCAGCCGGTCGCCGAAACCGTGGCCGAGCGTGTCGTTGATATCCTTGAACCGGTCCAGATCGAGGTACAGGAGCGCGACTTTCTGGCCGTTACGGTGTGCGTTCCTGATCTCGTGTTCGAGGCGGTCACGCAGCATCTGGCGGTTGGCGAGACCGGTCAACGAATCGAAATTGGCCTGATTCCAGATCAGTTCCTCGGATCGCTTGCGTGAGGTGATATCGCGATACATCCAGACGCGCCCGTAATAGCGGTCGTCCGCGCCGACCATGGGTGCCGTGTGCCGCTCGATGATCCGGCCATCCTTCAGGCTGATCTCGTCGACGCCGGTCTCGTGTCTTTGCTGATACAGCTCATGCACGCGCTCCAGGAACTGCGTGGGGTTGGCGATCTGGTCCAGTATGAAATCCAACAGCCGCTGGTCGGATTGGGACTCGACGATGTCGGGCGGAACTCCCCACAAGTCGATGAATCGCTGACTGATCGATATGATCCTGCCCTCCGCATCGACCGACAGGATACCGTCGACGGACGCCTCCTGCTGGGCCATGAGCAGCATGTTCTTGAACTGAATCTCTTCCTTGGCGCGCCTCTGGGCGGTAACGTCCTCGGCCAGCGACACCACACCGACAGTCTCACCCCTCTCGTTCGTGATCGGCGTGTTGTACCAATCGCAGACCAGCCTTCTTCCCTCTTTCGTGACGTTTTCATTGACGTTGTGCTCGCCGCCTTTCAGCTTCAATAGCGATTGGAAAACTTTGTCGATCTCGTCCTTTACACCGTCTTCGACGATCAACCCGAACGCGTGTCTGCCGATCGCCTCGTCGCGTGTGTAGCCGAATATCTTCTCGGCCGCCTTGTTCCACTGTACGCAATGGAAGCCTCGGTCCCAGGAAATCGCGGCCAGTGGCGTGTTCTCGAGGTGCAGCGACAACCGCGCCTCGCTCTGGACCAGATCGGACTCGGTCTTGATGCGGTTCTCGATGTCTTTCAGCAGCATCCCCAGGAAGGCCGTTGCAGGGGCAAAGGTCAGGATGAGTGGTACAGCCACGGTCTGCATGACTTGCTGCACGGCATCGGCGGGGAGCTGGGTGAACAGCAGCACCTCGAAAACGTGGACCACCAGGCCGAACGCCAGCAGCCGCAACGCGCTGACCTTCACCCAACCTCTGGACCTGGCGTAGCGATAGAGCAGCCCAAGCACGGAGCACATGATTACCACGGCAACGCCGACATAGACCCCGGCACCGCCAATCCAGATACGGTAGCCGCCGGCTATCGCCGCCGCGATCAGTGATACCAGTGCCCCGCCGAACAGACCGGCCATGCTGAGGATGACCGAGCGCGGATCGAATATGACGCCCGGGACGACCTCGATCGGCAACATCATGCCGATGACGCAGATGCCGCCGAACAAACAGCCCGACATCGCCTGCTTGACCGTCTCGGCATTCCGCCAATAACGTGCGATCAAACCCTGCAAGAGACTCAGTGCGAGCAGCAGGGCCGCCGCCTTTATCAGCTCAAGTGCCATATGCCCCTAATACCTGTGATCTGCGCTGACGGCCAGGGAGACAGGCAGCCCCGGGCCCGGCCGGTTGGCAGAATCCTTGTCCGTGTGTGTTCTCGATTGGCCAGCAGGCGATTCTAACGCCTCGACCTAGCGCCGTGCGACGGCCGGCTCGGAAATGACCTGCCGTCGTTCAACGTAGCGACATGGGAACGACAATCTGAAGCACCGGAGCCGCGTGTGCCCGTAACCCCTCGCAGGTCACGACATCGAGGCCTACAACCCTTGCCTGGCGATGCGCCCAGGTCATCGCGGCGCGGTCTATCCGAGCGTCCGCTATTGGCGAGTGTCAAATCGGGAATCGTGAGGCTCGTCTGCCCGCTTGTGACCGGGAGCACCCATTGGCGGACGCTGGCCTGGAGTGCTTCCTGACAGTCGAGTCGGGCGTGGAGCGAATGACTCTCCCTGGCCGGGGCTGCCTTTGGGGGTAGGTGCCCCATAGCGGACCATCGCCGAACCTCAATTACGTCCAATGGCGGCTTTCGGAAAAACTGGGAACTGCCGGAACCGGCCACGAAGAGACATTCACGGGTTGGCGAAATCAGGCGTCAGGACTCTTCACGGGCCATAGGCCGCGCACGGGCACTCCTACCCAGAAGCAGACCGCGGCCCATGCGACTTATCCAGCCAGATTCGGCCAGAAGGCCGAAGTTCAAGGCAGCCTGTACTCTCCTTTCCAGTCGGACCATCCTGCGCCAGTGTCACCTATAAAATTTCCCTGAAATTCCTGTTCGCCGCTTATCCCGGTGTACTTGCCGGTGCCTCCCACGAAACGTTCGGTACCGGGGCACGCAGGCATCATTCCCGCGCATTGCCACTCGACAAAGATCTTGTCATCATCCGCGTCCGTGACCACACATGTCCCGGTCGCATTCGCGCGCCCCTGATTAACGTCGTTATAGAGCGTACAATCTACTCGCGACTTGTGCATAAATCCCTTGCCCTCGTTGTTAAACATAACCCCTGGTACTACGCCGGCATAAACGGTCCGGTCTGGTCCGAGCTGCTGCACTTGCCCAGTGAAGGTCCAGCCATAGTGTCCAGAGTAAGTACCGCTCCTAGGTAGGTCAGCTGTCGAGCCTGGCGCGCTGAAACCCAATGCGACGAGCGTCAATCCATATACGACGGCAGTTAATCGAGTCATTGTCATTGCTCCAAATTGAAAACGGGGGGGCATTCGACAGTCACCCCAGGCGGTTGGCCCCGTGACGCAAATTTACTGCTCATTATTGATTCAATGTAGACCAGGCTCGCCGGCTATGAACGAAAACATGCCTAAAACGGATTGCAGGAGAGGTCCGGAACATTTTGTTTTTTACTCAGCCGGCGACCGCCGGACGGGTCCGCATGGTGTTGTCTCCGGCCATTAGCCCCGGTTTGAGTATAAAGCGATCTGACACCGTAGCGACCCTGCCGGGGAATGACCGCAATGCGCATGGAGCGGTCGGTCACCGGGTGCCTGATGAGCGACTGCTCATGGCCGGTTAAAGTCGCTTACCGAGTTCGTCGTGACCGGCAGGATCATGTGTCAGGAACGGACGCAACCCAGACGGTCGGCGAATTTCCGCTACCCGTATTTTTCTGACGTTGTCGAACGAGACCAATTAGGGTACCACTTCAACCGAAAATCGATGGAAAACCAATCGACTTCAATTCGGCCTAAGCTGCCGCGAGGGATTCGGTGCAACTGCGTCCGCTATGGATTCTCTACCGGACGTAGGCCAGGATATCTTGCCGAATGGCAGCTTTTTGGTTTCCTGGGCGGTAGGACACGACCCACTGCGGTCGTTCAGGTGGCGTCCGGTGAACGGCTTTTCCGAAACATGAGCGGACGTTGCCACCCAAATTATCAATGCCCGCAACCTGGACCTACCCCGCCGGTCGCGCTGAATTGAACGAACGACCGTTGCATCTCATTTCTTGATGCGAAATTCGGGCGTAGGCGGTTTTTCTACGACAGGCCGAGTCCGCGGTACAACTGGCAAGTGTGATCAAGCTGCAACACTATGCCGATCACTACTCTGGGAGACCGGCGGCACGGAGATCTTCGAGAATAACGTGCACAAGGTTTTCATCCTTGATCGGGAATACGTGTCGAAAACGCGAGATGGAGCTAGTTGGGTTAATGGCTTGGATCTCAAGCACCTCCCATTCTGCGTCGTCCTGTCTGCCAGACTTCATATAACTAACCGCGAGAAGCGCCCGGACAGGTAGCGAGTATGGGTTCTTCGAAAGCGCCGTCTCGAGTGCCACAATCGCCTCGTCGATGCGATCAAGCGCAAAGTGGGCCACAGCGAGACTGTACCAATAATTCCATGTAGCGTTAGGGTTAAGCTTCATACCTTTCTCGATCAGCTCAAAAGCTGCCACTGGTTCTCCCAAGCCATTTTTGATCAGACTAAGAAGTGCGTATCCGTCAGCGAAGTTTGGTGCCATCGTTATCGTTTGAATCGCTGCTGCTTGTGCTTGTTGGAGCTCCGTCCGAACCAGATGTACGTAGCCAAGCGACCAATGCGTATGTGGGTCAGTGCTATCGAGTTGAACAGCTCTGTGGGCGAGTTCCAAAGCGCGATCGATTGTTTGTACGGGCGCATTCGTCCACCGACGCGAGAAGCTTTGTGCCAACGTATACGCAAGTGCCCCATAAGCACGTCCGTAATTGGGGTCAGTTTCGATTGCTGATCGATAAAAAGCCTGCGCCTGAATGTTGGCTTCTTTGGTGCCCAACCTCGCAAGTTGTTGTGCTTCCACGAAATCGTCGTATGCCGCTAGTTTGTCGGTAGCCCGCTGTGCGAGACGGTTTTCCTCTTCCGAACTTAGTTGCAAGGCCAACGCGTTAACAATGCTGCTTGTCACCTCATCCTGCACGACAAACACTTCAGCCACGCGCCGGTCGTATCGATTAGCCCATTTCTGAAAGCCGGTTTTTGTGTCGACGAGCTGTGCGTTGATCCGCACGGAGTCACCACTGCGTCTGATACTGCCTTCGAGAACGAAATCAACGTTCAGTTCCGTCCCGATCGACTGCGGGGTGACCCTTGTGCCTTTGAATGTAAAAGAGGTGTTGCTACCGATGACCAGCAGCCGGGAAAGACCCGACAGGTCCGTGATGATGTCCTCCGTGATTCCGTCGGCGAAGGGTCCCTGTTTCGGGTCGTCGCTTAGGTTCTCAAACGGCAACACCACTATGGATGGAAGCGTGCTTTCTCCAACCTTGGCCCCCCGATCGGGCGATTCCTGAAGCGACGGCATCAAGAACAGAAACACCGCGACCAGGAACCCGCTCGCCAAGACCAGCGCAACAACGATGAAACCGACCGGGAACGACATAAATCGCCCGTGGCTAGCGGGCAGCGGCACGGCATCGGTGCTATTGGTCGTCATGAGCTTCGGTTCTGCGGCCGGCTCGGAGAAAGAGACAGAAGCAATGAGTTGATAGCCCCGCTTGGGAATAGTCGCGATAAATGTCGGGTGCCGTGAACTGTCTCCCAGGGCCTTGCGTAACTTGATCACGGTGTTCGTGACGGCGTCGTATCCGACAATCGCGCCACGCCAGACGGCCTTCTCCAGGTCGTCACGAGATACAACCTCACCGGGGCGCGAGGCTAAATAGGCAAGGACCTCGATCGCTTTGGGCTCGAGTCTCACGCTCTCGCCGTCCCGGCTAACCACGCCTTCCAGGGGCGACACTTGCCAATCACCGACGAAAAAAATCGCCTTGCCCCGTGTATCCACAATCCCGTGTCTCCGCAACTACGACGGAAACGCTGGCTGGGTGCCGGGGGCGGCAGGCGAACCAGCGTAACCAGTTGATCATAAACTCAATTTAACCGGCGTCTTTACTTCGTCTTAGCGACGTGCTTTGGTCCGGACTTGCGTTATCAGTGCAGCTACAAATTCCCTTAACAGAACAGTAGCAGGGTATCGAGGCCCAGGTGCTGCGAATCGGTAGAAACATTGTTCACATAGAGGAATTAATGCCATGAACACGACAATCTGGACGGCGTTCGTCATCGCTTCTCTTCTCGTATCCGGCCTTCCCGTAGCGGCGCAGGGTGACGCGTCTGAGCAGTGGCAAAAAGGCCGCCTGCTAGAACCTTCAGCCGCACAACGCACCGCGGAGCAATCCGGAAGCGTAGTTATCTACGATCGCCTGGACGAAGCGCTGGTGGAAACGGCACTGGACAGTCAATTTGAGAGAATCGAAAACATGATGTTCATACGCGTCCAGCACCCGCAACCCGATGGCGAGGTCATAGAAGATGAGGACTGCTAACGAACGGTAAATTCCTTGCGCGTATCCCAAGCTTCGAGCCAGGTCTGTTAACGACTCAATGATGAGATTGCAGAGGGAGTGATATCAAGACGCGTTCTGGCATGGCGCCGTTCAGCTTGTGTATCGTGTATTCCATGCATGCGCGTTTCGAATGACGCTTCCCGTGCTCTCAGGTTCTACAGCCTGAGCGGAATCGGTCTGGGTGGCAACAGCATTGCTTCGCACGCGAACCTATTGCCCATATATCCGTAGGCATTCACATCCCGCCAGTTCACAATTCGCTCAACTATCTCGAAAACACCAGGACAAACCCTCGAGCCACCGTCCCGGGTAAATGGCTTAACCGTGCATGTGGTTGTGTCAAAATGCAATCTGCATGCGTTTCCATATCTGCGCGTTCGTTGAACGCTGGCAATACCGAACCCATCGAATCTGTTGTCCGCCGGCCCGTGGCAGGCAGCACCGACATATACTACCGGCGAGGAAGTTCCGCTTTGGCGGAGGTATGGAATGAGGCAGTTTACGTCGGCGAGGTCTACAAAGGTGCAACTTGGACCAATTGACTCGTTGGGCTTAGGTCCGCAATGCGCATGTAGCTGTCGGTCACCGGGTGCCTGATAAACGACTGGTCATGGCGGGGAGCCGCGGTCCACAATTTTCGCCAAAAGCGGTCACTGGACAGATTGGCGTTCGGGTAACGGCAGCTATGCGGCACCCATCACCGCTGGCAGCCCCGGCCAAATGCAGGAATAAGAAACCCCGCATTGTGGCGAGGATCCAATTGGCTGCTCTCAGAAAGCAGGAAAGGGGTGACGACTGCAAATCATATCGATTCGTAATTGTCACTGATGATCCTCTAGCCGCCTCCTAAAGCCGGTGGTATTCGTTGAAGTGCAAACGACGAATAGCCCACAAAAGGAGGCGACCATG
>CBDUNM010000013.1:0-59529 GCA_965368585.1 uncultured Chromatiales bacterium | reverse complement strand
AGTGGAGTATGTGGACGCCGACGCCAGCCCGAAACGGGTGTCTGCGCAGACGGATGTGGTCGCCTGCCAGGCGATCGAGACGGTGCGCTTGCTGCGTCACAGTACTGGCGCCAAGCACCCGCTGGGCCTGGGCAACAACACCGGGCAGCTGGGGCGCAACCTGGTGTTTTCGGCCGGCGGCAGCGGGAGCGGTTATCTGACCTACGCCAAGCTGGAACCGGCGCAACAAAAGTCACTGCGTCAACTCGGCCCGTTCGTCAACCGTGCGCTGCAGGACTGGTATTTCATCGACGATCGAAATCTCGCCCCGGGCCGGCGAAAAGGCGGGACCATCGAGTTCCTGTTCGGCCACCCAAACCCAGTGGGCATGGCCAATCGCGCCAAGTGGGGTGACGACGGCTTGGTCTGGGGGTTGCCGCTGAAACGCAAACTGGAGCGCTGGTTCAACGAGGACCGTCAGATCAAGTTCGAGGTGTTCAACGACTGGCTGCCGAACGACGACTGTTTCGTCACCCTGGACGGCAAGACCAAAGACCGCTGGGGCATGCCGGTGGCGAAGGTGAGGGTGGGCAACCACCCGCACGATCTCAAGATCGGTGCTTACCTCGCGGCGCGTGGTGAGCGAGTGTTGCGCGAAATGGACGCCGACTGGGTGAGTTCGAGTGTCTCCGGTTCGCCGCCGCCCAACCTGGTCGCCGGCGGGTGTCGATTCGGTACCGACCCGCGGCAGTCGGTATTGGATGAGGCGTGCCGGGTATGGGGGGTGGACAATCTGTTCGTCTCCGACGGCAGTTTCATGCCGACGGGCGGATCGGTGCCCTACACCTGGACCATCTACGCCAACGCCTTTCGAGTTGCCGACCGGATCGTCGCGCAACTGGGCGGGGCGAAGTCGGCGTGATATTTTGCACCGTCGACCGCTGCGCTGGCAGAACCACGCAGCTACCCGAGGAATCGGGTAGCTGCGTGGCTATAGCGCGACCGGAGGACTTGTCATTGTCAGGCCATGCCATTCCGCGCTGCTCGCAGTGACAACCAACGACGCCATGGGCGCGTTTTTGGCCCGATGAGCGCGGCGCGGCCGGCCGGCTTGGTGGAGGAAGCCTTGAGGAGCTTGTTGATCACGGCGCTGGGCGTCATGGTCGGACTGACCGATGCTGCAGCGGCATCGACGGATGGCCGCTGGCAGCTTTCTATTTCCGGCCACTACACCTTCGTTTTCGGCGATCGGGAACTGACATCGGGATTGCGCATCCCTTGGGAGAGTGAAATTGAATTCAGCATTCGCGACGGTCATTATGAGCTGGGCTATGGGCGCAGCCGCTGGCTGCCGCCGGCGACCAGTGTCTCGCACCCGGCCGGATGGTTCAGCTGCGCGTTGTCGGCCGGCACCTTTCTCGACCGTTCGCTGCGGATGCAGGAGACGCCGTGGGTGCGCTACCCGGCTTTTCCGGTGGCCGGCGCGTTGGAGAACGGTTTGATTACGCTCAAGCCCGACGTGCAGCCGCCGGGAAACTACTTGGCTTTGACCTATCATTGCGAATCCGATGAACCCATTGCCCACGAGTGGTTCATGTTCGCGGCGCGCGGGCGGCAGGAAGAGGGTCGGCGGCAGGATGCGGTTACCCAGCAGCGAGATACGCACCGCAGTGCCGAGATCAAGGAAGTCAGACCCATACCGCCGCGCGGCGCGATGGAATTGCCGCTGCGTGACGGCTGGCTGTTCAAGGAAGGCGATGCGCAGGCGCTGGACAGCGTCACCTACCAGTTGCGGCGCCTGCCTGACTGAAACCTGGCGCCGGGTCTGGAGTGACGCGCCCCGGCGTGCGATAGACCCGGCTGCAGCCGGTGAGGCTAACCACCGGAAGCGCACCGGTCGATAGCTTGGGGTGCCGCCTCACGATCTTCTTTCGAGCACGAACAGTACCGGCGAATGCTCCGCTGCGCCGCGGTGCGACGTCAGCGCAAACCTCCCCCCGGTGTGTTCGTTCAGCCAGTTGGATACGGCCCGGTATTCTGCCGCCCCGTCCCGGTGTCCGACGTAGACCAACAGTGTCACGATGCCGCCCAATCTGAGTAGGGACAGCGTCTGATCGAGCGCCTTGAGCGTGGTCGCCGGTTGGGTGGTCAGACGTTTGTCACTTCCGGGCAGGTATCCAAGATTGAAGGTGACGGCGGCGACGGTGCCGCGGGCACCCGCGGGCAAGTGCTTCGCCAGTGTTTCGTGACCGGCGCGCACCAGGGTGACGCGCTTTGTCAGCTGCTTTGCGGCGAGTCGGGTGCTTGTGGTGTGCAGCGCCGCCCGTTGCACGTCGAACGCGAACACCCGGCCCTCCGCTCCCACCCTTTGCGCAAGAAAGCAGGTATCGTGTCCGTTACCCGCGGTGGCGTCGATGACCAGGTCACCGCGCCGAATGGCGCCGCTAAGATACTCGTGCGCGAGGGCGGTCAATCGCATTGGCGAATCGCCGAATATCGGCTTCGGGGGGCAAGGGGCGGGCGTGATCCAGGTAATCGGCGAAGCGTCGCGCGTACCAGGGTATGGTCAAGGTGCCCCTGGCGCCAAATCCGTTGAACACCGCGAGCATGGGCAGATTCGCGTGGCGGCCCAGAAACGGGTGGCGATCGCGGGTGCCCGGGCGGATCCCGCTGTGATGCGCGTCGAGTTCGAGCGCTATGTTCCGTCCCAGCAGCTGGGTCAGTCCGTGCAGGATCTGATCCCGCCCGGCTGCCGTGGTGCCTGCTTCCAAATGCCGACGGTCGTAGGTCGATCCGACCCGGTAGCGTCCATCGGCCAGCGGAATCAACCAATGCGCCCCATTGATAATTTCATCCGGTAACACTTGGTCCGAGTCGAAGGTAAGTACCTCGCCGCGACCGGGAGACAACGGCAACCAGCCGAACCATGGGTTCTCAGCGATGCGGTAGCCTTCACAGAAGACGATGGTGGCGGCGCCGTGGCGAAGTTGTTTCAGTTCGCCCGTTTCGGGATCGAGTTGCGAATAGTCGAGGGTCGCACGCACCCAATTGCCGTCCTCGCGAAAGCGTCGGCGCAAGTCGTCGAGCAGCGCCCGCACGTCGAGATAGCCGGTTTGCCGTTGACGAAAACCGCCGTAAGGCGCCCGGATCGATTGCCCGCTGGCGTGCGCGGCAAAGCGTTCGCCGAGCAAAGGCATGGCAGCGGCCTCTGCGGCACGTTTTTCCCAAAACCGGATCTGTTCTGTGGAGCGGAACACGCGCACCATGCCGATTTCGTGGAAATACTGCCGCTCGAAAGCCGACCCCAGTTCGCGGTACAGCGCCCGGGCGGCGCTCAGCCAGCGGTCGACGTCGGGCGGTCGGGAAAATCTCAAGCCGGCCAGCGGATTGACCAGTCCGGCGGCGGCCATGGAGGCGGCGGTACGGTGACCGTCGTCGACGATCAATACCCGGTGTCCGCGCTGCAACAGAATCCATCCCAACAGGCTGCCCGCCATGCCCTGTCCGACGATCAGGTAGTCCCGGATGCGAGGTGCATTCATGCGTCGATTGTAAACCTACCGGCGGTGCCATGCGTCCTGCGCGGATGCGTAAACGCAGGCGTTTCAGATACGCGGCGGGTCGGAGATGGGTGGGCTGCCCAGCGCTTCGTGAATCACCCGGCGGGCGCGATCGGCGGCGCTTTTCCGGTTCATTCCGTGGATGTCGATCGGGTCGCCAAAGGCGATTCTGACTTGATTGCGCGGACGCTTGAGCACGCCCAACAGGTTGTGCGGCAACGTCTGGTCGCCGATGAACGGGGCGATCGGGTCCAGTTTTCCGTTGATGTGATAACGCAACACCACGGGTACGACGCAGGTGCCGGTTTCCAGCGCGGCGCCGAACAACCTGGAAAAAAAAGGACGGACGTCGCTTCCGTCGGTGGTCGTGCCTTCCGGGAACATGGTCAACAGACCGGCTTCGTTCAGCCGTCCGGCGATGGCCTTGGTAATGGCATTGGCCTGGCCGCTGCCGCGTTTGATAAACAATGTGCCGGCCGCACTTGCCAGCCACCCGACGACCGGCCAGCGTCGCACCTCGTGCTTCGACAGGAAGCCGGTGTGTACTTGAGCGCCGATGACGGGGATGTCCATCCAGGAAACGTGATTGGCAACGATCAGTGCCGGGGCAGTGGGGCGGCGGCCGAACGCCTCGACTTCGACCCGCAGAATGCGTAACAGCCGTTGGTGCCACCAGCAGGTCACTTGAGGCCGGAGGCGCAATGCCCCGGAGCGACGATCGCGTCGACTGGCCACGACAGCCAACAGGACACCCAACAGCAGGTGCGCGATTATCTGCAGGATACGCCATGCCGCCCGTGCCCAAGCTATTACCTTACTTCTACTATCCACAGATTTCCGTTCCCGCAACTACTGCCTGCGCACTACAAAACCGAGGCGCCGGTAGACCTGGCCGCACGGGCTGACATCGACCGGGACCGGAGCCCTGCGGATAATAGCAGGGATCGGCCGCGAATCGCGGCCGATCGGGTATCGTCCGGCATCGGTGAGGCGTCGTTTTTTCACCGGTTCAGAGCCGGATTCGCAACCGGATTGTCAGGGCGGCAACCCGAATCCACGTAAAAACCCTAACATTGAGCCTTGTTGCGCCGCACAATTGGGTTAGTATTACGCTTTTACCCAGCGTGTTTTGCGACCGGATTTGTCATGCGCGACAACGAACGCCCCATCATAGGTAGCCTGCTGGCACAGGTTGAAGTACCGGCTGACCTCAGGCAGCTGGCGCCCGATCAACTGCCTCGTCTGGCCGAAGAAGTGCGCGCATTTCTCGTCGACAGCGTATCGCGCACCGGTGGTCACCTGGCCGCGGGCCTGGGAGTCGTCGAACTCACGGTTGCCCTGCATTACGTCTTCAACACCCCCTCGGATCGTCTGATCTGGGACGTCGGACACCAGGCTTACCCGCACAAGATCCTGACCGGTCGCCGCGACCGGATGGGGAGTTTGCGCAAGAAGGACGGACTATCCGGTTTTCTGAAGCGCGACGAATCCATATACGACCCCTTCGGCGCCGGGCATTCGAGCACTTCCATCAGTGCCGCGCTCGGCATGGCGATTGCCGCCAACGCCCAGGGGGTGCGGCGCGAACACATCGCCGTGATCGGTGACGGCGCGTTGTCCGCGGGGATGGCGTTCGAAGCACTGAATCATGGCGGTGCGCTGGAGATGGACCTGCTAGTCATCCTGAACGATAACGATATGTCAATCTCGCAGCCGGTCGGCGCCATCAGTCACTACCTCGCCCGGGTGCTCTCCAGCAAGTTCTACAACAGCTTCCGCGAAGGCGGGAAGCAGGTGCTCAAGGGCATGCCGGGCATCAGTGATCTGGTGCATCGTTGCGAGGAGCACATGAAAGGGATGGTCATGCCGGGGACCCTGTTCGAGGAACTGGGGTTTAACTACATCGGCCCCATCGACGGCCACGATCTGCCGTTGCTGGTTTCAACCCTGCGTAACATGAAGGCGATGCGGGGGCCGCGATTCCTGCACGTGGTCACGCAGAAAGGGCGCGGTTATGCGCCGGCCGAGGGTGATCCCTGTGTGTATCACGGCGTCACGCCGTTCAATCCCAATACCGGAAAAATGGAAAAGTCCGGCGGTGGTAAAAGCTACACGGCGGTATTTTCGGACTGGCTCTGCGACGTGGCGGCGCAGGACGATCGGGTGATGGCGATCACCCCGGCGATGTGCGAAGGATCGGGCCTGGTGCGATTTGCCGATCAGTACCCCGATCGGTACTTCGACGTCGGCATTGCCGAACAGCATGCCGTGACGCTGGCGGCGGGAATGGCCTGCGAGGAATTGAAGCCGGTGGTGGCCATCTATTCGACCTTTCTGCAGCGTGCCTACGATCAGTTGATCCACGATGTGGCCCTGCAGGACCTGGACGTAACCTTTGCGGTCGATCGGGCCGGTCCGGTCGGCGCGGACGGCGCCACGCACGCGGGCAGTTTCGATCTCAGTTACGCGCGCAGCGTGCCCAACATGTCGGTGATTGCTCCCGCCGATGAAGCGGAGTGCCGACGGCTGCTGCAAACGGCCTACCTGCATACCGGGCCGGTGCTCGTGCGTTACCCGCGCGGTAAGGGCCCGGGTGTCGCCCCGGAACAGTCGCTGCAGTCGCTGCCCTGGGGGCGGGGTGAAGTGGTCCGCAAGGGGCGCGGCGTGGCGTTGCTCGCTTTCGGTTCGATGCTGGCAGTGGCCAGATCGGTGGGCGAGGAACTGGATGCGACGGTCGCCAATATGCGGTTCGTCAAGCCGCTCGACGAGTCCCTGGTATTGGACCTCGCCGCCGACCATGCCTTGTTGGTGACGCTGGAGGAAAACGTCGTGGCTGGCGGGGCCGGGTCCGGGGTGAACGAATGCCTGTCCGCCAACGGGCAGACGCCGTCGATTCTCAATCTGGGTTTGCCTGACCGCTACATCGAACAGGCGACGCAGGCGGAGCAACTGGCCGATGCCGAGTTGGATTGTCCTGGCGTCCTGCGTCGGGTGCAGATTGCCCTGCGGCGCCTCGACCCGGATGTGGGCAGCCAGTTCGCGGTGCGCTGAGGCGGCCGCGGCTCGGGCGTCGGCTGCTGTCGTTTAACACCCTAGTTTCACTTGTGTCGTGCATCTGGCAGGCGGGTTCCAGCCCCGTTAGCGGAAGCCCCCCAGCATTGCGCAGCGCGTTGCGCCGTTGAAGTTTTGCTCGGATGCCTGGGTTCAGCAGAAAACGGTGAGCACGCCGGTGTAGCCGTAGAGGCGGTTGTGCGAGATTTCGCCGTTGGCGTAAAAGCCGATCAGCGGCACGCCGGGCAAGCGTTCGCCGATCAGTTTCAGTTCGTCCGAATCGTCCCCGAATAAATTACGTCCGCGCCCGAGGCAGGTGTGATAGAGCGCACCTTTGGGCGGCCCCGGCAAGCGTTTGACGAGCTTTTCGACCATCCGGGTCAAGTCAAGTCTGGCCGTTTGCGCATCGCGTTTGGCGAACTGTAGGGTGGTGCCTGGTTCGAGCAGGTCCCCAATGCCGATCAGGTTCTGATCGGGGTCGATGCCGATGATGTTGCGGACCAGGTAGTCGCCCGTATCGGAGCCGGAAACCGGGAGTGCCGCGAATATATAGCCACTGATGCGTTTCAGGTCGCGAGCCAGGACCTCTCCAATGTCCTTCTTGAAGACCTCGAGGGCTGGGTTGCCGTCGAGTTCCACGAGGATATTGCGCTGGCACGATGTGATCTTGTGCTTGCTGCCGATCAGCGTGCAGCCTTGGGACAATCCGGTGGCGAGTGGCACCGCGCTCGAGAGCAGCACGCCCGACAGACCGCCCTCCGTGGCTTTATCGGCGAGCTGAACCTGGTCGTGTTCCGAAGACGTCAGGCCGCCCACCAGGTAACCCTCCGCCATGGAGTGCGCCAGCGCGTCGATGACTTCGGCGATGTGCTGGTTGCGCGGATCACCGTGCACGATGGCGAAGCGGGCGTCCATTTTACCGCGCCGAACCTGACGTTCGGCGGCCGTGTCGGCGAGGTCTTTTTCGGCCGATGGAAGGATCTGGAAGTCAGTCTCGGGGATGTCCGTCACCAGCACGGCGATCGAGGGTTCGTCGTAGACTTCCAGGTTGGTGCTGCACACACCGAGTCCGAGCGTGCCGACCCAGTGTTCGACAGCCGTGGCGGCGCGCAGGTGAGCGACGATGCGGTTCATGTCGTTGGCGAATGCGTGGTGGGCGTACACGAAGCCCAGTGAACCGGGCTTGGGGATCGTCCCGAGCCGCGACGCGAGGCCGTTGCAGGCGTCGCGCCAGTCGTCGTCGATTACGTGGGCGTACTTGAACATGGTGCTATACCCGTTACGAACTGGATTCCCCCGGCAACCGGTACGCATCTTCTCGCCCGTGGCCGCGTTGCGTCGTGATCCCGCCCGGCCAGCCGGGCGGGGTGCCTACTCGCGCAATATAGCGAATATCGCGCGCGCTTGCGCCGTGCCGATACTGACACGTGACCGGACAGAACGGAAACCGCGGCGTTATATGCAAAAAAGGCGGCCGAGGCCGCCGTTTTGTTGCCGTTTGAGCGACGTCTAACGTTCGTCCATCATATCGTCGATGATCGGACCGAGGATGATCTCCATCGAATAGCCCATTTTACCGCCGGGGACCACCATACTGTTGCGCCGGGACATAAACGAGTTTGGGATCATGCTGAGCAGATCGGGGAAGTGGATATTGAATTTCTTCGGATCCGCAAATCGAATGATAACGAAGCTCTCGTCGGGCGTCGGAATATCACGGGTAATGAACGGGTTCGAGGTGTCGACCGTCGCCACGCGCTGAAAGTTGATGTCGGTACGCGAAAACTGCGGCGTCACGTGATTGATGTAATCGGGCATACGACGCAGGATGGTATCGACGATGGCCTCGGGCGAGTAACCGCGCTCGGCGTTGTCGCGGTGGATCTTTTGAATCCACTCGAGGTTGACAATGGGTACCACGCCCACGCCCAGGTCGACGTGTTGCGCCACGTTGGCATCTTCGGTAACCACCATGCCGTGCAGGCCTTCATAGAACAACAGGTCCGTACCGTCTTCAATTTTCTCCCAGGGTGTGAACTGACCCGGTTGGACGTTGGTGCTCAGCCGTTTGTTGTGGATCTCGGCCTCTTCCGGACTGTGGACGTAATAACGTTTTTCGCCGCCACCGGTCTCGCCGTAGGTGCGGAAAGTTTCCTCCAACTTGTCGAACACGTTGGCCTCCGGGCCGAAATGACTCATCGTTTCTTCCGCGACCTTGACGCGCATTTCGGCGCGGTCGTAGCGATGGAAGCTATCGCCCTCGATGACGGCGGCGTTGATCCCTTCGCGCAGGAAAATGTGCTCGAAGGCACGTTTGACGGTGGTAGTGCCCGCGCCTGACGAACCGGTCACGGCAACGATTGGATGTTTCTTAGACATGGTAAGCCTCCGAAAAAAGCCTTGATTTCAGTGAATTATATTTTTCATGCTAGTTTGCCCGGGTATGGGCAAGGCGCCTCTGCAAAGCGCTTTGCCCATACCCCCAAGCGGCGGAACGCCGGACTATACCACAACCGGTTTAAGTATAAGGGCGGTTAAGAAGCGGAACTGACGGAAGTCAGAAGCTATC
Source organism: uncultured Chromatiales bacterium (assembly GCA_965368585.1). Taxonomy (GTDB): domain Bacteria; phylum Pseudomonadota; class Gammaproteobacteria; order Chromatiales; family Chromatiaceae; genus JARRQB01. The sequence continues at coordinate 50,370 of CBDUNM010000013.1, read as the reverse complement.
CGACAGCGGCGGCTAGATGTAGTGGACAACCAGCGACAGGGCGAGCAGCGCCGCCACCCACAGCACCATGCTGCCCGTGGGCCAGGTGCGCGCGAGCACCCCGTGCGGGCCATGATGTGCGTACAGATTATCGATCAGGCGCCGAAACTTCGCCAGCGCCTTGAGCTCCAGATTGATCCGCGCCATGCTGGTCTCTTCGGTGAACTCATTTCCTATTTGTTTCAGGAACTTACGATAGAACCAGTCAAAATCCAGGCTGATGGTGAGGGTCCGTCTCATTTGGCTCAGCATCACGAAAAACGCGAAGCCCGCGAACAGCAGTATCTGGAATTGGGTTACCAAGTGATCAACGGTGTACGGTTGGTAGTCGACCGGATAGGGCAGGATTAGGTACAGGGGTTGGGGAAAAACCCCCAGCGCGATACAAAGAAACGAAAAGAACCACATCGCGTAACGCATATTCGGCGGCGGCTCGGGCGGACGCAGGCCCGAGTCTTTCTGGAAAAACACAAACCAGGGGAACTTGATGCCCGCGTGCAGAAATACCCCGGCGGAGGCTGCGAGCAGCAGCATCCAGACCACGACCATGCCTTCGTTCGCCGCTGCCGAGGTCTCCAGCGATTTGGTCACGAAGCCTGAGGTGAACGGAAACGCCGAAATCGCCAGGGCCCCGATGATGCCGTTGAAGGCGGTGATCGGCATGCTTTGAAACAGGCCCCCCAGGTCCGTGCACTTGCGATTGCCGGTCATCATCAACACGCTGCCCGCCGACATCAGTAACAGCGCCTTGTAGATGATATGGGCAAAGGCGTGCGCGGCCGCCCCGTTGAGCGCCAGCGGCGTACCTATGCCGATCGCGGTCACCATGAACCCGACCTGGTTGACGATGCTGTACGCCAGGATACGCCGCATGTCGTTTTCCAGCAGCGCGTAGATGATGCCGTAGAACACCATATAAAGACCGACGTAAATCAGTATTTCGGCACCGGGGAATCCCACCAGCAGGGCATAGACCGCTGTCTTGGTGGTAAAGGCCGACAGGAAGACCGTTCCGCTGGGGCTCGCTTCCGGGTAGGCGTCCGGGATCCAGGCCGACAGGGGGGGCGCTCCCGCATTGAACAGAAAACCGATCAGCATCAGGATGGTGCCGAGACTGTCGGGCGACATATTGCCGAACGCGATGGAACCGGTCGCCGCCACGTGCGCAACGATGCCGCACATCAGGATCACGCCGCCCAGCAGGTGGATCAGAAGGTAGCGGAGGCTGGCCTTGTAAGACTGCGTCGTGCCGGCGGCCCATATGACGGCCGTCGAACCCAGGGCCATGATTTCCCAGAACACGAACAGCGTGATCAGGTCGCCCGCAAAAGTGACGCCGATCGCCGCACCGGCATACACGAAGGCCGCCGTGAGCTCGAGGTCGCTGGCCTGTTTGACGGCGTACAGGCCGCCCGCGAAGGCCATGATGCAAAATATGGTGGCGAACAACCGGCCCTCATGGGTCGAGCGCACCGGGTCCAGTGCGTAGTCCAGAAAGGTGAGTGATACGGAACTGCCGACTGGCATGTACCAGACGGCGAACAAGGTAAGCAGGGGCAGGATCAAGATCCAAGGCGTGCGCGCCTTCGGGGTCAGCGCCGGAATGACAAAGGCGCCGGCAATCAGGATCAGTCCCGGAGAAAAAGCCAGGTCAATCATCGTAGTAGGTATCCTTGCGCTTCAAAAAGATACCTAGAATCTTGGCCATTGCGACCATGCCCGCACAGGCGAGAAAGCCGTACCAGGCAAAGAACCCCCAGCTCCCGTCCAGGGTGAATCCCTGGTCTGCGAAATGGGGGTGGTGGTGTACAAAAAACTCGGGAAGCAACGCAAGCAGTAAAATTCCGATCTGGATCATCCACAGCTTCAGCCGATTCTCTTCGCGGTATAACCAGTGTTTTTTCTCGCTCATTGCGGGACATCCGACGTCGTTTTCTGTAATTCAGACACTTCAATTCCCGACCATCTGGTGCGCGAGTGCGAGGGGCACGCCCGGGAAGAGGAACAAAACAACGGTGAGCATCGCCGTGGCCGTGAGTGCGATGACGATCGGCAGCGGTGCTTCGCCATGAGTGTGCCGTCCGTCAGCCTCGGATTCCGTCTTGAAGAACGCGGCATAGACGATGGGCACGAAGTAGGCGGCGTTCAACAAGGTGGACAGAACGATCACGCCGACGGCGATGAATTGTTCGGTCTGAAAGGCGCCCAACAGCATATACCACTTGGAGACAAAACCCGCCGCCGGCGGTACGCCGATCATCGACAGCGCGCCGACCGTGAAGGCCCCCATGGTCCAGGGCATACGTTTGCCAATGCCGTTCAACTCGCTGATCTCCGTCTTATGAGCGGCGGTGTAGATCGAGCCGGCGGCGAAAAACAGGGTGATCTTTCCGAACGCGTGCGCCGCGATATGCAATGCGGCCCCCATGGCGGATATCGGCGCCAGTATCGCCGCCCCCAGCACGACATAGGACAGCTGACTGACGGTTGAGTATGCCAAACGGCGTTTCAGGTTATCCTGACGCAGGGCCACGAGCGACGCGACGATAATGGTGAAACCGGCCACGTAGAGCAGCCAGTGCGTCGTCGGCTCGGCGCGTAACAGATCGATACCGAACACATAGACGACGACTTTCACGACGCTGAATACACCCGCTTTGACAACCGCTACCGCATGTAACAGCGCACTGACCGGCGTCGGGGCCACCATCGCGGCCGGCAGCCAGCGGTGGATGGGCATCAGTGCCGCCTTACCGATCCCGAACATGAACAGGAACAGCAGCACGGCGAGCAACGGCCCCTGCAATTTGCCGCTCAGGATCCCGCCGACACTAAAGTCCAGAGTGCCGGCGGCGTGCCAGGTCCAGATAATGGCGGGAAACAGCAGGCCGATCGACGTCACCAGCAGAATCCCGAGGTAGACGCGTCCCGCATAGCGCGCCTCGCGATGGCCTTTGTGGGTGACCAGCGGGTAGGTGGAGAGAGTCAGTATTTCGTAGAAGATAAATAGGGTCAGTAGATTGCCGGCAAAGGCTATGCCCATTGCCGCGCCTAGCGCAACAGCGAAGCAGATGTAAAAACGGGTCTGGTGTTCTTCGTGGTTCCCCCGCATGTAGCCGATGGAATAAATCGAGTTGATCGGCCACAGCAACGCGGCGATCCCGGCAAAGATCATGCCCAGCGGTTCGACTTGAAAGGCGATGGCTAGTCCGGGCACGATCTCGCCGAAGGCGAATTGTGGCCGCTGGCCATCCAGTACTGACGGCACGAGGCTGAACACCGTCAGCAGCAATGCGGTCGCGGTCACCAGCGTGACGCCCTCGCGCAGGTTCGGCCGGCGATGGGCGAGTGCTATTCCGAGGGCGCCAATGAACGGCACCAGCAGCGCCAATACGATGGCCTGTTCCGCGCTCCCGATCATGGCGCGACCCCAAACAGGCTGCGCGCTATGGCGTCGGCGGTGCCCACGGTCAGACGGGTGTCAATGCCGAAATAGAAGTTCGCCGCGATCAGCACCCAGGTCGGTACCACCAGGGCCAGCGGGGCCTCGTTGGCTGGGGCCGCCCCTTCGGCCGGCTGTTTGAAATAGGCGGCCTCGACGATGCGCCAGATGTAAATGACCGCCATCAAGGATGCCAGCAGAATCAATACCACCACCGGCCACCAGCCTTTCTCGATGGCTCCGAGGATCAAATACCATTTCGAGATGAAGCCGACCGTGAGCGGGACGCCGATCAGACTGAGGCCCCCGGCAACCACCGCGCCCATGGTCCAGGGCATCTGACGGCCCAAGCCCGCGATTCGTTTGATTCCGGTGGGTCCAATGCGATAGTAAATGGCCCCCAGAGCAAGGAACAGCGCCCCTTTCATCAGTGCGTGATTGAACAAATGCAGCAGGCTGGCGGTGAGTCCGGTCACGCTCGCCATGCTGATCCCCAGGATCATATAGCCAATCTGAGCGACCGACGAGTACGCCAGCATACGCTTCAGACCGTGCTGGAATATCGCGACCAGCGAGGTGGTAAAAATGCCCGCCAGCGCCAGCGGCAGCAGAATCCAGTGCGCGTGCATGGCGTCGAAACCGAAATCCTTGCCAAACACGGTGAAGATGAACCGTATCAATACGTAAACGGCCACCTTGGTGGCCGTCGCCGCCAGAAAGGCGGCCACCACCGACGGCGCGAACGCGTAGGCATTCGGTAGCCACAGATGCAGCGGAAACAGCGCCAGCTTCAGGCCGACCCCGACCAGGATGAAGGCGAACGCGGCTTGCAGGGTGCGCGAATCCGCCAGCGGCCCGATGCGCACGGCCAGGTCCTCCATATTCAGCGTTCCGGTCAGCATGTAGAGCAGGCCGACGCCGATCAGGATGAAGGTGGCGCCGATGGTGCCCATGATCAGATACTGGTACGACGCGGTGAGCGCCCTTCGGTCCCTGCCAAGACTGATCAGGGTGTAGGTCGACAGCGACGATATCTCGAGCAACACGAACAGGTTGAAGGCGTCACCGGTGATCACGATCCCGAGCAGACCGGCCAGGCACAGCAGCATGGCGGTGTAAAACAACGTGTGCTGCTCGGCGGGGATCTCGTGTTGAATGCTGGTCCACGAATAGGGGAAGATCACCGCGCCGATCGAAGACACGATCAGGAGCACGTAGGTGCTGAGGCGGTCGACGACGTAGACGATACCCCAGGGGGCTTCCCAACCGCCGAATTCGTAGCGCAGCGTGTCGCCGTCCCAAACTTCGGCCAACAGCAGAACGCTCATTGCCAGGCACGCCCAGCTGACCAGTGTCGCAAACGCCCACGCCACGCGTCCGCGGCCCAGTAACAGACAAACCGGCGCAGCCAGTAGCGGCGCTACCACCTGTAGCGCGGGCAATTGGGCGGCCCACATCACAGATCGTCGTCCTTGGCGTGGATCTCGTCTTCCTCGATCGTGCCGTAGGCCTCTTTGATGCGCACCACCAGCGCGAGTCCGAGCGCCGTGGTGGCGATCCCGACCACGATGGCGGTCAGAATCAGCACATGGGGCAGCGGGTTGGAATAAATCGCGTCACCTTGCGTCACAATCGGCGCCGTGCCGCCCGGCGCCTTGCCCATGGAGATATAGAGCACGAAGACCGAGGTCTGAAATACGTTGAGGCCCACGATCTTCTTGACCAGGTTGCCGCGCGCGATGACGATGTAAAAGCCCGCCATCATCAGAAAGATAACGATCCAGTAATTGTACAGGCCGAGCAGGTTCAAAGTTTTCGGTTCCTGCCGGCGAACGCGAAGTAAATCGTGATCATGACCGCGGTGACCGTAATCCCGACACCCAGTTCGATAAGCAAAATGCCCAGGTGCTGGCCGTGCACCTGATCGTGAGCGAGCACGCTGTAATTGAGGAATTCGCCGCCGTTCAGCATGGCCGCCACGCCGACGCCGCCGAAGAGCAATACACCGACCGCCGACAACGGGCGCAGTATGTTCGGACTAACCAGATCCAGGGCCTTGTCGGTGCCGAATGCCAGCGCGTAAAGTATGATGCCCGCGGCGAAAATGACACCCGCCTGAAAACCGCCGCCCGGACCGAAATCGCCGTGAAACTGCACATACAGCGCAAACAGCAGGATGTATGGAATCAGAAACTTGGCAACGACGGGCAGTATGGGTTGGTCTTTCACGATTCGGTATCCTGGCCTTCATGCTGCTCTCCTTTACGCCGCCGCACACCCAACAAGGCCAGGACGCCGATACCCGCGGTAAAAATCACGGTCACCTCCCCCAGGGTATCGAAACCACGGTAACTGGCGAGCACCGAAGTGACCATGTTGGGCACACCGATTTCCTGTGGCGAGTCGTTGATGTAGCGCGGTGCGACATGGTGGTGGATAGGGGCGTCCGCCGTCGCAAACTGCGGCATATCGAGCGTGGCCCATATCAATACTGCGCCGGTCATGAACACGACCGCGAGCGGCAGGACGGGACTATGACCCGGCGTGGCTTCACGCGGCCCGGTCAATGCGAGGGTGCCGAGCAGCAAAACCGTCGATATGCCGGCGCCGACCGCGGCTTCCGTAAAGGCAACGTCCACCGCGTCCAGCACGATGAATATACCCGCCGATATCAGGCTGTACATGCTCCCGAGCATGACCACGGCAAACAGATCGCGTATGCGTACGATCGCGATCGCGGTAATGGCCAGGAAAGTCAACAGAACGATATCGATCAGGGTGTCGATTGGTTTTCTCCGTTGATGTCGAGGTGCGGTGGCTGTGCGCCGCTATGAAACGCGGCACGGGCCACGGCATGACTGGCCACGGGGCTTGTAAACCACAGAAACGCCAACACGAAGGCGAGCTTGAGCGTAACCAGGGTGAAGCCCGCTTGCAGCATGAGTCCCGCAAGTATCATTCCCGCGCACAGCGTATCGGTCACGCCAGCGGCATGCAGGCGGGTGTAGGAATCGGGGAAACGAAAGATACCCACCGCGCCGGTGATGCCCAATAGCGTGCCCACCACCAGGAGCAGCATGCTTACCGCGTCGAGAGCCAGTTCCACCATCAGGTTTCCCCCGATGGCCGCGGCCTAAAGACGCGTTCCACGAATTTGAGCACGGCGATGACCCCGATGAAATTGATCAGCGCATAGGCGAGCGCAATATCGAGAAAATCCGGCCGCCCGGTCAAGAACCCGTACACGGCAATCAACAGGACCGTTTTCGTACCGAACATATTGACCGCGAGTATGCGGTCGTAAACCGTCGGCCCGAGACAGGCGCGCAGCAGCGCGAGGGCCATCACAACGAGTATCCCCAGAGCCGCGGCGGCATACATTTACCTCAGTGCTCCTTCCGCGCGCGTTACCTTCCTGTCCATCTCGCCCCGCTGCAGGTCTTTCGCCGCCGCATGGGTCAATGCGTGGACCAGGATCTCCGATTCGGTGACCTCGACGGCGACTGTACCCGGTGTCAGGGTAATGGAGTTGGCGTAAGTGGTTCGCCCCGTCCGGGATTTCTGACTTGCCGCAAGGCGGATCAGGGTCGGGCTGATCGGGTAATGCGACGGACGCCAGATACGCTTCACGACATCGATGTTGGCCTTCACTATTTCGATCAGTAGCCAGGCCCAGTAGGCGGGCAGGCGCAGGAGCATTTTGAGCGAAATCTGACGGGGGTCGCGTTGTTCGATATGCCAGCCCAGATATGCGGCGAGCAAGGTCGACACACCGCCCAGGGCGAGTAGCAGGCCGCTGTCCCAAAATCCGGACAGCAGCAACCAGAACAGGTACAGACTTGCGGCGAGTAACAGGAAGTAGGACAAAGTTCAACTACCCTATAGAGTCGATGGAGTGATAACCAAATCCGGTCGAGTCACGCACAGTCGTTGTTAGTCGCTAAGGCCTGCAGGGCGTGACTGCCTGCCCCGCTCTCCAGCCGAATCGGGCCGGGGTTTGGCCCAGTGCCGGAAAGTCTACCATCCCCTGCCATGAACGTAAGATAAACCAAATCAATCTTCTTTTGCACGATTATTGAATCAATCTTTGCGTTCCGCTCGCAGGCGGGTGGTTCATTCGCGATATGGCAAATGACAGGACCCACGATCGCCTTGAGCGATGCGGGCTAGTCATGGCCGTTGTGTGGGTAGGCCGGTTGTTGGTTGAGACCTGAACGAAGACCGCCGTGGGTCAGATCCGGTCAGGCGGTAGGGATTTGCCCGGATTGAGTATGTTCTGCGGATCGAACTGCCGCTTGATCGCGTGCATCAGGCGCAAGGCGGCGGGATCCAGCTCGCGGTCGATGAAATCGCGTTTCTCCAGGCCTACGCCGTGCTCGCCGGAGAGCGTGCCGTCGAGTTCCAACACCAGGGTGAATACGTCGTCGAGACAGCGATCGGCTGCCTCCGATTGGCCCGGCTCGTTCGGATCGACGAGCAGATTTACGTGAATGTTCCCGTTTCCGGCATGGCCGAAGTTGACAATCTTGATGCCGTGGCGCGCCGAGAGTTGCGCCAGACCGTCGATCAGTTCCGGGATCTTGGATACGGGTACGGCGACATCTTCATTGATCTTTCGGGGCGCGATCGTTCGCAGCGCCGGCGAAAGCGCCCGACGCGCCTGCCACAGGTGCGCGACGTCTTGAGCGTCGGCTGCCGTCGTCACCGACAGGCAGCCCGGCTGGCGCGCCGTTTCGGCAATCTGTTCGGCGGCTTCCACCACCGCCTGTTCGGAACCGTCGACTTCGATCAGGAGCAACGCTTCGGCCGCGGTGGGTAAGGCCAGGTCGGCATAGTGACGAACCATCTCGATGGCAGCGCCGTCCATGAATTCCAGCGCACACGGGGTAGCCGGTTGCGCCATGATCGCGGCTACCGCAGACGCCGCCGAGTGAATATCCGCGTAGATGGCCCGCAGGGTCCGCTTGTGGGAGGGGAGCGGCGTAATCCGCAACGTGGCCTCGGTAATGATAGCCAGCGTGCCTTCCGAACCGATGAGCAAGCGCGTCAAGTCGAGTCCTACCACGCCTTTTGACGTCATGACCCCCGTCCTGAACTCGTCGCCGGCACCGCTGACCGCGCGCATTCCCAGCGTGTTCTCGCGGGGTGTGCCGTACTTGACGGCGCGTGGCCCGGCCGAGTTGTAGGCGAGATTGCCCCCGACACTGCAAACGGCGGCGCTGGTGGGGTCGGGTGGCCAGAAAAAGCCGTGTTCCGCCAATGCGTCCTGCAATTGCTGGTTGGTTGTGCCCGGCTGTACCTTGACCAGTCGGTTCGCCGAGTCGATTGTGCCGATGGCGTCCATGCGCTCCAGCGACAGCACCAATCCGCCGGAGACCGGTACCGTCGCTCCGGTAGTTCCCGTGCCCCTGCCACGGGCGATTAACGGGACCCGGAACTCATTGGCGAGTCTGACGATCGCAACGACCTGATCGTGGTGGCTGGCAAACGCGACCGCCTGCGGCAGCGCCCGGTGGCGACTGTTGTCGTAGCCGTAAGCCCAGCAATCGGCGGGCTCGGTAAACAGTGCGTCGGGGCCGACGACTTCGCCGAGTCGGCGGATCAGCGCTGCGGGTAATGACTCAGTTCGAAGGGATGTATTCAAAGAGCCTGACCACCCGTTGCACGCCGCTCAGGAAGCGCACTTTTTCCGTCACGGCGTTCGCTTCCTCGTTCGTCAGCAGTCCCATCAGATAGACCACCCCCCTGGAACTGGTCACCTTGACGCGGGTCGGGTCGAAATCGTCTATGCCGATATTGAACAACGCCAGCTTGACCTTGCTGGTCAGGTAGGTGTCGTCGACAGACTCCGACCAGGTGGCCTCCGCTGCCGTCTCGACCTCGTTATAGACTTTGCGCACCCGCGGGATCTGCGCGACGAGCGCTGCGAAGCGGCGACTCACGTCATCGGATGCGGCTTGGCCAGTGAGCAGGACCTGCAGATTATAGGGCGTGATGTCGATCTTGCTTTGCTTGGCGAGATCCGGGTTTTCATCGCGTATGCGCAGGGCCCGTAAATAGATCTCCTGGTCCTCGATGACGGTACCGGCGGTGCGGCGGTCATGAATGACGGCCGCGCCGGTGGCGACGCCAGTGCCTATGACGACCGGCGCGCAGCCGCTCAAACCGGCGGTGAGTACCGCCACGGACGTGATCAGTGCTAAACGCAACATGTCAATACCTCTTGGGTTTCAACCACCCAACAATTGTGCGTCGATTGAATCACACAAACAGTGGATGACGAGTAAATGGACTTCGTGGATGCGGGCGATCGATTCGGACGGGACGCGGATTTCTACGTCCCTGCCGTTCAACATGCCGCCTAGTTCACCGCCGTTATGCCCGGTGAGTGCAATGACTTGCAACTGCCGCTGGTGCGAGATTTCCACCGCGCGTCTGACGTTCTGCGATAGGCCATCGCTGCTGATGGCCAGTAAAAGATCGCCCGCGTGACCCAAGGCGCCGACTTGCTTTGCGAAAACCTCTTTGAACTCGAGGCCGTCGCCGATGGCCGTGATGGTCGGCGCATCGGCGGTCAGCGCGATAGCCGGCAGACCCGGGCGTTCGCGTTCGTATTGATTGAGCATCGTGGCCGCGAAGTGTTGCGCCTGCGCCGCGCAACCGCCGTTGCCACAGGCCAGGACTTTGCCGCCGTTGAGCAGGCCATGCACAATCTTTTGCGCAGCCGCATGCACCGGCCCGACCAGGGTCTCCTTCGAAAAAGAAACGGTCTTGATATTATCGTCGAAGAGTTGGGTGATGCGATCGGCTAGATCCAATGAAGGGGCCCGGTGATGACTCTGATGCCTGAACGGTATGGTCGCACGGACCGCACTAGAGACCAAACGCATCACGCACCCACTCGACAGCGCCATTGCCGGAAATGCCAACTACGTCAAATCGACACGGCAGGTCCGCTTCGTTCGACTGCAGATAGTACTGCGCGGCCAACGTCAGCTTGCGTTGCTTGCGGCGGTCGACCGATTCGACGGCCGTGCCGAACCTGGTGCCTTTGCGGTAGCGCACCTCGACGAATACCAGCTGTTCCCCGTCTTTCATGATCAGGTCTATTTCACCACCTTTACAGCGGAACTTGGTGTCCACCAGCACCAGACCCGATCGAGTGAGAAAGTCGGCCGCCAGCGCTTCGGCGTCGTTACCTTTCTGTTGCTTCCTGCTCCACATGCGTTGAATCAGCCTGTCTGTAAGATCGATGGAGTGATCGCATCCACGAAACACGGATTGACCGCATGCCCAACGGACCAAGCAGCGGCTGCGGTGCCCCCGATGGCTGGGCAGCGGCGGCGCGTTGCAGATCGCTCAGCCCTGCGGTTCGGCCAAGGGCGGGGCATCGCCGGGTGCCATGACGCCCCGCTCCAGATCCAGTCGCGGGGAGTAGCCCAGTATCTCGGGTGTTTTGTCCAGGCGCGCCCATACCAGTTGTCGCTTGATATGGTTGACCGGACCGACATACAGATTCCCGGTGTGGCCCTGCAAAGTCTCGATCTGGCTGCTTTTCAGGCGGGTCAGGTGCGGTAACAGCAGATAGCTGTCCAGGCCCATCGCGTACAGGCGGCCGTAGGGTCCGCCTGCGGCCGGCAGGATCTGTTGCAGTTGCTTGCGTGACAGGGGTGATGCGTCGTGTTCTGTCAGAAGCCAGGGCATATCGGGCAGGTAAACGCCGGCGACGTCCTGTGCATCGCGCTCTTTAACCTCCCCGTCCCACGCGTGCGATGTCGCGAAAACCGGCAAGTCGTTGGCATGATGGAACTGCAGCTGCGGACGCAGCAGGCGGGTCTGCTTGGGCTTGCTGGCAAGGAAAATCATGTCGATATCCTGACGACGGCGGGGTTCGAATCCGACCCGGGCGCCCAGCAGTTTTTGCATGGCCCAGTGCCGCTGCTTGCTGGCGCTCAGCAGCAGGAGTTGCTCGATGGATTCGCGATGGTCGGCCGATTCGGGGTCGTAACTCTGATGCCCCGCCACTTCACCGCCAAGCGCGACCCAGCGTTCGCTGAAAGCGGCGGCGATACGATCGCCCCATTCGCCCGCCTGGGTAAGGATCGCGGGCCGTCGCAATCCCTTGACCCAGGCGTGTTCGGCGACCTGTTGCGCTTCGCCTTCCGGGGACAGCGAATACTGGAACAGGTTGTCGGGCGGGGTTGATTCGGTTTCGATCTGGTTCAGCGCCAATACCGGTATCGGCAGTTCGCCGGCGCGCGCCAACTGGGTGACGGCGTCTTTGGCCAGGGGACCGACGACCAGCTCGGCGCCTTCCGCTACAGCCTGGCTGTAGATCGGCCACAGTGCATTGACGTTCGAACTGTCGTAAAAGCGCAGTTCCGGGCGTACGCTCGCCTGGTCGCTGTACCAGGCGGCCATCAGGCCGTCGCGAATCGCGGCGGCGACCTTGGCATAGGTGCCGCTCTCAGGCAGCAGCACGGCGACATGCGCGGCGCGCACCACCATGGATTGCTGGCGCTCGAAATAGCCGTCCAACAGGCCGGGCAGCGCCGGATGGTTGGGGAAGCGTTGTTGCCACTCGGCCAGCAGCGGCTGCAGCCGGCTCGGGTCTTGCGAAGCGGATTTCAGGACCAGGGCGAGCTCCATCCAGCCACCCTCCACGCCCGGCGGAGAGGGCTGCAGGCCGCGCAGGGCCTGTTCGCTCAGGACCGCCAGCGTCCGTACGATTTCCAGCTGATTGTCGAAGCGCGCTTGCGGGTCGCTCAGCAGGGCGTCCAGGGCCTCGAGTTCCCTGGCGCTTTCCAGCAGATTCCCCATCAAGCGGAATGCACGTGCGGTGTCGCGGTGATAGCGGGTCGCGAGATCTGTGGAGATGCCTCGCGGCGGCGGTTCCAGCAGCAGTGCCAGGGCGTCGCTGGCGCGGGTTGCGTCCATGAGTATTTCCGCTTCCAGCAAGCGGCGTTCGAGCTGCCTGACCGGATCCAACTGCGACCGCGCCGCCGCCGCGAGTGCCGCGCGCGCGCCGTCGAGATCGCCACCGGCGCGGAAGTTTTCCGCGGCGCTGACCCAGTAGAGCCCGCTGGCTTCGGCCGGCAAGCTCTGTGCGACACGGGTATACAGGGCGGCGGCGCCGAGGTAGTCGCCGTTGCGCGTCAACTCGGCTGCCCGGGTGATGTCCGCGTCGACGGCGGGCAGCTTGGGTTTAACGGTCGGGATCTGGGTGCATCCACCTAGCCATAGCAGAACCAGTAATAAAATGATGAGCTTTGGGGGTTGCGCAGTATTCATGGTGGCGACAGGATGCGCTCTTCGATTGTGGAGGAAAGGGGATGGTAGCAGACCCGCCGGGAACACTGTATGTGGTCGCCACGCCGATCGGCCATCTCGGCGATATCAGCGGTCGCGCCTTGGAGACCCTGCAGGCCGTCGATCTGGTGGCGGCCGAAGACACCCGCCACACCGGGCGGCTGCTGGCGCATTTCGGAATTCGCAAGCCCATGCTGGCGCTGCACGATCACAACGAACGGGACATTACTCCCGACGTGGTGAAGCGTCTCGGTTCCGGCGGCCGCGTGGCGCTCGTATCGGACGCCGGCACTCCGTTGATCAGCGACCCCGGTTACACACTGGTTCAAGCCTGTCGGAAATGCGGGATTGCGGTAGTGCCCATACCCGGCCCTTGCGCGCTGATCGCGGCTTTGAGCGTATCCGGATTGCCGACCGACCGGTTTCGCTTCGAGGGTTTTCTGCCACGCAAGGGCGCCGCGCGACGAACCCGGCTGCAGGCGCTGACCATGGAGTCTGCGACCCTCGTGATGTACGAGGCGTCGCATCGCGTCGAGGAGATGCTGGCAGACCTATGCACTGTTTTTGGCGGCGATCGCAGCGCGGTCGTTGCCCGCGAATTGACCAAGCTCCACGAATCGGTATCAACCGGATCGCTGGACGAGTTGTACCGTTCGGTGACGCAGAACCCGCATCAACGCACAGGTGAGTTCGTCATCGTGATCGCCGGCGCACCGGCGCGTAGCGCCGACGACCTGTCCGAAGCCGCGGCGCACACCCTGCGCACGCTGTTGGAGGAATTGCCCGTGAAGCAGGCGGCGGGAATCGCTGCCCGCCTCACGGGTCTGCCGCGGAACCGGCTCTACCGTCAAGCGCTGGAGCTGGTTCGCGGTGCTTAGATCTCTACGACAACACGGGGTCAGGCGCTTTTTACCCGCACCCGTCGATTGCGGTTGCGCTTCGGCAGGCGCAGGGTCAGCACGCCGTGGCGATAGTCCGCCTCCGCCCGCTCCGCGTCGACCGGTGAGGGCAGGCGGAAGCTGCGTTCGAACCGGCCGTAGGCGCGTTCGGTCAAGTGGTAGTTGCCGCGCGAGCGTTCACGCTCGGTCCTTTTTTCGCCGCTGACGCGAAGGATATCATCGACGACCGAAACGTCGATCTGTTCCGGTTCCATCCCGGGAACCTCGAGGCGCACCGAGACCGCATCGGCAGACTCGCGTACCTCGGCGGCCAGAAATCCCCAGCGCGGGCAGTTGCTCAACAGCACGTTGGCGTCGTCGTCTTCCGCTTCCGGGGCTCCCCCCGGGTGAAACCGCGTGATGGCCTGCGCCGCCTTGTCGACCAGATTGCGCCACCCGGCCTGAACGCTGTCCAGGGCGCGGTCCACGTTGTGTCTCAGATGGGTAAGGTTGGCCATGGTTGTGTCCCGCTCACGTCCTAACTTCGATCTTACGAGGCTGCTGTGCGGGTGTCTTTGGCAGTATGACTTCCAACACACCGTCTTTGCTGGTTGCCTCGATCGCATCCGCATCTACCGAGTCAGGCAGCGAAAATCGCCGCATGAACATGCCTTGCTGCCGCTCACGGCGGTGGTAACCCTTCTCGGATTCCTCTGCGGTGTGCTTGCGTTCACCGCGAATCGTCAGTACGCCGTTGTCCATCGAGATCTCAATGTTGTCGGCGAGTACGCCAGGGATGTCTGCGTGTAACACATAGCGCTCGGGTTCTTCCCTGATGTCGACTGCGGGAGCCCAACTGCTGCCGACGACGTGCGTTTCGTCGTCCTTGAGCGTGCTGTACATCGGTTCCATTTCCCGGCGCCATAAATCTAGCATTTGCCAAGGGTCGCGCACTGTCAGTGTCATTTCACACCTCCTGATTGAGAATTGAGTGTTTTTCCTGATTGATATAATGGTGTCGTTCCGACCGGACTCAAGGGTGACAGAAAATCCTGCTTGCGCTGGATCAATCGGGAACGTAAGTTGAGTACGGGAGTCGGCCGGATGGCCGCCGCCGTTCGCGGCGGAGGAAAGTCCGGGCTCCGCAGGGCAGGGTGCCAGGTAATGCCTGGGCGGCGCGAGCCGACGGAAAGTGCCACAGAAAATACACCGCCCAAGTCCTTCGGGACCGGTAAGGTTGAAATGGTGCGGTAAGAGCGCACCGCGCATCTGGCAACAGGTGTGGCAGGGCAAACCCCACCCGGAGCAAGACCAAATAGGAGAGCGCGCGGTTCGACCGCAGCCCGCGGCCCGCGGGTGTTCTCGGGTAGGTCGCTCGAGGCGCTCGGTGACGAGCGTCCCAGATGAATGGTCATCCTCGACAGAACCCGGCTTACAGGCTGGCTCCCTTCCACTTCCACCCACATTGCCTCAGACACGCCGCGCGATAAGATTCCAAATCCGGATCTCTTGATAAGCAACATTAAGTTATGGCTCCATTCGTATGTTTTTATGTCTTTTTACATCGCTCCAACGTTTTTTCGTAAGTATTTGATTTTTCTCTAAGTTCGCTCTTGACCCTGCGCCGATCTAAACCTAGTATTCGAGTCATGTGGGTAAAAGTGGGGAATTAGGGGGTCAGAGTCCTCCGATTCGGCGTCAAGTGATCTTCCAGGGCACCAGTGAACTGAGTCTCGATGTGAAGGGCCGCCTGGCGATACCTGCCAAGACCCGGGAAAACCTGGGCGATGCGGCGCCTTATCGCGTCGTCGTGACCATCAGTCCCCAGGATCGATGCCTGTTCCTGTATCCGGAATGCGAATGGTTGGAGATCGCGCGCAAGGTGTCCGAGTTGCCCTCGCTGGTTGAGCAGAACAAGCGCCTCCAGCGCCTGGTGCTGGGCAACGCGGTAGAGATGGAACTGGACGGTCAGGGACGCATTCTGCTTTCGGCGGCACTGCGCAGACACGCGGGTCTGGAAAAGCGTGTTGCGCTGGTCGGTCAGGGTAACAAGTTCGAGATCTGGGACGAGGCGGTCTGGTTCGGCAATATGACAGAAATGTTTGAAGAGGCGAGTCAACTGGGTTCGGATCTGTCGGTTGGATTGCAGGAACTCTCGCTGTGAGCGACGACCAGCAGGTACATCGGCCGGTCATGATCGACGCGGCCGTAGCCGCGCTCAACATTCAGCCGGACGGTTGTTACGTGGACGGCACGTTTGGCCGCGGTGGCCACGCCCGCGCGATCTTGGGGCAACTCGGTGGAAAGGGCCGGCTGTTGGCTTTCGACAAAGACCCGGTTGCAGTGAACTATGCCGTGCGGACGCTGGGCGCCGACGCGCGCTTTCAGATCGACCATGGCAGCTTTACCGGTTTGAAGCGCGTGGCGGAGCGGGAAAATCTCACGCGCCAGATTAATGGCCTGCTGCTGGATCTGGGGGTTTCTTCGCCACAGCTGGACGACGCGCTGCGCGGGTTCAGCTTTATGAGCGATGGTCCCTTGGACATGCGCATGGATACGTCCCGCGGGCACAGCGCGGCCGAATGGCTGGCGGCGGCCAAGGAAGAGGATATCGCGGCCGTGCTTCGGGAGTACGGCGAAGAGCGGTTCGCCCGCCGGATTGCCCGGGCGATCGTGCAGAGCCGCGCGGCGCACCCGCTGCGCACCACCCAGGAGCTGGCGGCGCTGGTGGAGCGCGCCAGCCCCGTCCGGGAAAAGCACAAACATCCGGCCACGCGCAGCTTTCAGGCGATTCGCATCTTCGTCAACCGCGAGCTCGACGATCTGCGCGAGGGCCTGCAGCAGGCGCTCGACGTGCTGGCTATCGGCGCCCGGTTGGTAGTGATCAGTTTTCACTCGTTGGAAGACCGTATCGTCAAGCGCATGTTTCGCGACGCCGCGCGGGGCGAACGCCTGCCCAAGGGGCTGCCGGTGCCGCACCGCGACCTGAGTCCCAAACTGCGGCTGATCGGTAAGGCGATGCGCCCCACGGAGCACGAAGTGGCCGGTAATCCAAGGGCGCGCAGTGCCGTCATGCGGGTTGCGGAGCTGCTCACATGACCGTGGCGCAAAGCCTTTTGCTGCTGCTCCTGGCGGTTGCGGTGACCGCCAGCGGCGTCGGCGTGGTCCATGCCAAATACGAGTCGCGGAAAATGTTCGTCGAGCTGCAGCACCTGCGCGAAGTGCGTGATCAGATAGACATCCAGTGGGACCGCCTGCAGTTGGAGTTGGAAAGCTGGGGAAACCATGCCCGGGTGTCCGAACTCGCTCGCGACCGCCTGCGGATGCGTACGCCGAAGTCTGGCGACGTCGTAGTGATTCGGCGTTAGCCATGACCAAGAAACGGGACAAGCGGGTAAAGCGGATGCGGCGCCAGGCATCGGTGCGGCCGAGTTACGTCGGACGTCGGCGCACCGTGACGGCGTTGTTCGCACTGTCCGCGGCCGTGCTGGTCTGGCGGGCGTTCGATCAGCAGATTCTGGAAAAGGATTTTCTACAGGCCGAAGGAGCCGATCGTTACCTGGATACCGTCGAAGTCGCCGCCCATCGCGGTCTGATCACCGACCGTCATGGCGCCGTTTTGGCGGTCAGCACCCCGGTTGAGTCACTGGGCGCCGATCCGCGCCGGTTGCGGCTGGACGACCGCACCCTACCGCAACTGGCGCGCATCCTGAAAATGAAATCGAGCGCCTTGCGGGCCCGGCTGGAGCGTTTCGGATCGCGCCAATTCGTCTATTTGAAACGTCGCATGGAACCCGATCAGGCCGCGGCCGTGCGGGTGCTGGTGCAGCAGGCGGGCCTGGTCGGCGTCCGGTTGGACCGGGAGTATCGCCGTTATTACCCGGCCGGCGAGGTGTTCAGCCAGGTGTTGGGTTTCACCGATGTCGACGATCAGGGGCAGGAAGGGCTGGAACTCGCTTTCGACAAAGAGCTCGCGGGCCATGCCGGTGAAAAACGGGTATTGCGCGACGGGCACCGCAAAGTCGTCGCTGACGTCGAGAATATCCGCATGCCGCAACCGGGACGACATCTTGCGCTGAGTATGGACCGCCGCCTCCAATTCATTGCCTACCGCGAGTTGTTGGCCGCGGTGCGCAAGCACCAGGCACGCGCCGGCAGCGCGCTGGTGCTGGATGTACGCACCGGCGAGATCCTGGCGGTGGTCAATCAGCCCTCATTCAACCCAAATCGCGATCGTGAGGCGTTACGCGGGCGGCAACGAAACCGCGCGCTCACCGACGTCTACGAACCCGGCTCGACGATGAAGCCGTTTACCATCGCCATCGCACTGGAGTCGGGTCAGTACGCAGCCGACACGCTGATCGACACGTCGCCGGGTTATTTTCATGTCGGTGCCAGCCGGGTCAGTGATCACCACGATCTAGGCGTCATCGACGTGGCGACAGTACTGCAGAGATCGAGCAATGTGGGCGTGGGCAAGATCGCCCTGGATCTGCCCAGGCAGGCCACCTGGCAGTTCCTTTCGGATCTCGGTTTCGGTACCGAACCGGGCGCCGGTTTTCCCGGTGAGGCGAGCGGTAAGCTGATTGTGCCGGCGCAGTGGGCGGCAATCGATCAGGTTAGTCTCGCGTATGGCTATTCTCTGTCGGTCACGACGCTGCAGCTGGCCCGAGCCTATGCGGCCATCGCCGCCGACGGCGTGACCCGCCCGGTTTCTTTGCTGCGGCTGGACGAGGCGCCGACAGGTCGGCGCGTATTCTCCGTCGCCACCTCCCGCGCGCTGCGCCGCATGTTGGAGGCGGTGGTCTCCGAAGAAGGCACGGCGCCGCAGGCGGCCATACCCGGCTATCGGGTGGCGGGGAAAACGGGTACCGCAAAGAAATCGAATCCGGACGGGGGCTACAGCGACGAACGCTATCGGGCGTTGTTCGCGGGTATGGTGCCCGCGAGCGACCCCCGCCTGATCATGGTGGTCGTCATCGACGAGCCGCGGGCGGGAAAAATCTATGGCGGCGACGTTGCCGCACCCGTTTTCGCCGCCGTGATGGATGACGCACTGCGTCTGCTAAATATCGCACCGGATGCGCTGCCCGTGGCGCGTGCTCAACTGGTCCAGGTGGAGGCGAAACCATGATGCCATCGCCACAAATGACCGATCACTGGTGGCTGTCGGATCTGCTCGAGGGCTACGCTGACGGGTCCGGGTTGCCCCGGCTGGAGGTTACCGGTCTGACCCTGGACAGCCGTGCGGCCGCGCCCGGCGATGTGTTTCTGGCCAGCCGCGGCACGCAGCGCCACGGTCTGCACTACGCCAGGCAGGCGGCGGCGCGCGGTGCGGTGGCGATCGTCGCCGAGGCCGACAGCGAATGGACGGCCGCGCGGGCGGCGACGGTCGCGTCGGACCTGCAGCTGCCAATCATCGTGGTCGAAGACCTCGGAGCCCGGGTGTCGCAGTTGGCAGCGCGATTTTTCGGCCACCCGGGCGCGCGATTGCGGATCGTCGGGGTAACGGGTACCAATGGCAAGACGACGGTCAGCCAGTTTCTGGCGCAAGCCCTGCGCGGGGACTGGCACTGCGGGGTTCTGGGGACGATCGGGTACGGGTTTCCGGGCGCCTTGCAGACGGCCAGTCATACCACGCCCGACGCGGTGCGGTTGCAATCCCTGCTGTCGGACCTCTTACACCAAGGTGCGCGGGCGGTTGCGATGGAGGTGTCTTCGCATGCGCTGGTGCAGGCGCGGGTGGCGGCGGTGCCGTTTCACACAGCGGTGTTCACCAATCTCAGCCGGGACCATCTGGACTACCACGGTGACATGGTCAGCTATGCCGCGGCGAAAACGGCGTTGTTCCGGACGCCCGGGCTATCGATTGCGGTCGTGAACACCGACGATGCGGCCGGCCGGGAGCTGCTGCAGGATCTCACCGAACCGGTCATCCGGGTGGCCGTCGGCAAAGCCGCCGGCGAATTGCGCGGTCCCTCGCACTACGTCCAGGTCGAACGTATAACCAGCGACGGCCAGGGGCTGAGTTTCGACGTCCGCTCGAGTTGGGGGTCGGGGTCGGTGCGCACCGCGTTGCTCGGTGTGTTCAACATCGAGAATCTGGCGCTCACCTTGGCCGTACTGCTGGCGTGGGGCGTCAGAATCGAGGACGCCACGGCGCGTCTGCACCGACTGGTCGCCGTTCCAGGCCGTATGGAGGCCTTCGGCGGCGCGCCACGGCCGCTGGTCGTCGTCGACTACGCACACACCCCGGATGCCTTGCACAAGGCACTACGTGCGTTGCGGTCGCATACTCGGGGCAAACTCGTGTGCGTGTTCGGTTGCGGCGGCGACCGCGATCCGGGCAAACGTCCCGAGATGGGTGGCGTCGCCGAACGCGCGGCCGATCGGGTGATCCTCACCGACGACAATCCGCGGACGGAAGACGGCAACGCCATCATCGCCGCGATACGGGCGGGGATGAGCGACCCGGAGCAATGCGTAGTCGAGCGGCGCCGGGCACACGCGATTCGCGTTGCGATCGACACCGCCGCGGCCGGTGATGTGGTGCTAATCGCCGGCAAAGGGCATGAGGAGTACCAGCAGGTCGGTGATAAATGTTTGCCATTCAGCGATGCGGACCACGTGCGCCGTGCGCTGGGATTGGGTCACGATGGTTGAGTTCGCCCTGTCGACCCTCACGGAGCGCCTGCACGGGCGGCTCAGCCGCGGTGACGCAACGTTTTCGCAGGTCAGCACGGATACGCGAACCCTGCGGCGGGGTGAGCTCTTTGTCGCGCTGCGCGGTCCCAATTTCGACGGCCACGGTTACGTGCGCATGGCGGCGGAGCGCGGTGCCAGCGGGGTACTGGTGGATCGTCCGGTGGACATCGAGTTGCCGCAACTGCAGGTGGCCGACACGCTGCTCGCATTGGGGCAGCTGGCCCGTGTCTGGCGTGAACGGGCGCGGGCGCAGCTGATTGCGATCACGGGAAGCAACGGCAAAACGACCTTGCGTACCATGCTCGCGACCATCTTGCAGCGTGTCGGCAGCGTGTTGGTGACGCAGGGCAATCTCAACAACGAGATCGGTTTGCCCCTGACGCTGACGCGGCTGCAGGACGAGAAATTCGCGGTGGTCGAGCTTGGCGCGAACCATCCGGGTGAGATCGCTTACCTGGCCGGGATCGCGCAACCCGATGTGGCGATTCTCAATAACGCGGGCCGCGCGCATCTCGAAGGCTTCGGCAGCCCGGAAGGGGTGGCAAGGGCCAAAGGTGAAATCCTCGACGGCCTCAAGGCGGAAGGCGTTTTCGTGTTCAACGCGGATGATCGGTTTGCGCCCCTGTGGCGCAAGCTGTCGCTCGGTCGGCCGGTCTGCACGTTTGGTGTCGAGCAGCCGGCAGACGTCAGCAGCGACGCCGAAGGTGAGCTGATTTGGGGGGATGGCGGATTTCGTTACCGCTTCGGCATTACCACCGCCGCGGGCACCATCGAGGTCGATCTGCAGCTGGCCGGTCGGCACAACCGGATGAATGCCCTGGCCGCTACGGCGGCAGCGCTGTGTCTGGGGGTCGGTTTGGATGACATCAGCATGGGCCTCGCGAACGTGCGACCGGTTGCAGGGCGCCTGGCGCCGCTAGTCGGGATGCGCGGTGCGCGGGTGATCGACGACAGCTACAACGCCAATCCGGATTCGGTGAACGCGGCGATCGACGTGCTGCGCGCCGCGCCAGGGCACAGGATTCTGGTGATGGGCGATCTGGCCGAGTTGGGCGAAGATGCCGAAAAACTTCATCGGGCGGTCGGCGCGCGCGCGGCGCGCGCCGGAATCGACGGCCTGTATTGCTGCGGGCCCTTGAGCGCCGCCGCCGCCGCGGCCTTCGGTGGGCGGGCGCGGTATTTTCAGGATCAAGGCGAGCTGATAGAGGCGCTGGCGGCCGAGATCGGCGCACACGACACGGTTCTGATCAAGGGTTCTCGCGCCGCGCGCATGGATCGGGTGGTCGATGCATTGACGTCGGAGGCCGCCGCATGCTGATCTGGCTGGCCGACTATTTGGCGCAATTCGACGCGGGCTTCAACGTATTCCGTTACATCACGTTGCGCACCATTCTCGCGGTGTTGATGGGGTTGGTCATCTCCTTTGTGGTCGGACCGACCATGATACGCCGTTTGAGTCAGTTCAAGATCGGCCAGACCGTTCGTAACGACGGTCCGGAGTCGCATTTTTCGAAGGCGGGAACACCCACCATGGGCGGTGCGCTGATCCTGGTGGCCGTGGCGATCGCCACGCTGCTGTGGGCCGATCTCAGTAATCGCTATGTGTGGATCGTGTTGCTGACGACACTGGCCTTCGGCGCGGTGGGTTGGATAGACGACTACAGAAAGCTGGTATTGAAGGATTCGAAGGGCCTGGCGGCGCGCTGGAAGTACTTGTGGCAATCGGTGTTCGGCGCATTGGCGGCGTTCGCTCTGTACTACGGCGCCCAACTGCCGGTGGAGACGCAGCTGACGTTCCCTTTCATGAAAGACCTGGTCTTTCAGCTAGGCCCGGGGTTCATCCTGTTCGCTTATCTGGTCATTGTCGGATCGTCCAATGCGGTCAACCTGACGGATGGCCTGGACGGGCTGGCGATATTGCCCACGGTGCTCGTGGCCGGGGCCTTGGCCGTGTTCGCCTATGTTTCCGGTCACGTGCACATCGCTAATTATCTGTTGATTCCATACCTGCCCGGCGTCGGTGAGCTGGCCGTTTTCTGCGGTGCACTGGTCGGGTCCGGACTGGGCTTTCTGTGGTTCAACGCTTACCCCGCCCAAGTGTTCATGGGTGATGTCGGCGCGTTGGCGTTGGGGGCGGCGCTCGGCGTGGTCGCGGTGGTAATACGGCAGGAAATCACGCTGTTCATCATGGGTGGTGTATTCGTGATGGAAACCGTGTCGGTCATGCTGCAGGTGGCGTCGTTCAAACTGACCGGACGGCGGATCTTCCGGATGGCGCCGCTGCACCACCACTTCGAGCTGAAGGGCTGGCCCGAACCCCGGGTCATCGTGCGCTTCTGGATCGTCACCGTGATTCTCGTGCTGATCGGTTTGGCGAGCCTGAAGCTTAGGTAAACGTGGATGAGTGACGCGCGGCCGCAATCGTTAGCACCTGCCAAGACCCTGATCGTCGGTCTGGGCAAGACCGGGCTGTCCTGCGCCCGGCATTTGGTTTCCCGGGGGGAGGTCGTGGCGATCACCGATTCACGGGCCGAGCCGCCGGGATTGACCGCGCTGCGCGCGGAACTGCCCGATGTCGCTTTGTTCCTGGGCGGTTTTCGGCGCAGCGCGTTCGAAAACGCCGACTCGATCGTGGTGAGCCCCGGTGTGCCGATGTCGACGCCGGAGATCAAGGCGGCCATCGCGCGCGGTATTTCGGTGATCGGCGATATCGAACTGTTTGCGCGCGCCATTCGCCCGGCGGCGACGCCGGTGGCGGCGATCACCGGCTCGAACGGCAAGAGCACCGTGACAACGCTGTTGGGCCTGATGGCGAGACTGTCCGGCCATCAGGCGGCAATCGGTGGCAACCTGGGCGTGCCCGCGCTCGATCTGTTGGATCAGGACGCCAGCCTCTACGTCCTGGAGTTGTCGAGTTTTCAGCTGGAAACCGTCGAGTCTTTGCGACCGAAGGTCGCCACGGTGTTGAACCTGTCCGCCGATCACATGGATCGCTACCGCGACGTGAATGCCTATGCGAAGGCCAAATCGCGCATTACTGAACACGCGGAATACGCCGTGTTGAACGCGGACGACTCCCGCGTATCCGGGATGCGCGGCGGCGCCGCCCGGTGGACCTTCACCCTCAATACACCTCTGGGCGACGATCAATTCGGCCTCGTGCGGCGCCCCGACGGCCCTTGGCTGTGCCGTGCCGGCGATTGTTTGCTGCCGGTCGGCGACATGCGTCTGCGCGGTTCGCACAACTGGGCGAACGCGTTGGCGGCGTTTGCCATGGGAACGGCGCTGGGCTTGCAGCGCGATGCCATGAGCGAGGCGTTGCGGACGTTTTCCGGTTTGCCGCATCGTACCGAATACGTGGGCGAGGCCAACGGCGTGGCGTTTTTCAACGACTCCAAGGGGACCAACGTCGGTGCGTGCCGCGCCGCGCTGGAAGGACTGCATGACGCGTCCGGCGGTTTGTCTGTGCTGATCGCCGGCGGTGATTGCAAAGGCGCGGATTTTGCCGATCTGGTGCCGGTCGTTGCGCGCTGCGCGCGCGGCGTCGTACTACTCGGCCGGGACGCAAAGACCGTCGAGCGTGCGTTGCAGGGTGTCGTGCCCACGGTACGTGCGACCGATATGGCCGATGCGGTAGGCAAGGCGGTCGAGTTGACGCATCCGGGTGACCGGGTATTGCTGTCGCCCGCCTGCGCGAGCTTCGACATGTACCGCAATTACGAACACCGCGGCGAGATCTTCATGGCGCACGTAAGAGCGCTGCTGTCATGAGTACGATGGCGCACATGCGAGGTGCCGTGCCGCCGCGCGCCATGCAGTGGGACGGCGTATTGCTTGCGGCCGTGGCCATCTTACTTGGTCTGGGTATTGTGATGGTGGCGTCGTCGTCGCTGCATCTGGGCGAACGTTACGGCGATCCTTTTCATTTCGTGACGCGCCACCTGATCGCGGTCGCATTGGGGTTGACGGTTGCTGCGCTGATTACGCGCGCGCCTACCCCGTGGTGGGCGCGTTCCGGCACCTTGCTGTACTTCGCGGGTCTGCTGTTACTGCTGGTCGTACTGTTGCCCGGCATCGGAAAAGAAGTCAACGGTGCCACCCGCTGGATTGCGCTCGGGTCATTCAACCTGCAGACCTCCGAATTCATGAAACTGTTCCTGATCGTCTACCTGGCGGGCTATCTGGTCAGGCGTCAATTTGAGGTTACGCACAGCGTCTGGGCCTTCGTCAAACCGATGTTGTTACTGGTGCTGGCGGCGTCGTTGATTATGCTGCAACCCGATTTCGGCACCACGGCCGTGTTACTGGCCACCGCGTTGGGCATGTTGTTTCTCGGCGGTGCGGCGTTGTGGCAGTTCTTGGGCCTGCTGGTTGTCGCGCTGGCTGTGCTGACCACCCTGATCGTGATTTCCCCCTATCGTTTGGCACGTGTCACCTCGTTTTTGAATCCCTGGGCCGATCCGTTGGAATCCGGTTATCAACTGTCGCAGGCCCTGATCGCCTTCGGTCGCGGCGAGTGGACCGGGGTCGGTCTGGGGAATGGCATTCAAAAGCAGTTTTACCTGCCGGAAGCGCATACCGATTTCCTGATGGCCGTCGTCGGCGAGGAGTTCGGATTGGTAGGTACGGCAGTGGTGATCGCACTGTTTGGAGTCATTGTCTGGCGCACCTTTGCCATCGGCACGGCCGCTGACGCCAGGGGCGACAAGTTTTCTACCTATGTGGCGTACGGCTTGGGACTGTGGTTGGGTATGCAAGCCTTTATCAACGTGGGGGTAAACGTCGGACTTTTGCCGACCAAGGGATTGACGCTGCCCTTCCTGAGCTACGGCAGCAACAGCCTGATCGTGTGTACGGCTGCGGTGGGCATGTTGTTGCGCATCGATCGGGAGAACCGCTTGAACCTGCCCGCAGGAGGTAACCCGTGGCAACGCGTGTGATGGTCATGGCGGGCGGTACCGGCGGGCATGTATTCCCCGCGCTGGCGGTCGCGGAGGAATTGCGCAAGCGCGGCTGTGATGTGTCCTGGCTTGGCACGCCCAACAGTTTCGAGTCGCGCATCGTGCCGCAATACGGCTTCACACTGGACTGGGTATCCGCCTACCGCCTCAGGGGCCAGGGTTTTGCCGGCCTGTTTCTCGCGCCGTTCAGACTGCTCCGGGCCATGTCCCAGGCGTGGCGGGTCATGCGTCGCCGCCAGCCGCAAGTGGTGTTGGGTATGGGTGGGTTTGTCACGGGGCCCGGAGGGCTGGTCAGCCGGCTGCTCGATCGGCCCCTAGTGATACATGAGCAAAACGCCGTCCCGGGCCTTACCAACCTATGGCTGGCACGGGTTGCAACGCGCGTTCTGGAGGCCTTTGAAGGGAGCTTCGACGCACGCCGTGGTGCGCAGGCCATCGGCAACCCGGTACGCACCGACATTGCGGGTATGGCGGAGCCCGCCGCGCGCTGGCGTGAGCGCCGAGGCCCGTGTCGCCTGCTGGTGCTAGGTGGCTCGTTGGGCGCTTCAGCCCTGAACGAAAAGGTTCCCGAAGCCTTGTCGCTGATTGCAGACCAACGGCGGCCGTTGGTGCGGCATCAGGCCGGGCGCGATAAATCCCATGCCACCCAGCGGGCATATCAAGCCGCGGGCGTGGCGGCTGACGTTACCGATTTTCTGCATGATATGGCCAAAGCTTACGCGTGGGCGGATCTGGTGGTCTGTCGGTCCGGGGCCTTGACCGTATCGGAGCTGGCGGCAGCGGGTGTTGGTTCACTGTTGATCCCCTACCCGCATGCGGTCGACGATCATCAGACACGGAACGCGGAAATTCTCGTCAACGACGGCGCCGCACACCTGATCCAGCAGCGCCAGTTGACTGCGATTGGTTTGGCGCGTCTGTTGAGCGATCTGCTCAGCGACCGCGGCGTCTTGTTGCAGATGGCGCAAGCCGCGCGGCGCCTGGCGCAGCCGCATGCGGCCGCGCATGTCGCCGACGTTTGTCTTGAGGTGGCGGCATGACCGATCAGATCGTCAACCCAAGGCGGCATGCCGCGGAGGCCATGGGCCGTATGCGCCGCCTTCATTTCGTCGGCATTGGCGGCGTCGGTATGAACGGTATAGCTCAGGTCATGCTGAACCTCGGCTACGATGTCTCGGGCTCCGACATTCGCGACAATGCCGCCATTCGGAATTTACGCGGGCAGGGCGCGCAGATTCGCATCGGGCATGCGCGCGAGCACGTCGCCGGTTGCGACGCGGTGGTGGTTTCCAGCGCCGTGGCGTCCAGCAACCCGGAGGTCGAGGCCGCCCGCGCCGCGCGTATTCCGATCGTGCCGCGTGCCGAAATGCTCGCCGAGATCATGCGGTTTCGCTACGGCGTTGCAGTGGCTGGAACGCACGGCAAGACCACGACCACCAGTTTGACCGCCAGCCTGCTCATAGAAGGCGGTCTCGATCCGACCTTCGTGATCGGCGGGCGGTTGAATGCGGCCGGCCGGCACGCCCGGCTGGGCGCGGGGGAAGTACTGGTCGCCGAAGCGGATGAGAGCGACGCGTCATTTCTCTGCCTGCTGCCGCAAATGGCGGTCGTGACCAATATCGATGCCGACCACATGTCGACTTATGGCGGAGACTTCGACCGGCTGCGCGCGGCCTTTGCCGAGTTCCTGCATCACCTGCCCTTTTATGGTCTGGCGGTGTTGTGCATCGACGATGCGGAGGTGCGCGCGCTGATCCCGCAGCTGTCGCGCCAGGTGCTGACCTACGGTACCGACGAGTCGGCCGATCTGCGGGCCACCGACATTCGGCAACACGGTCATAGCACGCACTTCAACGTGGTGTCCCCGAATGCGGCGCCCTTTGCCGTGCAACTGAATCTGCCCGGCCGGCACAACGTGCTGAATGCACTCGCCGCGGTTGCGGTCGCGCGTGAGCTGGGCGTCGCAACCGCGGTCATTCAGCGCGCCCTGATGGAATTCCAGGGAATCGGGAGACGGTTCCAGGTCGTCGAGGGGCGACTGGCTGGCGGCGGCAAGGTGATGGTGGTGGACGATTACGGACATCACCCGCGCGAGGTCGCGGCCACCCTGGCGGCGGCCCGGGACGGCTGGCCCGGACGGCGCGTGGTGCTGGCGTTTCAGCCACATCGCTACACCCGTACTCACGACGCCTTCGACGATTTCGTGAAGGTGCTGTCAGCCGCGGACGTCCTGATTATGACCGAGGTCTATGCCGCAGGCGAAGAAGCGATTGCGGGTGCAACCGGGCGCGACCTGAATCGGGCCGTCCGCGCCCGCGGGCAAGTGGACCCGGTCTTTGTCGACGACATCGAGGAACTACCCGGGGTATTGAGCCGGTTGCTCGAAGATGGGGATATTTTACTGGTCATGGGGGCGGGGAATATCGGTTCGATGGCGGCTCGTTTACCCCAGGAGATATGCCAATGACAACACGGAATCCAATGAGATTCTTGCGTATGGGTTGTGGTGAACCGCTGCTCGGGCCTTCGCGCCAATGCGTGGAGCGGCGGTTGTGGCCGACTGTCCCGCGACCGCTGCGGGACAAGGCATTGAAACGCAGGAGTACCGATCGGTGATGGTCGCCTTGGACAACCCAGAGCTGTGCGGCGAACTGTTGTTCGACGAGCCGATGGCGCGACACACCAGCTGGCGGGTAGGCGGACCGGCGCGACGTTTCTACCGGCCGGTCGACCTGGCCGATCTGCAGGCGTTTATGCGGAGCACCGATCCGGCCGAGCCGATCCTGTGGGTCGGGCTGGGGAGCAACCTGTTGGTGCGAGACGGGGGATTTCGCGGTTCGGTGATCGCCACCAAGGGTCGATTGGGCGCGATCGAAACCCGGCCCGGCGCGCGGGTGCGCGCCGAAGCGGGCGCGGCTTGTGCGCACGTGGCCAGGCTCGCCGCCCGTCACGGGCTTGGCGGCGGTGCCTTTTTGGCGGGGATACCGGGCACCATCGGAGGCGCTCTGGCCATGAACGCAGGCGCGTTCAACGGTGAAACCTGGTCCAGGGTGCTGTGCGTAGACGTCATCGACCGGCGCGGGACGATCGTGCGCCGTACTCCCGAGGAATACAGCGTCGGTTACCGCGATGTCAAGGGGCCGCCCGACGAATGGTTTGTCGCGTGCGAACTGCAGTTCGACGTCGGCGACGGCGCTGCCGAACGGCTGGAAATCCGTAATCTGCTGGCGAAACGCAGCGCCACGCAGCCCACCAACCAGCCGAGCGGCGGTTCGACTTTTCGCAATCCTCCAGGCGATTTTGCGGCCCGGCTTATTGAGCAGGCGGGCTTGAAGGGGCAGCGCATCGGCGGCGCGGAGGTCTCCGAGAAACACGCCAATTTCATCATCAACACGGGCAGCGCGTGCGCGGCCGACATTGAGGCGCTGATCGAGTATGTGCGCGCCGAGGTAGAGCGGGTCCACGGTATACGGCTGGTGCATGAGGTGCACATGATAGGGGAAGCCGCATGACGTTGACGGCGCGAGATTTCGGCAAGGTTGCGGTTCTCATGGGTGGCTGGGCGGCCGAACGGGATATTTCGTTGCTGAGCGGGGGTGCGGTGCTCGCCGGTTTGCGACGGCGCGGCATCGATGCGCACGGGATCGATGTCGGGCGCGACGTCATACAGGTACTGGCCTCAGGCGGCTACCAACGGGTGTTTAACGTACTGCACGGACGCGGCGGCGAAGACGGCGTGATTCAGGGTGTCTTGGATATCCTCGGGCTGCCGTACACCGGCAGCGGCGTGCTCGGTTCCGCGCTGGGAATGGACAAGTACCGCAGCAAACTACTCTGGCAGGGATCGGGTTTGCCGACACCCGGGTTTGCAATGATTCAGACCGAAGCTGACCTGCAGGCGGCGGTCGAGCTGGGCTTTCCCCTGATGGTCAAGCCGTCGCGGGAGGGTTCGAGCCTCGGTATGGGGCGCGCCAACGACCTGCCGTCGTTGCGCGCGGCGTGGCGCCTGGCCGCCGCGTTCGATGGCTGCGTCATGGCGGAACGTTGGGTCAGCGGTAACGAGTACACCGTCGCGGTGCTCGGCGATCAGGCGTTACCCCTGATCAAGCTGGAGACGGATCGTGACTTTTACGATTTTCAGGCCAAATACGAGGCGGACGACACCCGCTACGTCATTCCCTGCGGCCTGGATGCCCGACGCGAGCAGGAACTGCAGCAACTTGCGCTGCACGCGTTCCAGACGGCCGGGGCAGCCGGTTGGGGCCGCGTCGACCTGCTCATGGACGAAGAAGGCCGGCCCTGGCTGATCGAACTGAACACGGTTCCCGGGATGACCGATCACAGTCTGGTGCCGATGGCGGCCAAGGCGGTCGGCGTGGATTTCGACGAACTGGTCTGGCGCATTCTCGCGCAAACGCTGGAGTCGTCGTAGTGGCGCGCAAATCACCAGCGGTTGTTAAAGCCAGGCAGTCCAGGCCGGCAGGCTCGCGTCGCTGGCTGCGGGCGGACATGTCCCTGGTGTCGTTGGTTGCGATCGTTCTTGTGGCCGGCGCCGGTTACCGGTTTGTGACGGATCCCGCCAATTTCGCGATCCGTAAGGTCAGCGTGATAAACGAGTTGCGGCATCTCGACCGCCGCGAACTGGAGCGGGTCGTCGCCGCATCGATCGATGGCAACTTCTTCACCGTCGATATGCGGGCAATCCGGGACCGCGTGCGCCGGCTCGCGTGGGTCGATCAGCTCGCGATCCGCCGTGTCTGGCCGCAGATCCTGACCATGCATGTCGCCGAGCAGGTTGCGGTAGCCCGCTGGGGGAGCGACGCACTGGTCAACGCGCGCGGCGCGGTTTTCCGTCCGCCAAACGATGACCTGGAAGACGCCTCCGTGCCGCTGGTCGAGTTGTTCGGACCCGACCACCGGGCGGCCGATGTGGTTGCGTTGTATCGCGCCGCCGCCGCGCAATTGCGGGTGACCGGATTGCGCATCAAACGGTTCGGTCTGGATGAGCGGCGCGAATGGAACGTGGCGTTCGAGAACAGCGATGTGCGCCTGGCGCTGGGTGGCACGGATATCACGGCGCGTTTGGAACGCTTTGTCAGTGCCTACCCACTGCTTGCTAGCGATCCTGCCCGCCGGCCTGCGGTGGTCGATTTGCGCTACGCGCAAGGTTTCGCCGTTTCGTGGCGAGTCAACGATACCGACGCAGTGCAGGCAACCGTGAAACCACCAGGTAGAGAAGGCGATGCCTGAATGGTAAGGAAAATGGACAAGAATATTATCGTCGGCTTGGATATCGGTACTTCCAAAGTCGTCGCGATGGTGGGCGAACTCAAACCGGATGGTGAGATAGAGATCATCGGTCTGGGCACGCATCCCTCGCACGGCTTGAAGAAAGGCGTGGTGGTGAATATCGAGTCCACTGTGCAGTCGATACAACGCGCGGTGGAAGAGGCGGAGTTGATGGCCGGGGTCGAAATCGACGCCGTGTACGCGGGGATTGCCGGAAGCCACGTTTCCAGTTTGAACTCGGACGGCATAGTGCCTATTCGCGACGGCGAAGTGAGTCACTACGACGTGGAGCGGGTTATCGATGCCGCGCGTGCGGTTGCCATTCCCGCGGATCAGAAGATCCTGCACATCCTTCCACAGGAATTCATCATCGACAACCAGGAGGGTATCCACGACCCGGTGGGCATGTCCGGCGTGCGCCTCGAGGCGCGAGTGCACATGGTAACCGGTGCGGTGAGCGCCGCGCAGAACATCGTCAAGTGCGTGCGCCGCTGCGGCCTCGAGGTCGAGGATCTCATCCTCGAACAGTTGGCTTCCAGCTATTCGGTTCTGGTCGAGGAAGAAAAAGACCTCGGGGTGTGCCTGGTGGACATCGGTGGCGGCACGACGGATATCGCCGTTTTCACCGGCGGATCGATCCGCCACACGGCCGTCATTCCGATTGCCGGAGATCAGGTGACCAACGATATCGCTCACGCGTTGCGCACACCGACCCATCACGCGGAAGAGATCAAACTGAAATACGCCTGCGCGCTGACCCAGTTGGCCGGCGCCGATGAAACCATTGAAGTGCCGAGTATCGGCGATCGCCCGCCACGCCGGCTGTCCCGCCAAACGCTCACCGAAGTCGTGCAACCACGTTACGAAGAACTGCTTGGTCTGATTCAGGCGGAGTTGCGGCGCTCGGGATTCGAGGATCTGATCGCCGGCGGCGTGGTCATGACGGGTGGCAGTTCGAAGATGGAGGGTCTGATCGATCTGGCGGAAGAGGTTTTTCACATGCCCGTGCGGCTGGGCGCGCCCCAGTACGTCACCGGGCTAGTGGATGTAGTGCGCAATCCGATTCACGCCACCGGCGTGGGATTGCTGTTGTTTGGACATCGAAACAGGCCCGTGCGAATTCCTGAGAATTCGCGCGGCAGTTTCAAAGCAGCCTGGGACCGGATGAAGAGCTGGTTCCAGGGAAATTTCTAGTCGGAGTGTACCGTCGCGCGGGACGGATCAATAACGGTAAGGGGGTTCCACCATGTTTGAATTAATGGATGTCGACAGTCAGAACGCGGTCATCAAGGTCATCGGTGTCGGTGGCGGCGGGGGTAATGCCGTCAATCACATGTTGAAGTCGAATATCGAAGGCGTCGATTTTATTTGCGCCAATACGGATGCGCAGGCGTTGCAGAACACCTCGGTGCGTACCGTGCTGCAGCTGGGCTCGAGTATCACCAAAGGCCTGGGGGCCGGCGCCAACCCGGATGTGGGTGGTAAGGCGGCCAACGAGGACAGGGAGCGCATCCAGGAGGCGTTGGAAGGATCTGACATGGTGTTCATCACGGCCGGGATGGGCGGTGGCACGGGAACCGGGGCTGCACCGGTGGTGGCCGAGATTGCCAGGCAGTTGGGTATATTGACCGTCGCAGTGGTCACCAAGCCATTTCCGTTCGAAGGATTGAAGCGGCGCAAGGTCGCCGAAGCCGGTATCGACGAATTGGCGAAACACGTCGATTCGCTGATCACCATCCCGAATGAGAAACTTTTATCGGTGCTGGGGTCTGCGACGTCTTTGCTGGACGCCTTCAAGGCCGCCAACGATGTGTTGTTCAATGCGGTTCAGGGCATCGCTGAGTTGATCACCAAGCCCGGACTGATCAACGTGGATTTCGCCGACGTGCGAACCGTCATGTCGGAAATGGGGCAGGCCATGATGGGATCGGGGCGTGCCTCGGGCGAAAATCGCGCGCGTGAAGCGGCGGAATCCGCCATCAACAGCCCGCTACTGGAGGACATCAACCTGTCCGGCGCCCGGGGTATCCTGGTCAACATCACGGCTGGGCCCGATCTGGGCATTGGCGAATTCGATGAAGTCGGTACGACAGTCAAGGAATTCGCGCGCGACGATGCGACCGTGGTGGTCGGGACGGTCATCGATCCGGAAATGGAGGATGAACTGCGTGTCACGGTGGTCGCGACCGGCTTGGGTCCGGATGCCCAGGGCCAGCTGAAAGCGCCAAATCAGCGCCATGAGGAGCCACAGGCGCCGGTACGCCTGGTGAATCCCGAGCCTGGCGTCGAAGCGGCGAGCGACGATTACGGCCGCTTCGATTTGCCCACCAGTATCCGCAAAGACAAGGCAAAGCGGGCCAATGCCTATGTCGAAGCGGCGGAGGACAAAAACATGGATTACCTCGATATTCCGGCGTTTCTGCGGCGCCAGGCGGATTGAGTAAAACTCAGTAAAGTGTTGCAATTGGGTCATAAATTGCATATCTTGGGGAAAACCCTAATGCCTGCTCAACGTCGTCCGTTTCCGGATGGTTCGGAACGGACGACGGGCGGCAGGGTTTTTCTTTTTCAACTGATCGGCAGTTTTCGATCTCTGTGGAGAACGTCGCGTTATGATCAAACAACGCACCCTCAAAAACGTGATCCGTGCGACAGGTGTTGGCCTGCACACCGGTGAGAAGGTCTACCTGACGCTGCGGCCGGCAGCGGCCGACAACGGCATTGTTTTCCGTCGCGTCGATCTCGACCAACCCGTCGAGATCCCGGCGAAAGCGGAAAATGTCGGCGATACGCAGCTGTCGACCACGTTGGAGCGTAACGGAGTACGCATATCCACCGTGGAGCATTTGCTGTCGGCGCTCGCCGGACTCGGCATCGACAATGCGTTTATCGACGTCAGCGCCCCGGAGGTGCCGATCATGGACGGCAGTGCCGGCCCATTCGTATTCCTGATTCAGAGCGCCGGTGTGGAAGAACAGAACGCTCCCAAGCGTTTTATTCGCATCAGGCAGCGCGTCGAGGTCAAAGACGGTGACAAGGTCGCGCGCTTCGATCCGTTTGACGGGTTCAAAGTGAGTTTCGGCATCGACTTTGACCACCCGATGTTTGCGGATGAAACGAAATTTGCCGCTATCGACTTCTCATCGACGTCCTTTGTACGCGAGGTGAGCAGGGCCCGCACTTTTGGTTTTCTGCGTGACATCGAAATGTTGCGTGAACGCAACCTCGCGCTGGGCGGCAGTATGGAGAACGCGATCGTCGTCGACGACTACCGCGTGCTGAACGAAGACGGACTGCGCTACGAGGACGAGTTCGTCAAGCACAAGATCCTGGATGCGATCGGCGATCTTTACCTGCTGGGCCACAGCCTGATCGGGGCGTTCAGCGGGTTCAAATCGGGACACGCGCTGAACAACAGGTTGTTGAAAGAACTGATCGCCCATCCCGAGGCGTGGGAAGAAGTCACCTTCAAGACCGACGAAGAGGTGCCGATTTCCTATATGCAACCGGTGTATGCCACGGGTTAGCGGTGGCGGCGCAGGCTTCCCAGCCGTTTGAGTGCCGCCCGCAACGCCTCATCCGACGTCCCCGAGGCGGATTCCAGCAGTGTACGGGTCGCGGCAGGCGATACCTGACGCTGCCTGCGCGGCTGCGGCGTCGCAGAGATAGACGCGACCACGCGCAGTTTCGTGCGCAAGGGGTGAGGGAAATTCGGCGGAACGTGCTTGACCAGTTGTGGCGCGTGGAACCGCAGACGCATCATCCAGGCCGGGCTGTCGGCGTAGAGTACGAGCTCGCGATCGCTTAGGTGCGCGGCGACGAAATGAGGTTGTATTTGACTGGGCAAAAACGCCTTTAGATGGTGTAATAGGAACGATTGTCGGGTCATTTCGGTACTGAGGCGTCGTAAGGCGCCTTCGTTTTGTTTCATCAGGGTGCTAATGGGCTTGAGCAGGTTTCTGGTCATTGGCTTCGATTTGCGCCGCTGGCGGCGCAGTTAAACACTTAAGGTAACGGGCAACGATGAATATCATCCGCTTGTCGAATTTCTGTAGCAATAGCGGCGATGACGATCTGTTTGCACCCCGCATATTGATTCCGATTCTGCTTTCGGCGTCGATGATCGCGGGTGCCGCGTTCTGGGTCGGTCGTCAGACGGTAATCGTGGCTGATGGATCGGTGCCCGATTCGGTGATCAAATTGGTGGCGGACGAGAAACGGCTGTCGAGTCAGGTCCGGGCCGAAACGCAGGCCCACCTCGATGCATTGGCGTTGCGCGTTGCCAACCTGCAGGCACAACTGATGCGGTTGAACGCCTTGGGTGAACGTTTGGTCAAGGCGGGTAAGCTCGATACCAACGAATTCGATTTCGACAGCAACCCGGCGCAAGGTGGTTCCGACGCACTGGGCGATTACCAGTCACAGGATGTAGCGGAGATAACCGGCGATATGGCGCGCTTGTCGCGAGTCCTGGAAGATCGTGAACGCAAGCTCGAGCTCCTCGAGCATCTGCTCATGAACCGGGAGTTGAAAGCCGAGGTGCTGCCATCGGGCCGCCCGATCCTGAAGGGCTGGGTGGCATCGGATTACGGCAAGAGAACCGATCCGTTTACCGGTAAGAAAGGGGTGCATCACGGGATCGATTTCGCCGGGATTTCGGGTTCGGAAGTATTGGCCGTGGCGGGCGGCGTCGTTACCCGGTCGGAATCGGTGGCGGGTTATGGCAATTTGATCGACGTTAAGCACGCGGATGGCTTCTCTACCCGATATGCGCACAACAAGCAGAACCTGGTGCAGTTAGGGGATGTGGTCAAGAAGGGTCAGACCATTGCGTTGCTGGGCTCAACGGGTAAGTCCACGGGGCCACACGTGCATTTCGAGGTGCGGCAGGAAGGGCGGCCGCTGGATCCCCGCCAATTTATCGACGACGACTGATCACAGTCAGTTACTGCAACCGGTGCTCTACGGCCGCTGGCCGTATGTGCGGTATGATCCGCAACCTCTTGACGTACCTCAGATTCAGGCACGGATTTCATGTTTAACCAGATCGTCCGAAAAGTGTTTGGCAGCCGCAACGAGCGGCTCGTCAAGCGTATGTACAAGAACGTTGATGAAATCAATGCGCTGGAACCTTCCATCCAGCGGCTTTCCGATTCCGAACTCAAGGCCAAAACCGACGAATTCCGTACTCGTGTGGCTGACGGCGAGGATCTCGATACCTTGCTGCCGGAAGCCTTCGCGGTCGTGCGAGAGGCCGGGTGGCGCGTGCTTTCCATGCGCCATTTCGACGTACAGTTGATC
This sequence comes from uncultured Chromatiales bacterium, assembly GCA_965368585.1. GTDB lineage: Bacteria > Pseudomonadota > Gammaproteobacteria > Chromatiales > Chromatiaceae > JARRQB01. Next base: position 14,446 of record CBDUNM010000013.1, on the reverse strand, counting down.
GGCGGCATGGTCTTGCACCAAGGCAAGATCGCCGAGATGCGCACCGGCGAGGGTAAGACCCTGGTCGCAACGCTGGCCGTCTATCTGAACGCCCTGCCGGGCAAAGGCGTTCATCTGGTCACGGTCAACGATTACCTGGCGCGCCGCGATGCGGAATGGATGGGCCGCGTGTATGCGTTTCTCGGCATGAGTACCGGTGTAATCAATTCGTCGGGAGGTATGGGGCCGGATAGTGCGTCGTATGTATTCGATATCGACTACACGGGAGATACCGGCGGAGTTCGGCACTTGCGCCCGTCGACGCGCAAGGAGGCTTACGATTGCGACATCACCTATGGCACGAACAACGAGTTCGGGTTCGACTACTTACGGGATAATATGGCCTTCGAGACGGCACAGCGCGTGCAACGTCGCAATTTCGCCGTGGTCGACGAAGTGGACTCGATTCTGATCGACGAGGCGAGAACGCCGCTGATCATTTCGGGGCCTGCGGACGACAGCTCCGATCTCTATCGGAGAGTCAAGGATATACCGCCCAAGCTGACCCGTCAGGACGCCTTCATCAACGACGAGGGGCGGGAAGATTTCGGTCCTGGCGACTATTCCGTGGATGAGAAAGCCAAACAGGTTTTTCTGAGCGACGAGGGACACGAGCACGTCGAACAAATGCTGACCGAGATGCAGTTGTTGGATCCGGCCACGAGTCTGTACGACACGGCGAACATTACGCTGATGCACCATGTCATGGCGGCCTTACGCGCGCAGGTGCTGTTTCAAAAGAACGTCGACTACATCGTCCGGGACGGGCAGATCGTGATCGTTGACGAGTTCACCGGTCGCACCATGCCCGGCAGGCGCTGGTCCGACGGCCTGCACCAGGCGGTAGAAGCGAAAGAGGGCGTTTCTATTCAGCAGGAAAACCAGACCCTGGCGTCCATTACCTTCCAGAATTACTTCCGGCTGTACGACAAATTGTCGGGGATGACGGGTACGGCCGATACTGAAGCATTTGAGTTTCAGCAGATCTACGGCCTGGAAGTCGTTGTCATTCCGACCAACAAACCGATGGTAAGGGATGACCAGTCGGACCTGGTATTCCTGACGCAGCGCGAGAAGTTTGCGGCAATTACCGAAGACATCAAGGATTGTGTCGAGCGCGGACAACCGTGCCTGGTCGGCACCGCATCCATAGAGGTGTCGGAGTTGGTATCGGAAATGCTCGAAAAAGCGGGGATTCCGCACCAGGTGCTGAACGCCAAACAACACGAGCGCGAAGCGCAAATCGTTGCCGAAGCCGGGCGTCCAGGCGCCGTCACGATAGCGACGAACATGGCCGGTCGGGGAACCGATATCATGTTAGGCGGCAATCTTGAAAAGGAACTGGAAGCGCTGGGAGAGGCGGCCAACGACGCCGAGGTCGAGTCCTGCAAGGCCGACTGGGCAGATCGGCAAAAGCGCGTACTGGCGGCTGGCGGCTTGCGCGTGGTGAGCACGGAAAGACACGAATCACGCCGTATCGACAACCAACTGCGTGGGCGATCCGGGCGTCAGGGCGATCCGGGCTCGAGTCGCTTTTACCTTTCGCTGGAAGACAATCTGATGCGAATCTTCGCTTCTGACCGTGTCAGCGGCATGATGAAAAAACTCGGCATGGAAGAAGGCGAGGCGATCGAGCACCCCTGGGTGAACAAGGCCATCGAAAACGCGCAGCGTAAGGTCGAAGGGCGCAACTTCGATATACGCAAGCAGCTGCTGGAGTTCGACGATGTAGCCAACGACCAGCGCAAAGTCGTGTACGAACAGCGCAACGAGCTGATGGACGTCGACGACGTGTCCGAGACGATTCGCGGGTTGCGTGCAGATGTGCTGGATGGCGTGGTCAGCGCGCACATACCGCCGCGCAGCCTGGAAGAGCAATGGAACGTGCCCGGCCTGGAGGAAGCTCTCGAACAGGAGTTCGGCCTGCAACTGCCGATTCAGCAGTGGTTGGACGATGACGACGGTCTGCATGAGGAAACTCTGCGGGAAAAAATCGCCGCGACGTTGAGCGACGCGTACGCCGAGAAAGAGTCCCAGATCGGTTCAGAGCAGATGCGCTATCTGGAGAAGGCGATCATGCTCCAGACGCTCGATACGCACTGGAAAGAACACCTCGCGGCGATGGACTATCTACGCCAGGGTATTCATTTGCGCGGCTACGCGCAGAAAAATCCCAAGCAGGAGTATAAGCGCGAAGCCTTCGCGATGTTTGAGAGCATGTTGGATGCGATAAAACACGAAGTTGTTTCGATTCTCAGCCGCTTGCAGGTAAAGGCGCCGCCGCCGGTCGAGTTGGGTGGCGATCAGGAAATGTCGGGATTCCAGTTTCAGCACGAGGCGTTTGAGGGGTTTGGGGACGGAGCGCCGGAGTCCGCGGACGCCGCCGAGGACGTCGCCGTGCTCGAGAAAAAACCTTTTGTGAGACCAGACCGAAAAATCGGACGCAACGAGCCCTGCCCGTGCGGTTCGGGCAAGAAGTACAAGCAGTGTCACGGAAAGTTGCAATAACGCGCGGTTGACTCTTGACATGGCAATATGTGTTCCCGGGATCAGACTCGGTGCGACTGCCGCCAACATACGCTACAAAAACCACGATGATCTGGCGCTGATCGAGCTTGCGCCCGAAGGTTCGGCGGCCGCGGTATTCACCCGCAACGCATTCTGTGCGGCGCCGGTGACCGTCGCCCGGGACCACCTGCATGAAACGCCCCCACGCTACCTGTTGATCAACTCCGGAAATGCGAACGCCGGCACCGGTGACCGCGGCTTGCGTGCCGCGCTCGAAACCTGCCGTTTGCTGGCCGCGGCCGCAGGCTGTGCCCTGAATGAGGTGGCGCCGTTTTCCACCGGCGTGATCGGGGAGGACCTGCCTGTCGACCGGTTTGCGGAGGCGATCCCGGGACTCTTGAGCAGTGTGACCGACACAGGTTGGGAAGCGGTCGCAAGCGCGATCATGACCACCGATACCGTGCCGAAGCTGGTCAGTCGTCAGGTCGACCTGCCGGGTGCGCGCGTAACGATCGCGGGGACCGCCAAGGGCGCGGGCATGATTCGCCCTGACATGGCAACGATGCTGGCGTTTATCGGCACCGACGCCGAAGTATCCGCGCCGGTATTGCAGCAGTGTCTGCACGAGGCGGTGGACGTCTCATTCAATGCGATTACGGTGGACGGTGATACGTCGACGAACGATGCCTGTGTCTTGCTCGCGTCGGGTAGATCGGGTGTGGCGATTGATGAGCTGAACTCAACGGGCCGACAGATCTTCAAGGACGCGCTGACCGACGTTTGCAGGCAGCTCGCACGCGCCATTGTCAAAGACGGCGAGGGTGCGACGAAACTGGTCGCGGTGCGCGTCGAGCAGGCGGAGACAGAGGCCGAGGCGCGCGCTGTGGCCTACACCGTGGCGCAGTCGCCGCTGGTGAAAACCGCGTTATTTGCCTCGGATCCGAACTGGGGACGCATCCTGGCGGCAGTGGGTCGAGCCGGGTTGGCGGACCTGGAAATAGACAAGGTGAAGATTTGGCTCGACGACGTTTGTATCGTGCAGGGAGGCGGCCGGGACCCCGCCTACAGCGAGGCGGCCGGGCAGACTGTCATGTCGCGCGAAGAGTTCGCGATTCGCATCGAACTGGCGCGCGGCGGCGCCAGCGTGGAAATCCTGACCTGCGATTTCTCGTTCGATTACGTCAGGATAAACGCCGAGTACCGCACCTGAGCAGCGGGTATGCGCGTTCACGTCGTGGCAGGGGTGCTGGAGGACGAGCGTGGTCGCATTCTTCTCACGCGGCGGCCTGAGCACGTTCATCAAGGAGGGCTTTGGGAGTTTCCGGGCGGCAAGCTGGAGGAAGGGGAATCCCCCGTTGAGGGCCTCAAGCGCGAACTGCGGGAAGAACTGGGTGTGACTCCGCTCACTTATCGACCGCTGATTCGTGTCGCCCACGATTACGGTGACAAGCATATTCTGCTGGACGTTTTCCGAGTGCACGCGCTCGAGGGCGAGCCTCGGGGCGTCGAACAACAACCGTTGGCTTGGGTCGCGCCGGATCAACTGACCGGCTACGCAATGCCGGCGGCCGACCGACCGATCGTTGCAGCGGTGAATTTGCCTGACCGCTACGTCTTCACGCCGCCGTCGGCTGGTGACGGCGCATCGTTTTTGCAATCCATGGATACCGCACTGTCGCAAGGTGTGCGTTTGGTGCAGATGCGATTGTTCGGCCCGCGCCCCGACGAACTCGAGACGCTCGCGCGCCAGGCCGTGGATCTGTGTCATGCGCGCGGCGCAAAGCTTATCGTTAATTCAGACCTATCGCTGGCACGTCGCTCGGGCGCCGACGGTTTGCATCTATCGGCGCGACAGTTGTCCGCTCTGGCATGCCGGCCTGACGGTCTCGCCTGGGTTTGCGCGTCCTGTCACAGTGCGCCCGAGTTGCAGCGTGCGGCGGAGCTTGGGTTGGACTTTGCCGTCCTGTCTCCGGTGCTGCCTACGCCCAGCCATCCGGATGCGCAGCCGTTGGGGTGGCAGCGATTCGCGGACCTGGTCAATAATGCGTCGATGCCTGTTTACGCCTTGGGGGGTATGGATGCCTCGCTATTGGCGACCGCATGGCAGGCGGGCGCGCAGGGCGTTGCCGGAATTCGCGGTTTCTGGCCGCGCAACGATTAACCGGGTAATACGCCTCCGACCAGCACCGCAACCGTCTGACGGGTGTCGGTTGCAGCGTATCGACTAAAGGATTTGCATTCGTCTGCCGCTAAGTTGAACCTAACCCGTTCGATATTCGAGGATTCAACTTGCTCAGTCAGTTCAAACCGGGTGCCGGCGATTGGGACATTGGGCGCGTCCTTGCGACAATCGGCCTTGCCGTGTCTCAGGCGTTGTCCGTCGTAGAGGGGGCGGTGCAAAACCCGGAGGCGCGATGGCCGCGTTTCTATTTGTGGCTACTGGTCGGCTTCGCGTTCGTTCTGCAGGTCGTCGAGCCCATTGTGTACGGCGATTCGGACATGTGGTACCACCTCGCGGGTGGCCGCCGATTCTGGGAAACGGGTGAAGTCCCCGTCACCGGGTACTTTTCGTTTATCGCCGAAGATCGAACCTGGATTAACTACTACTGGGGCTTTCAGGCCGCTATTGCCGGTGTTTACGACACCTTCGGTTATCAGGGGCTCGTTCTGGTCAGAACGATACTGGTTTCCGCTAGTCTCTTCTTGGCAACTCGGCTGATCGGTGGCGTTGCGAACTACAACGTTGCGGCCGCGCTGCTGGCGGGGGCTGTATACCTGATCCTCGAGGCGCGTGGCTACCAGTTGCGTCCGCATTTGGTTTCCTATTTCATGATCGTATTCTTCCTGCTTATTTTGGAGCGCTGCCGGGAATTCATTTTTATACTCCCGTTCGCCACGATCGTCTGGGTGAATATGCACGGCGTCGAATGGGTAATAGGTGCTCTGATATGCGGTGCATATGTGGTTGAATACTTTGTCGATCGATACCGGCAAGCGCCGCAACCGCATGGGCTCGCGCCATGGCAGGTAGCGGCTTTATTCGCGTGTTCCCTTACGCTTTTCATCAATCCGCACGGATGGCGGGTTCTTTTAGCGCCCTTTGCTCAATCTCCGGACATCGGCTTGTTCATACAGGAAATGCAGCCACTGGGCGCGAGCGCATACTATTCAATCTTTTTTGTCGGCGTACGACCGCTTGGCGCCACGGTATTCGCAATACTGTTTCTGCTATCGTTGTTTGCGATCGTTCGATTACTGCAGGAACGACGATTACGGCTGGCCCATCTGATTCTTTGGCTGGGAGCGACTGTCCTGGTCACGCGCGGAGTCCGGTTCGCCGTCGAGTGGACATTGCTCTCTGTACCGTTGTTGGCGGCCATGGTTGGTTCGGTTCCGCGTATCAGAACCAGAGTTGATCGTCTGCGTTTGTCTACCGTCGTTATTGTTGCATTGCTTGTTGCGCCATCGTCGAGCTTCAGCTGGTCCAATCACAGGCATCGCCCGTACCCGTTCGACTCGACCGGGCTTCCGGTAGGTTCGACGAACTTCCTTAGAAAGTTAGACTCATCCGGGCGACTGCTTTTGCTGAATGCAAATGTGGGAGGTTATGTGCACTTCCGGTTGTACCCGCATTTTCAGATCTACGCGGATATGGAGCTGCCGCCATTCGTTGGCGAAGACTTCCAACGTCTGATTCAGGCGTCGCGAAATGCTGCATCTCTAGGGCGTCTCGTGCAGGAGCACGATGTCGATTTCGTGGCGGTTTCCCTGGATTCACCGGTAAAAGCCGATTTAAAGCAGCTGCCGAATCTGGTGCCGATCTTCTTCGACGACGTACAGGTGCTCTATACGAATCGCGGCAAGCATCCCGAGGTCGCGGATAGATACGAAATTCGCTCCGTGGATCCGTTTGACCTGAACAAGGGTGGTGCCGATCTCACCGCGCGTATTGCGGCGCTGCGCGAATTGCACGCGCTGGAGCAGTCTGGATCGAGAGTAAATAATGCACTGGCAGCACTGCTGATAAAAGACAACCGCTATGAGGAAGCTCTGAAGTATGCGAAACATCACGTGCAAGTGGCGCCTACGGATCCCAATGCATACCTTTTACTCGGTAGTAGCCTGGAGTATTTGGAACGATGCGATGAAGCGATAGCGCACTTCGAACGGGCTTTGGCCTATTCAGGTGAGGCGACGGCGCGGGAGGTAAACCTTCATTTGGGGAGTTGTCACTACACTCTCGGAGACCTCGGTTCGGCGTACTCGGTTTTTCGCCGCTCGGTGAATCCCTATATTTACGAAGAATATCCCGAAACGCTTTATCAGTTTTCCGTTTCGTCGCTCGCGGTTGGTGACATCGATCGCGCGCGCAGGTTGGCCCTGGCGCTGCTATTCAACGAAGGCGAGTCGGAATCCGCGGTAGCGGCGAAGGCGCAAGCCCTACTGGACGACATTGCAGCCGGGAAATTCGGCACCACCGGATTGGTTTCATGGCTGTAACCTTGGGCGCGATGCATGTCTCCTGGCGGGTTGACCACTAACGACCATTGAATCTTATGGGATCCTGGAATCGGATATGGATTTTCTTTGTCATCGTCGCCGTCGGCCTTGTGCTGAGTTGGGGGCAGGTGGGGAAGAAAACACAACAGGAACTCTCCATGGACACGAGCGCGTTGCTGCTCACGGAACACGATTGTCGGCCATTGAACAAGCCGTGTGCAGCAGTGGGTAGTGATGCGGGTATCGTCCTGGGGCCGGGGGCTGACGGTCGGTTGGTGTTGGAGTCAACGTCTCAAACCGCCCGGATCAAATCGTTAAAGATCTTGTCCCGGTCCGGGGGTGAGCGCGCCGAACTATTGAAATTCGAAAAACTGGAACGTGCCCGTTGGCAAATCGAGTTGCCGCCAGGGAGGCGAGGCGAGCTTCGTGTGTGGATGAGCTCGCCCGGCGTATCGGCAGTTTTCCCGATCCTATGACTCCGTGCGCGCGATGATGTTGGTTCACAAGCGATGAGTTCATTCAATCCGTACCAAATGCGCCGAATTTTGCCGATGAAATGTTCAACGCCCCCCAACAGGTTCACGCTAGGGTCTGTTGGTCGGTTCTTCCCAATGCGCTCGGGCGCTGTCCTGCGCGGTAAATTACGAGCGACCTGAAAATGCCTAAGATCGCGGTTATCCTGCCTTGTCTCAATGAGAGCGCTGCCATTGAGTCGGTGGTAGCGGGCTTTCGAACTGCTTTGCCGAACGCCGAAGTTTACGTCTATGACAATGGCTCGGATGATGACACCGCCAAGTGCGCCGCGCAGGCTGGCGCTATCGTGCGCCATGAAGCGCGACGTGGAAAAGGTCGTGCGTTGGTGCGCGCCTTTGCAGATATAGAGGCCGACATATATCTGATTGCCGACGGGGACGGTACCTATGACGCGGCGGAGGCGCCGAAGATGATCGAGCAACTCGTGCAGTCGCGCGCTGACATGGTTACCGGGGTCCGCGTGGACCAAGGTGAAAGCGGTTTGTATCGGCAGGGACACCGCTGGGGAAACCGTTTCCTCACCAAGGTCACGAATCTCCTGTTTAAAGAGAATTTCAAGGACGTGCTTTCCGGCTACCGGGCCTTTACACGGCGTTTCGTGAAATCCTTCACCTGGCAGCCGCGGGGCTTTGAAATCGAGATGATGCTCACAGTGCATGGCGCGGAGATTGCCGCACCGCATGTCGAAGTTCCGATTCATTATGGCGCCCGAACCAAGGGTTCACAAAGCAAACTTCGCACTTATCGCGACGGTCTGCGTATCCTCGCCTACGCGCTGATATTGATGAAGGAGGTGCACCCGCTGAGATTTTTCGGCTGGCTGGCGCTCGCGATAATGCTCGCGGCCGGCATTTTGATGATTCCCATCCTCATTGAATATGTGAACACCGGCCTGGTTCCCCGCTTTCCCACGGTAATTCTCGCCACCGGGCTCGCCGTGATGGCGATGAGTCTGCTTCTAAGCGGCATCATCGTGGACAGCGTGTCGCGGCGAGCCAAGGAACAGAAGCGTTTCGCCTACATCAGCCAAGGCCAACTTTCTGATTGACTGGAAATGCTGTGCGTTTGATACGTTTTTGTCTCGTGGGAGCTCTGGTGTTTCTGGTAGAGGCGCTTTTGCTCACTGGATTGGTTGCATCGACCGGTTTGAGCGCGTCGCGAGCGCGCGCAATCACCTTGCCTGGTGCGATCGTTCTCGCGTGGTATCTTAACCGACGGATTACCTTTCGCTCTGTGAGTCCTCCAAGCGGCCTTGAATTGGGGCGTTACACGCTGAACAACTTGGGCGGATTGCTGCTCAACGTCTGCGTATACTATGGCATGCTGGCGCTATTGCCAGCGCTTCAAGCCCTACCGGTCGTAGCCTTGAGCGCTGGCTCGGTTGCCGGATTGGCGCTGAATTATCTCGGTTCACAACACTGGGTATTTCGTCGTCAACCCATCCCGTGAATACGCGACGGATAGGGCACGCTCCGGGACTTGGGTCAAGTATTGGGGGGCAGCCGCTACTCGTGGTCAGCCGGGTCAGTGTCGTTTTCGGTGCCATGCGGAATATCTGACTCGCCCGGAATGCGTTTTTCCTCGTTCAACCATTCACCCAAATCTATCAGGCGACAGCGTTCACTGCAGAAGGGTCGCCACTTTGATTGTGCCGTCCAAGGGACTGCGGCGGCGCAATTCGGGCAGCGTACCTGTAATGGCTTGGTCGAAGGCATTGCCTACAAGCTGCAAACGGTCAACAGAAAAGGAACTGTGTCCTGGGTCTGATTGGGGTGTTCGAGGTCGTCGTCATCTAGAAATCGAATGCTGAAGCGGTGCTTGCCGCCGCTTATCTCGGCGTAAATTCCCGCTTTTCTTGGAACAGCCACCCGCACCAAGTGTGCCTGGCTGCCGGATGACAGGCTCTGTTGGAAAAAACCTGCGGGTGCTTGTTCCTCTTGGGGCACGGCGCTGTTCCGAATCAGGGTCAACAGCAGGCCGACGGCCGACTGCACCGCCTTCACCTCTTCGCGCCACGCGTTGAGTTGAGCGGCGCGCACGGCGTACGGCAGCCGCAGCCAATAGTGAAATTGCGGCAAGTCAAAATCAAAACTGCCGCCCGGAATACTGCTGCGCTGCATGATCGCTTTCAAAAATTCGTTGCTGCGCAATGCGTGGCCCAATTGCCCGCTGACCTGTTGCATGGTGGCGCTGATATTTTGGACGTCTTGCAGGATTAATTCTAGGCGCGTGCGATCGACGCCCGGATTACCGCTCATTCGACGCAAGGCATTTGCGTAGCGATCCGCCTCTTTGATCAGTTCAGACTTAATATCGGCGCGCGACAGAACCGTCGCAATGTCAAGCAAAGCGCTCAGCGTGGCGCGGCTGCTCCATTCGTTTTCCACCGGCAGGTGGTGTTCGAACTGTTCGAACAGGTGAGAAATCCGCAGCAGGGTTCGGCATTTTTCATTGAGCGGATGCTCGAAAAGAATGTGATCGGTCACCGGGGTTTTCCTGGACGCGGATGGGCGCTAGTGGCAGGTACATTGACGTTTGAAACGCTTGTGAGTCCGGGTTCGCGACATGAATCAATCGCGACGGACGGATCGAAACAGCACATTCTAGCCAACCCTATCGATGCTTCATTGCGCGAAAGATAATTTCCCGAACGCTTGCTAAGCGTACTGGCTATTGTCCTAGAGCGATAGGGTGCTCGTAAAGTAAGATGTCACGTTTCCGCGGAAAGTTTGGTATATCGGTCGTACAGAGCGGCGACCGATCGGTCCAGGTGTTGTAAATCCCGATCATTGACAATGACGTCATCCGCCACGGCCAGCCTTTTCGAGCGGTCCGATTGCGCCGCGAGGATCCGCTCGATACGCGCCGGCGAAATTCCGTCCCGTGCTTGGATGCGACGGCGCTGCAGACGCTGTGGCGCGTCGATCAGCAGTATTCGATCGACCATGGTTTCCTGGTGTGCTTCCAACAGCAGAGGAATCACCAGAATGGCAAAGGGCGCATCCAGTTCCGCCAATCTGGACCGCATGGCTGCTTGAATGCGTGGATGTAATATCGCTTCGAGCGTCGTTCTTTGTGAGGGGTTGGAAAAAACGATTTCGCCCAATGCCTTACGATTCAGTTCGCCACTGCTCAAAATAATCTCGGCGCCGAAAGCGGCCTCGATTTCGGCCAGGGCAGGTTGTCCGGGGGCAACCAGTTCCCTGCTTAGAATATCGGCGTCGATCACCGGTACGCCCAGTTTTTCAAAACGCTCGCTGACGGCCGTTTTGCCGCTGCCAATACCCCCCGTGAGACCGATTACCAGCATTCTTCAGGTGAGACCCGCGAGCCCTAAATACGCGTGGTTGATTTCCTGGCCCCAATTCAACGCAATCCATCCGGCGACCGCGAGATATGGACCGAAGGGTATCGGCAGCTGTCGATCCCGGCCGCGAAAAACGATCAGCGATATGCCGACAATCGCTCCAACCACCGACGAGACCAATAAGATTTGCGGTAACAGTTGCCAGCCGAACCAGGCGCCGAAGGCGGCGAAAAGTTTGAAATCGCCATAACCCATGCCTTCCTTCCCGGTGATTGAAACGAACACATGGTACACGAACCACAGGAACACATACCCAGCGGCGGCGCCGACGACCGCAGACGTGAGATCGGTAAATACCGCTTGAGTATTCAGCAGCAATCCGACCCAGACCAGCGGCAGAGTTAGCTGATCGGGGAGCTGTTGGCTGTCGATGTCGATCACGCTCAGCGCGATCAGGACCCATGTCATTAGGGCAGCGCCGATCAGCGCCGAACCCGGCGCGAACTGCGTTGCCACCACCAGGGTGAGCACGCCCGACGTCAGTTCAACCGCCGGATAGCGCCAGCCGATGGCGGTTTGGCAGCTGCTGCAACGTCCCCGGAGCAGGGCGAAGCTCAGAAGGGGAATGTTTTCCCAGGCGCGAATTCGGTGGCCGCACGCCCGACAGGAAGATGGAGGGGTGATCAGGAACCTTAACCCGAACCAGGTGCGCGGATCCTGCTCGGTAGCGGTACCCGCCTGTTGGTCGCAATACACGCGCCACTCGGCCTCCATTTTTGCCGGCAGGCGAAGTATGACAACGTTGAGAAAGCTGCCCAGCAGCAGTCCGAGAATCAGCGCAAATGCCAGGTAGAGTCCGGTGTTGGCGAGCAGTAGATCCAGTAAATCCACGGTGTGGTCTATAGCGGCGACAACCCGGTTTTCGGCGCCGCGTCTTTTCCGGTGGACGAGGTACCACTTCCCCCCGTGGGGCGATCGCTGAAAAGTGAGAGATCCACGAGGCGCATGTCGATGGCGTTTTAGTTGCTTCCCGAGATCACATTGCCGAGTTGGAAGATCGGCAGGTACAGCGCGACCACCATGCCGCCGATCAGCACGCCGAGAACCACCATGATCAAGGGTTCGAGCAGGCTGCTCAATGCGTCGACGGCATTGTCGACTTCTTCCTCGTAAAAATCGGCGACTTTGGAGAGCATGTCGTCGAGCGCACCCGATTCCTCACCGATTGAAACCATCTGAATCACCATGTGCGGGAAAAGCGTCTGCTGCCGCATGGACAGCTGTAACGACTGACCCGTCGCGACGTCTTCGCGCATTTTCATGACCGCATTGCCGTAAACGACGCTTCCGGTTGCCCCGGCCACGGATTCCAGCGCTTCGACCAGCGGAACACCTGCCGCGAACATGGTGGACGTGGTGCGGGCAAATCGTGCCAGCGCCGCTTTGTGCAGGATTGCGCCGATCACCGGGAGTTTGAGTAAGGTGCGATCGACCGCTTCGCGGAGCTTCGCCGAGCGTTTAAACGCCGCGCCGAACAGTGAGGAGAAAGCAAATATTCCCAGTAACAACGCCCACCACCAGGACTGCATGAAAATGGAGATCGAAATAACGACCTGGGTGGGGGCGGGCAGGTCGGCGCCAAAACTCGAGAACAGTTCCTGGAACTGCGGAATGACGAAGATCATGATGATCGCCGTCACCAGGATCGCCACGATGATTACCGCCGCCGGATAGAACAGCGCCTTCTTGATCTTGCCCTTGAGGGATTCGGTTTTTTCCTTGTAAGTGGCGATTTTGTCGAGCAGGGCCTCGAGGACACCGGCCTGCTCTCCCGCCCGCACCAGATTGCAAAACAGGTCATCGAAGTAAAGCGGATGCTTCTTCAGCGAGTCCGTAAGCGAGATGCCAGCTTCCACATCGGCCTTTATCGCCAGCACCAGATCCTGCATCGCGGGATTGACATGGCCTCGGCCGACGATATCGAACGATTGCACCAACGGCACACCCGCCGACATCATGGTGGCCATTTGTCGTGAAAACACGGCGATATCTTTGGACGTGATCTTCTTTTTGCGGTTGGTTAGAAACGAAGTGGACTTCTTGCGTACCTTGAGTGGATTGATGCCCTGGCGACGGAGTTCCGCGCGCACCAGCGCCATATTCGACGAGCGGGACTCGCCTTTGACGCGCGAACCTTTCCGGTCAGTGCCTTCCCAGACGAAGACAGCGTTCTTTTCCGCCCTGGTGGCGGCTGCAGCAGCTTTTGTTGCCATGGATCAGTCCTTGGTCACGCGATTGAGTTCTTCGAGGCTGGTGACACCGGCTTTCACTTTGCGTAGCCCGGATTTCCTCAAATCGCTGACGCCTTCTTGGTTGGCCTGGGCGCGGATTTCTATCGAGTTTCCGCCTTCCATGATCAGCCGGCCCGTGGCCTCCGATATGGGCATGACTTCGAACACGCCGATGCGCCCCTTGTAGCCTTTGGTGCACCGGTCGCACCCCACCGGCCTGTACACCGTGAAATTCTCGGCCAGATCGGCCTCCGTAAAGCCTTCTTCCATCAAGGCTTCCCGCGGTAACTCATCCGGCTGCTTGCAATGTTCGCAGAGCTTGCGCGCCAATCTCTGTGCCAGAATCAGGTTGACAGACGATGCGATATTAAATGGCGGTATGCCCATATTGACCAGCCGGGTGAGCGTCTGCGGTGCGTCATTGGTATGCAGCGTCGAAAGTACCAGGTGCCCGGTTTGAGCTGCCTTCACCGCAATTTCCGCAGTCTCCAGATCTCGTATCTCGCCGACCATGACAATATCCGGATCCTGGCGCAGAAACGCGCGCAGTGCTTCGGCGAAGGTCAAACCCGTCTTGGGGTTGACATTGACTTGATTGATGCCGGGCACCTGAATCTCGACCGGATCTTCCGCCGTCGAAATGTTCACTTCGGAACTGTTCAACAGGTTCAGCGCAGTGTAGAGGCTAACCGTCTTACCGCTGCCGGTCGGGCCGGTGACGAGAATCATGCCGTACGGTTTGGCGATCGCCTTGAGGAAGTCATCGCGCTGCTCGCTCTCGAACCCCAGTGATTCGACGCCCAGCTGCGCGGCCGTCGAATCGAGAATACGCAAAACGACCTTTTCGCCGTAGAGCGTAGGGCAGGTATTCACGCGAAAATCGATCGAGCGGTTCTTCGACAGGGTCATTTTGATCCGCCCGTCTTGCGGCACCCTGCGTTCGGCGATGTTGAGCCTGGCCATGACCTTGAGCCGGGCGGCCAGGCGCGACGCGATATTGACCGGGGGCGTCACCTTTTCGTGCAGCATGCCGTCCTGGCGGAAACGTACGCGGTAGGTGTATTCGTAGGGCTCGAAATGGATATCCGAAGTGCCGGAGTTGATCGCATCGAGCAGGATCTTGTTGACGTAACGCACGACCGGCGCGTCGTCCACGTCGAGATTCGAGTCACCCTCGCCAGGGTCGTCGTCGGCGACACCGATATCGAGATTTTCCAGATCTTCGTCGAGAAGATCCGTCATCACCGTGTCCTGCGCCTGCAGGCTG
>CBDUNM010000012.1:0-60297 GCA_965368585.1 uncultured Chromatiales bacterium | reverse complement strand
GCCATCACCTTCCAGTTCAGCGAGGCGGTGGCCGGGTTCGACGCGAGCGATATCGCCGTCGCGGGCGGGACCTTGGCCGCTCTGACGCAGCTCGACGCCGACACCTGGCGCGCGGTCTTTACCCCAGAGGAGAACTTCGCGGGGCGCGCGACGATCGAGGTGGCGGATGCGACCTATTCCGACCTGGCGGGCAATCAGGGCGCGGGCGACGCGCTGCCGTTGACCGTCGATACGGTGGTGGGCGATGGCTCGCCCACGCTGACCATCACGGCCGACGACGCCGCGCTCGCCGCGGACGAGACGGCGCTGCTGACCTTCCAGTTCAGCGAAGCGGTGACCGGATTCACGGTCGAGGACGTCGCGGTCACTGACGGCACCCTGAGCGAGTTCACGCAGCTCGACGCTGACACCTGGACGGCGCGCCTGACGCCGCCGGCGGACTTTAACGGCGACCTGACGGTCGCTGTGGCGGATGCCAGTTACACCGATCTGGAGGGTAACGTCGGCAGCGGCGACAGCCTGGACCTGACGGTCGATACGCTGGGGCCGACGCTGGAGATCAGCACCGACGATGCGAACCTGAGCGCGGGCGAGACGGCCGCCATCACCTTCCAGTTCAGCGAGGCGGTGGCCGGGTTCGACGCGAGCGATATCGGCATCTCCAGCGGGGACCTGATTGGGTTTTCGCAGGTCGACGCGGACACCTGGACCGCCACCTACGTGCCCGATGATACCTTTGAAGGTGACGTCGCGGTCAGCGTAGCGGACGCCAGCTACACCGACTTGGCCGGAAACGACGGTTCGGGCGCCAGCCTGCCGCTGACGGTCAGCGCGACTGCGCAGATCGATGCACAGCCGGATGCGGGCGAGGCCGTGTTGGGCGAGTACATCTATGTCAACGATGGCGTAAACCGGTTGGCCAAGGTACACGTGCAGACTGGCGCAACCGAGGATGTCGTGACCACGGCGCAGACGTTCTTGGATATCGCCTCCGACGGTAGCTCGGCGGTTTACGGCGTTACCCAGGACGGTGATCTGTACACGATCGATCCGACGACCGGCGATGCCGCCCAGATAGGGCCCTTGCGCGTGGATTTCGTCAGTACGCTGGCGATGGGGGACGACGGGATGCTCTACGCCGTTGCCTTCGGCGACAACCAATGGGGGGCTTATACCGTCGATGCCGCCACCGGTGCCGCGGCGCTGATCAAGCCTCTGGACTATGGGTCCTTCGGAGATATCGTCGTAGCGGAAGATACCCTGTATTTCACGTCGGTGACGTCCGACGGCGACGCGCTGATTGCTGTCGATCTGCGCGATGCAGCCGACGGCGGCACGGTCATCGGCCCAACGGTGGCAGATGCGTTCGGTCTGGCATTGGGGCCCGATCAAGGCCTGTACGCGACGGCGCTATCGGTCTTGTATCAGGTGGATACAACGTCCGGCGCTTTTACCTTTGTCGCCGATATGGCGTTGGGCCCCGCCCTGGGCGCCGCGCCTGACGGGACCGCCCCGGTGACCGGCAATGTCCTGACGAACGATACCGATCCGGAAGGCGATCCATTGGTCGTTTCGGCCATCGCGACAGCAGACGGCAGCGCGACGGCGGCCGTGACGGAGACGGTCGCCACGACGCTGCCGGGGAGTTTCGGGGTGTTGACGATCGACGCGGCGGGCGATTACACCTATGTGGTGGATATGGCGAATCCGGTTGTGCTCGCCTTGAATCCGGACGAGTTTCTGCGCGAGGAATTCGCCTACAGCGTGACCGACGGAGACACGACGGCGAATGCGGCTTTGAGTATCGATATCAACGGCGGGCCGACTCCCGAGCGGCAGGTGGGGACAGCGGAGGCAGACCTGTTGGGGTTTGACGATCTCCCCGCCGTAAGCGAGGTCGCGCAACCCGTTGCGGCGCTTTTTATCGCTGCGGACGGCGCTGCCGGTGCGCTCGCTCGAAGCGCCAGCGAACCCCTGAGTTTGGCAGATGTGCTCGCGCCCGATGCGGACGCTAATGTATTGTTCGTTGAAGACGGTCCGGCCGCGACGAGCGATCTCGCTGCTGCCGCCCTGGCCATGGCCGGGTTTTCGGGTACACCAGGACAAGCCGCCGGCCTGAATGCGCGGGTGACGCTCGATAGCGCTTATGCGCCAATCGAAGCCAGCACGATCGACGACAGCGTCATTTGACGATTGCCGAGCGGGTTGCGGGCGCTCGAATGCTGAACGCTCCGTAAAGATTACTGAGCCGCCGAATTCGCCTCGCCGGCGCCACCGTTTGCAAACCTGAGCCGGGCGCCGGGACCGATATGATGCCGGGCAAACCAGTTTCGATTGACTTCGAGCGCGTACTTTGCCGGCGACCGTGCCGAATGGCGGGTCACGTCATCGTATGCCTGCATCTGCTCGATGTGTAACAGTCGCCCGTGCTCGTCGAAAAACCCGATATCCAGATCGAGCGGGGTGTCCTTCATCCAGAACTGCAGGAGATGCGGTTCTGCATAGACAAACAGCATACCGGTATTCGCCGCCAGCGCCGCGCGTTGCATGAGGCCGCGCGATCGCAAGGCTACGGTGTCGGCGATTTCGACCTCGACCGGAATTTCGTCCACATATACCGTGCGCAGCGTGGACCGGCCGTGCGCGGACAAATCGGCGATCAGGACGCAGAGAATGAGAACTACAGCATACATCCACCGACCGTGATCGCGGCGAGCCTTCCATATGTGGCTGAATCCACTATTGTTGTCGCTAAACATCGGACTCCTGGAGTCAGTTTTGGCCGCGCGGCGCAGGGACGCTTGCCGAACCGGCCCGGTCTTGGGTCGCGGGCCAGTATAAGATGGGTCAGCGGGTCAAAGCGATTTAAGCTAAAAATTGTAGCTGATGGCCTTTCTCGCTCAAGGTGGATTTCGGATCGTTGGGGCATTCGGTAGTTGCCGATGAATCGCCGCCTGTGGCCGGTTCGGCCGCGGATGCTGGTGGTCGGACATTGATCGAGTTGCATCGCGGGTACGCCGTCCGGGCGCCGCTCGAGTTAGAGGCCGGTGCGGTAGTCTCTTCTACTCCATACAATCAGAGGACGGTAGCGATTGTGAATAAATTGACGACGATGAGGACGATGGGGGTTGTGCCTGCGGTGCTCGCTCTCACAGCGCTGACCTTGTTGAGCGAAGCGGGAGAGGTAGGCGCCGAAGGTTTGGCGCAGGCCGTACAGCAAGCGCTGGCGTCGAATCCCGATGTGCTGGAGGCGCGCAGCTCGTGGCAGGCGCGCGAGGAGGAGTTGCGACAGGCAAAGGCGGGTTACCGTCCGAGCGTCGACCTGAACGCCGGCATCGGCCACGAGTACACGGACAGCCCCGCGACGCGCGATCGGGGGGGGTCCAATGATCTGACGCGGAAGGAACTGGGCATCAATCTTCGTCAGATGCTGTTCGACGGCTACGGCACCGCCAGCGAAGTCGCCAGGCAGCGGGCGCGCGTCGAATCGGCGCAGGCGCGCTGGCGCGCCGCCTCCGAGGCGGTTGCCCGACAGACGATTCAGTCGTATATCGATCTTGGGCGCTATCAGTCGCTGCGCGAGATATCGGCACAGAGCCTGGAGATACACCGGCGGTTCGAGGATCAGATCCGCTTACGCAGCAACGCCGGAGTTGGGCGGCGTGCGGATTACGACCAGGTGCAGGCCAGGGTGGCGCTTACGCAGGCCAATCTGATCGCCGCCGACGTCAATCTGCAGGATGCGCAAACGGCCTTTCAGCGGGTGGTCGGCCAGTTGCCGCGAGGCGACTATGCAATACCGCAAAGCGAATCGGTAACCTTGCCCGTAACGCTGGAAGAGACTTTGGAACTCGCGCGGGCAAACAATCCGACGATCGCGGTTGCCGAAGCCGATATTCTCGCGGCGCAGGCGCAACACGAAGCGTCGAAACAGGGCCAGTATCCGCGCCTCGATCTCGAGGTCGGCGGCAGCAGCGATGACGATATCGACGGCATTGCCGGGCACAACCGGGATTTCAGCGCCATGCTCAGAATGCGTTTCAATCTGTATCGCGGCGGTGCCGACAAAGCGCGGGAGCGGCAAACGGCGTTCAATATCAACGAGTCCAAGGAGGTGCGTAACCGGTCATTGCGCCAACTCGAGGAAAGCGTGCGGTTGGCGTGGGCGGCCATGTCCGCGACTGGTGCGCAATTACCGCTGCTGGCGCGCCAAGTCGAAGCGGCCCGCGCGACGCGCGAGGCGTATGCCAAGCAATTCAATATCCGCCAACGTACGCTGCTCGACGTGCTGAATGCGGAAAACGACGTGCTGCAAGCACAGCAGGCGCTGGTCAATGCCGGCGCCGATCACCTACTCGCCAAGTATCGGATATTGGAGGCAACGGGCGCGCTGCTCGAGCGGTTCGGGCAGCCCTCTCAGGTCGGGGGTTGATCCGCCGCTTCCTGGTCTATCCGGTTCGGGGCGGCCGCGTTCGGGCGGGTTAAGCGCGTCGAATTTGCGGACTCGATACCTCGCTTGATGTCGGGCAATGCAGCCGGCGCGCATCGGTTTTAATCTGCGGGGTTTCGTCTTTACCGATTATGGCCATGGCAACAATCAATGATGCGTCCGCGGATGATCGTGTTGTCCGACTGTTGGAGTCCTGGTACGAGAAACTGGGCGAGATGGGATCCGGTGGCGACGCCGTACCGGCCATCGTCAGCAATTTGGCTGCCGTGTGGGACGCGAGCGACTACGTTGCCCAGTGCTGTCTGAGAGAACCCGCTTTATTGTTCGGTTTGCACGCCGACGGGCTGCTGCAGCGGCCATCCGACCCCGGTGCGCTCGCCGACCGGCTCGTGGGAGCGCTTAGCGCGGTCGCCGATCCGGAGTCGCTCGAAGCATCCTTAAGACGCTTCCGCAAGCGCGAAATGGTACGCATCATATGGCGCGATATCAGCGGTGCGGCGGCGCTGTCCGAAACCATGGAAAGCCTGACCGAATTGGCAGACGCGTGCATTCGGCAGACGCTCGATCTTCTCTATCAATGGCGGATTGAACGCGACGGTGTGCCGCGCGACGCGGCCGGCCGTCAACAGCAGTTGGTCGTCCTGGGAATGGGTAAACTGGGCGCGCGCGAGCTGAATCTGTCTTCTGATATTGATCTGATATTTGCCTTTCCCCAACACGGTGAAGCCGACGGGCCGCGGCGTGTGCCCAACGAGGAATTCTTTACGCGCTTGGGCCGGGACTTGATCAACGCCCTGGGACGCATGACCGTTGATGGCTTCGTGTTTCGGGTCGATATGCGGTTGCGGCCGTTCGGCGAGGCCGGTCCGCTGGCGATGAGTTTCGATGCGCTGGAGAGCTACTACGAGTCGCAGGCGCGTGACTGGGAACGCTACGCCATGATCAAGGCCCGGGTTATCGCCGGCGACGCCCG
The DNA here is from genome assembly GCA_965368585.1 of uncultured Chromatiales bacterium. GTDB lineage: Bacteria > Pseudomonadota > Gammaproteobacteria > Chromatiales > Chromatiaceae > JARRQB01. The sequence continues at coordinate 54,874 of CBDUNM010000012.1, read as the reverse complement.
CGCCGGGGCCGAACTGACCGAAATGCTTCGCCCGTTTGTCTATCGCCGCTACATCGACTTCGGCGCCATCAACTCGATCCGCAACATGAAGCGCATGATTTCCCAGGAGTTGCGCAAGCAGGGCATGGACGAAAACATCAAGCTGGGTCTGGGTGGAATCCGCGAGATCGAGTTTATCGGCCAGGCGTTTCAGTTGGTGCGCGGCGGACGGGATTCCGATTTGCAGATTCGTCCCATTCTTGCCGTGCTCAAGCGATTGGGCAGCAAAGACCTGCTGCCGCGGTTCTCGGTGCGCGAACTTTCGGAAGCGTATGAGTTTCTGCGCCTGACCGAGAATCGCCTGCAGGCATGGAAAGACGAACAGACACATAAGCTGCCAAGAGACGAGGCGTCGCGCACGCGGCTGGCGCGGAGCATGAACCACCCTGATTGGACGTCCTTTATCGAAGCGCTGGATCGCCACCGGGAGCGCGTGCATCAGCAATTCGATCAGGTGTTTGCCACCCCGCACGCAGACGATGACGCACCCGATGCCTTGTTGGCGATGGTCTGGCTGGCGGAAGAGAGAAGCGACCGGCTGGCGGCGCGGCTGAAGGATTGTGGTTACGCCGAACCCGAACAGGTGCTGGAGCAATTGGCAAAATTTCGGGATTCGGTGGCGTGCCGCTCCCTGAGCGCGCGCGGCCGAGAGCGCCTCGACCAACTCGTCCCCATGCTGCTGGACGTGACCGCGCATGCGCCCAACCCGGATTTGACGCTCAGACGGCTGTTGAGTCTCCTGACGGCGATTGTCAGACGAACTGCATATCTCGATTTGCTGATGGAAAACCCCTTGGCATTGTCGCAGCTGGTGCGCTTGAGCGGCGAAAGCTCCTGGATAGTCGGCCAATTGATCAGGCAGCCCATCCTGATGGATGAACTGCTGGACGCGCGCCGGCTGTACACGCCGCTGCGGCGCCAGGAGTTGGACGTCGAGCTCGACGCAATGCTCGGCCAGTTGTATCCCGACGACCTTGAGCAACAGATGGAGCGGTTGCGCCAGTTTGCGCAAGGCAACATGCTACGCGTGGCTGCAGCCGATCTTACCGACGTCATCCCCTTGCGCGTAGTGAGTGACTATCTGACCGATATCGCGGAAGCCGTGTTGACGCGCACCGTTGGCCTGGCCTGGTCTCATTTGCTCGCCAAGCACGGTGCGCCGACCGAGATTACGGGGGCGGAAACCGGGTTTGCGATCATCGGGTATGGGAAGCTGGGTGGTATTGAGCTCGGATACGGCTCGGATCTCGATCTGGTTTTCCTGCATGGCAGTCAGAACCCCATGGCCATGACCGCCGGTGGGGAGGCGCGCCGGCAGATTGCCAACGACGTGTTTTACGCGCGTATGGGACAGCGGGTCATCCATTTGCTGACGACGCGCACGCCATCGGGCATTTTGTACGAAGTCGACATGCGTCTGCGGCCGAACGGCAATGCCGGACAGCTGGTGAGTTCGTTGAACGCGTTCGATACTTATCAGGAAAACGAGGCGTGGACCTGGGAACACCAGGCGCTGCTGCGCGCCCGGGCTATCGCCGGCGATCCGGTAGTGCAGGCGCGCTTCGAGGCGATTCGCCGCCACGTGTTGTCGCGTGAGCGCGACGCCGAGGCGCTGCGTCATGACGTGATCGAAATGCGGGCGAAGATGCGGCGGGCGCTCGACAAGAGCGAACCGGGTCAATTCGATCTGAAGCAGGGGCCGGGCGGTATCGCGGATATCGAGTTTATGGTTCAATACGCGATTCTTCGGTGGGCGTCCCAGTACCCCGATCTGCTGGATTGGTCGGACAATCTGCGCCTGCTGGAGGGCCTGGGGCGACACGCGCTTTTGGCGGGTGACGATGCCGAGTTGCTGGCTGATACCTACCAGGTATTCCGCGCGGTGTACCATCGCAGCGCCTTGCAGGAGGCGCCGGGCCTGATGCCCGATGAGCGCCTGCGGGAGGAGCGACAGATGGTGCGCGACATCTGGCAAACGCTGATGGGCGAACCGGTTTAGATCGATGTAACACGTTGCAGCGTGTGGAGTAGAAAATGCAAACAATGTCGGACCGCGACGGACTCATCTGGCTGGACGGTGAAATGGTGCCCTGGCGCGAGGCGAAAACGCATGTACTGACCCACACGCTGCACTACGGCATGGGTGTATTCGAGGGGGTGCGCGCCTATCATGCCGAGCAGGGGACGGCCATATTTCGCCTGCAGGATCACACCGATCGGCTGTTTCGGTCGGCGCATATCCTCGGCATGCCCATGCCCTACGATCGCGAGACGCTGAACGAGGCGCAGCGGGCTGCGGTTCGCGAAAATGGCCTGGAATCCGCGTACATCCGCCCCATGTGCTTCTACGGCTCCGAGGGAATGGGGCTGCGCGCCGATAACCTGCAGGTGCATTGCATGGTGGCCGCCTGGGCGTGGGGCGCGTATCTGGGTGAAGACGGCATGACCAACGGCATCCGTATCCGCGTTTCTTCCTTTACCCGTCACCATGTCAACATTACCATGTGCCGCGCCAAGGCCAACGGCAACTATATGAATTCCATGCTCGCGCTGAAGGAAGCGCTCGATACCGGCTACGACGAGGCCTTGTTGCTCGATGCCGAGGGTTATGTCATGGAAGGTTCGGGCGAAAACATCTTTATTGTGCGAGACGGCGTGCTCTACACGCCCGATCTCACGTCGGCCCTCGACGGCATTACGCGAAAAACAGTCCTTGCGCTGGCTGGGGAAGAAGGTCTGAAAGTCGTGGAAAAACGCATCACGCGTGACGAGGTCTACATCGCCGATGAGGCTTTCTTCACCGGCAGCGCGGCCGAGGTCACCCCGATTCGGGAAGTCGACAATCGGGCTATCGGGTCCGGCACACGCGGTCCGATCACCGCGCGACTGCAGACCAAGTATTTCGATGCGGTCCACGGTCGTGGCGGTGTTCACCCCGAGTGGTTAACCGTGGTTTAACGGAGATTCGTAACATGTCCCAATCCGCCAAGCGCGAGGCGCCGAAGCCCGTCGTCGTCAAGCGCGCTGACTTACCCTTGTCCTGTCCGCGTGCCGAAGATGAAGTCTGGAATATGCATCCGAGAGTCTATCTGCCGATCGAAAAGACCGGTGAGGCAGTCTGCCCTTACTGTGGCGCCAAGTACCGCCTGGAAGACTGATCGTTGTGGGAGCCTCCACGCCCCATTCGTTGCCGTGCGGGCGCGCGGCAACGTGCTCCGATCTACGCCGATTCAACCAGAGGCGTTTTTTGCCAAGGCACTGCGCGACCACATCGCCGCTTCGACGGGATGGGCATTGTTTGATGAGAAGGCATCGGTCCGGTCGCGAGTTGCGCCCCCCGTGCGGTAGCGGGCGCTCGCGGCTTGCCGTTCGCAATGAAGGTGAAATGATATATGGGTACCGAACCGACGGGTAGCAACGTCGTCTGGCACCATGCCACTGTCACCCAGGAGCGCCGCGAGGAGGCGAACGGGCATCGCAGTTTCGTGGTGTGGTTCACCGGCCTTTCCGGGGCGGGAAAATCCACCTTGGCACATGCGGTCGAAGAGCGCCTGCACCAGATGGGTTGCCGCACGTTTGTATTGGATGGCGACAACGTGCGGCACGGGCTTTGCGCAGATCTTGGTTTTAGCGATGTCGACCGGGTCGAAAATATCCGTCGTATCGGTGAAGTCGCCAAACTGATGACGCATGCGGGTGTCGTCGCCATGACCGCGTTCATCTCGCCGTTTCGCGCGGAACGCAATAAGGTGCGTTCCATGATGCCGGAAGGACGCTTTGTCGAGATTTTCTGCAAATGCGGCCTGCCGGTCTGCGAAGAGCGCGATGTGAAGGGTTTGTATGCCAAGGCGCGCGCGGGATTGATCAAAAACTATACCGGTATTTCATCGCCCTACGAGGAGCCCGAGAATGCCGAACTGGTGGTTGCCACGGATGTGACCAGCATTGAGGACAGCGTCGCTATGGTCATTGAGAGTCTGCGCCGCCGTGGTCTGTTGGGTAAAGCCGGCTTGGCGGAAGGCGCCGCGGGTTGATAGTCGTCGCGCCGACGGCATAGCGCCAGGCGATTGCCCCGCCCGCCCGCCGTGCTGAAGTTATTACGACAAAGGCGTCGTGCGCAGTCGTGAGAACTGCACAATCGAGTATCCCCTATATGAACGGCGGGCGATTCGCCGCCGGTCACGGATTTCAGTTGATATTCGACAAGCGCAGACGGCTCCACGAGGCACTGCATAATCAAACCGCTCATGGCTAAGAAATCGCCGTATGTCGAAGCTGGTGCTGCGACGCAAGTGCATCGTGGCGGTTGCTGCGGTCAGCAATGCACAGCCGCAGCGAAGAACTGATCGGTTCAGACTGTCCACGGCACACGGAAGTGGTCCTGACAATTCAGGATGAATTGATCGGCGCTTCTTTGGACAGAAGGCTCGAACAGGCCGCTGACAGCTGAGTAACGGTTGTTCGCGCGCCGGGACACCCCGGGGCCATGCGCAAAGGCGCCCCCATTGCACATATAACGCCGAGACGCCGTCCGAGCGTTCCGGTAATCTTGACGTTTGCAGCGAGCCTGCGGGCGTGCCGCACCCGAGCAGACGCGTGTCTGTCAATTTACACAGTCGATTAGGTTGTCTGATGCAAGGGTTGAGAAAGCGAATTTTGGTAACCGGTGGCACCGGTTTTTTGGGATCCCATTTGTGTGAGCGCCTGTTGGACGACGGGCACGACGTGCTGTGTGTGGATAACTTCTACACCGGCACACGCGATAACGTCATGCATTTGATGGATCATCGGCATTTCGAACTGATGCGGCACGACATCACGTTCCCGCTTTATATCGAAGTCGACGAGATCTACAATCTGGCTTGTCCGGCATCCCCGGTCCACTACCAGTTTGATCCCGTTCAAACCACCAAGACCAGCGTGCATGGCGCGATCAACGTGCTCGGGTTGGCAAAACGCGTGAAAGCAAAAATTTTCCAGGCGTCGACCAGCGAGGTATACGGTGACCCGGAAGTTCACCCGCAGCCGGAAAGCTATCAGGGCAACGTGAATCCCATCGGGCCACGCGCCTGTTACGACGAAGGCAAGCGTTGTGCCGAAACCTTGTTTTTCGACTATCACCGTCAACATGGCTTGAACATCCGCGTAGCACGAATATTCAATACTTACGGCCCCCGTATGCATCCCAATGACGGTCGCGTGGTGTCGAATTTCATCGTACAGGCGTTGCGTGATGATCCGATTACCATCTACGGCGACGGCAGCCAGACCCGCTCGTTTTGCTACGTAGACGATATGATCGAGGGTTTTGTGCGCCTGATGGCAGCACCCGATACGCTGGTCGGACCGGTCAATCTGGGCAATCCCGGCGAGTTCAGTATTCGCGAGCTGGCGCAGCAAGTCATAGAGATGACGGGATCCAAGTCTGAACTGGACTTTCTCGGTTTGCCGCCCGACGATCCCGTGCAGCGTCAACCGGACATTACGCTGGCACGTCGCGAACTGTCGTGGGAGCCGCGTGTACAGTTGGGCGAGGGACTGGCAAAGACGATTGCTTACTTCAAGCAGTTGGCGCAACTTGGGCAACTGCAATTATAACCGTATGAAGAAGCTTTACGTCGTAACGCCGGCATTCAACGATCGCCCGTCGCTCATGCGCCTGCTGGACGAATTGACGCAGTTGCGCAACGATGCGCGGCAGCTGGTCGTCGTCGTCGTGGACGACGGGTCGCTGGAAGACCCGATCGAAGTGCGTCATCTACGCGATCGACCGTACGATATCGAATTGATTACCTTAAAGCGCAATCTGGGCCATCAACGGGCCATTGCAACCGGTCTCATTCAGGTCGCCAGGCGCGCCGATGCCGATCAGGTTGTCATCATGGACGGCGATGGCGAAGATCGACCACAGGATGTATCCAGGCTGCTGGAGGAGCTTGAAAGTGAAGCCTGTGATGTTGTTGTGGCGCAGCGCCGCAAGCGTGAAGAGAGCCGCATCTTCAAGGTCTTCTATCGGCTGTATCGCGGCCTGTTCTATCTACTGACGGGCGAAGAAATCCGATTCGGCAATTTTTGCGCACTAACGCCGTTAGCGCTGCGCCGTCTCGTACACATGGAGGAGCTATGGATGCACTTGCCGGCCACGATCATTGCGTCACGGTTGAGCCGACGCAATATCGAAACGGATCGAGGCAAGCGTTACTGCGGACGCTCAAAAATGAACCTGGTATCGCTGATCACCCACGGAGTGCGCTCGGTGGCGGTCTTCGTCGAAGGCGTGCTGACCCGGATTATTCTTTTTTGCGCGTTTGTCGCTCTGTCCAGTGTCGTGTTGATACTGGTGGCGTTGATCGTTAAATTGCTGGGGTATGCGACACCAGGCTGGTTGACGGTAGCGGTCGGCGCGCTCATCGGTCTGCTCGTGCAAACGGCAACGATCGCGCTGGTTTCGCTATTGCTGGCGATCAATACGCGCAATACGGCGGGTTTGTTGCCCGTCAAGGTCGGGTTCGATTATGTCGAAAAGATCGATACGGTAAAGGAAGCGCATTAGCGTGTCCGCCTGAAATCAACTACTTTACGGAATTCGGCTAGGAGCAACCACACCGCCGTTGGCGCTGTGCGGTCGTGCGGCAACCGCTGTCGGCGATATGCTTGGAGTTTACGTCCTATCGACCTGCGGCGGGTCTCCTTTTGGGCCGAGTCGGTCGGTCGGTCGGCGAGCTGGGTGACGTTTGGCAGCGGTATCGATTGGATTGGTCGGTAATACCGTGAATCGATGGGCGGTGGTTTAAATGGCAAGCGTGGTTCGACAGGGTGGCATGTTCATTGTGGTCGGCCTGGCCGCGACCCTCGTCCATTTCCTGATGATATTGGCATTGGTCGATGTTCTCGGGTGGATGGGACCGACGGCCGCGACCGGTATAGGCAGCGTGATCGGCATTTCGGTGTCCTATCTGGGTAATCATCGTTTCGTATTCAATGCACAAGGACAGCACGCTCACTACGCGCTGCGCTTTGTATTCACCTACCTGGTCGTGATGGGCATCCACACCAGTCTGATGTACCTTTTCACCGAGTTTTGGGGTTTACGGTATGAGTGGGGTTTTGTTACTGCAACAGTCATCTCTGCCGCGACGACGTTTCTGGCCAACCGCTACCTGGTTTTTAAACCGCCAATCACCATCGGTTGAGCGTTCAGGCATCTGCTGAGTGTCAGCCGTCTACGCCAAAGGTAGTCCGATGGATCGGCGATCGCCCGTTCATGCAACCACATTGTTTTGGTCGCTCGCGGCCTTGCACGTGTTTGGCTGGACGCTGGTCCCGTCCCTGGTTAATGCGAACCTGCCTTTGGATGTCATCGAGGCCCTGGCCTGGGGACGGGAATGGCAATGGGGCTACTTGAAGCATCCGCCGCTTTCGGCCTGGCTGGCGGAAGTCTTCGGCTGGCTCTCCGGAGGCGGCGATTGGGGACTGTACCTCGCTTCCCAGGTTTGTGTCGTTACGGCGTTCTGGGCCATGTGGCAGCTCGCCCAGGACTACCTCGAACCGCTGCCGGCGGTGTTTTCCGTCATGCTGCTCGAGGGAGTCGTCTACCACAATTTCACCAGTCCCGAGTTCAACGTCAACGTCATCCTGCTGGCGTGCTGGTCGCTGACGATTCTTAATCTGCAGCGTGCGTTGACGCGCGGTAATCTGCGCTACTGGGCAGCGACCGGCCTGTTTGCGGGGTTCGGGATTCTCAGTAAGTACCTGATGCTGTTTCTACTGCTGCCGATGTTTCTGTATATGGTTTCGAGTGCAAAGACCCGGCGGGAATTCGGCAGGCCGGGGTTTTACCTGGCGGTGGCGATTTTCGTCGGCCTGACCGCACCGCATTGGTACTGGCTCGTTGCGAACGATTTCGTCACGGTAAGCTACGGGATGGATCGCGCCGGGAGCGAGGCCTCCTGGTCCGGCCACATCTATTACCCGCTCAAATTCCTCGGTGCGCAGATCGCGATGCTGTTGCCCGCCGCGGCGCTGCTGGCCACCCTGGGCCGCCCGCGATTTCGAAACCCCCCGTTTGCGGGTCGGCGATATCTGTTGTTCGTCGGTCTGGGGCCCGTCTTCGTCTTTGTTGCAGTTTCCGCATTGGCCGCGCTGAAGCTGCGTTCGATGTGGGGTACCCCGTTGCTCGCGATCAGTGGCTTGATGTTGGTGCTGTGGTTCGCGCCGCGGCGTGAAACGATGCGTGCAGGCCGATTGATCGCTGCGGTGATAGTCTGGTTCGGCTTTGCGCTGAGCGTCTACGCAGCGATGACACTGCTGCATCCGTACATCAAAGACCAGGGCAAGAGAACGCACTTTGCCGGTCGAGACTTGGCGCTGCAGATCACATCGGTCTGGCGCGACCGCTTTCGGAGCCCCCTCCCGGTCGTCGTCGGCGACGAATGGTTGGGCGGCAACCTGGGGTGGTACTCGGTCGATCGGCCGTCGGTCTATCTCGACGGTGATCCCGCGCACGCGCCGTGGATGGACGATCAGCGCGTGCGCGAGTCAGGTGGCGTGCTCTTGTGGGACGGGGACGCTGCCGCACCGCGGGATATCGAACTATACCGAAAACGCTTCGGCGAACTGCAGCAGCAACCGACGATCGAATTGAAGTGGCAGACCGGCGCAGCTATCCCAAAACAGGCCGTTGAATGGGCGATCATTCCGCCGGAAATCTAAATTTGCGCCTACTCCGGATGCCAGGATACGGACGCCGCCCAAGTCGGCCTATTGGTGACCGAACGATCGGTAAACGCCGAGCGTCTTCTCGGCCATTTTCGTCAGGGTGAATTCCGGGTCTACCGTAGCGCGGATATTGCGCATCGGCGAAGCTTGGGCTAACAATATTTTATCGCGCAGATCGGTCGGGTCTTGCGTACGAATGATGTAGCCGTTGATGCCGTCTTTGACCAGATTGTTCAGCCCCTCGAGTGTGGTCGCGAGTACCGGGGTGTTCATCGCCAACGCTTCGGTGACGGTCCGTCCGACGTTGCTCATTTTCAACGAGGCGTTAACCACCAGATCGCTCAACAGATATATCTCCGGCATGTGCCTTTGATTGTCGGCAAAACTAACAAGATCCGCCGCGCCCAGCGATTCGACCAGTTGTTGGAGTTCGGCAAAGTAGCTGGCCCTGTCTGGGTGAACGCCGCCGATGATCAGGCCCTTGATGTGCGGGATCTGCGTTCGGCAGGCTGCCACTGCGCGTATGAAGGTTTCATAGTCTTTCAGATGCGTAATTCTGCCGACGCTGGTGACGACGTATCGACCGTGCAGCGCGAACTCGTCCTTAAAGGCGTCGATGAGAGCGGTATTCGCCACCATCGGGTCGAACGACCGCAAGTCCACGCCACGCTGAATGACAACCAATTTGTGTGGATCCACCGGATAGTTTTTCAACAAATGTTCACGAATGACCTCGCTAACACAAATGACCTTGTCGCCCGCCGTCATGATCCGGCTGTAGCGGTTTACGCTGTTCATGCCGTGCACGGTGGTGACAAAATTAAACGGGCATTTTTTTCTGGCGAAGTACGCCAGCCACGCGGGCACCCGGCTGCGCGCATGGACGATATCGGGCTGCAGCGAGCGCAATAAGCGCCTGAGTTCGATCACCCGCCGAGGCACGGTAAAGGGGTTTTTCGAACAGACATCGAAAGTGATGTGCTGCCCGCCGTGTGCGGTGATTTGCTCGGCGAGACGCCCCCCGTTGCTGATCACCACGCTTTGCAGACCGCCGTCCACGAACTCCCGATTGAGTTCAACCACTCCCCGCTCGACGCCGCCTTCATTGAGTTCGGGTAAGAGTTGTACGACCTTCATGCCAAGCCCCATCCACTGCTGTCAAAGGTCGATTCAGTCTTCGATGCCGGGTGGGCCGGGCGGTTCGTTTCGAGGGACGTCGTCAACCCTTCCTTGGGGGCTCGTGACAGCATCCCTGCTGTCGATGTCCACGCAACCAACCACTCGGCCCACCTCTGCGACCTATGGCGCGTCTCCCTGTGTGATACGCGAACGCGCAGTGGCGCCCGTGGTGTGGTGGTTCCTGCCCAGCAGCGTAATCGCATCGGAAACTAGGTTTTCTCGACCAGGCGGCAGGCTCCGCCTTCGACGATATAGCGGTCGCCGGACGCCGCACAGATCGCTTCTCCGCGCCCTTCAACGGCTACTTCGAGACGCTCGCCGTACCGACTCATCCAGCCGATTTGCCGCGCGGGCACACCCGCCACCAGGGCGAAGTCGGCGACGTCTCGGGTGACGACCGCGCCCGCCGCCACGAAGGCATGCGCGCCGACGGTAACGCCGCACACTAGCGTGCAGTTCGCCCCCAGGGTCGCGCCGCGCTTGACGAGCGTGTCACGATACTCGTCCTTTCTCGGTACGGCCGAGCGGGGATTGTAGACATTGGTGAACACCATGCTCGGCCCGCAAAATACATCGTCCTCCAGCGTTACGTTGTCATAAACGGATACATTGTTCTGGATCTTGACGTTGTTCCCGATGACGACTTTGTTGCCGACGAAAACATTTTGACCGAGGGAGCATGCCTTACCGATCGTTGCGCCCGAACAGACGTGGGCCCAATGCCAGATGCGCGTTCCCGCTCCGATCTCAGCGCCGTCATCAACGATTGCGGATTCGTGGATCTGATAGTTCATACGGTGGCTCAATAGACTAGCGGCAGGGACACGCTTTTGCCGTCCCGGGACGACAGATAGGCGGCAATGAGAATTTCGAGCGAACGCAAACCCTCACGGCCATCGGTGGCCGCTTCGGCGTTCCCTTGCAACACATTGATCACATTGTCGTAGTATAACGGGTGCCCAAAACCGTACACGGACGTTGTTTCGTAATTTGCCGATTCCACGCTTTGGTCGTCTTCATTGCCGGATTCGAAATCCCAGTGCTGGATTTCATTCACTGCCACCCCGCCGACCCTGGCTGTTCCTTTTTCGCCGATGATGGTGATAGAACCCTCGAGGTTCCTGGGATAGGTGAGCATTGAAACGTTCATGGTGCCCAACGCACCCGAACGCCAGCGAATATTGAGGGTCGCGGTGTCTTCGACCTCGATATCGCGCGCAAGCGTAGCCGTAAATGCCTGTACGCTCGCGACCGGTCCGATCAGCCAGTCAAGCAGGTCAACGTAATGACTGGCCTGGTTCATCAAAGCGCCGCCGTCGAATTCCCACGTGCCACGCCACGCGTCCTGGTCGTAGTAGGATTGAGGTCGCGTCCAGAAGACATTGACACAAACCGTGTAAATCCGGCCAAATCGTTTTTGGTCGATAGCGGTCTTCAGCATTTGCAGCGTGGGGTTGCGCCGGTTCTGCTTAACCACGAACAGATGCACGTTCGCATTGTCGCACGCCTCGACCATGCGCAGCCCGTCCGCCCAGCGCGTCGCCATCGGCTTCTCCGTCATAACGTGCCGTTTCGCCGCAGCCGCTTCGATCGTTTGGGCGGGGTGAAGGCCGCTGGGTGTGCAAAGAATGATCAGATCCGCATCGCATTCGGCCAGCAGGGTGGTTTGATTGCTGAAGCCGATGGCGCCCGTTCGCGCGACCGCCGCTTCCAGGCGGTCATGCCGGTTGTCGCAAACCGCGGCCAGTTCGATACGCTCACGGTGTTGCTCGATGGCGTCGAAGTGTTTAGTAGCTATTCTTCCGCACCCGATAAGAGCGGCGCGGATCTTGCCTTCAGCGACTGTTGCAGCGTTTTCCGACATGGTTGGTTCCTTGTGGAGGCTCTCGAGTGCCTGGCACCCATCGGTGTTGCGTTAGGTCAGCGGCGAGTCTGCCAATCATATCACTACGAGTATCGCCGAATCTCGGTCGTGACCTGTGCTCTCTACGAGGCCTGCTTGCGCGGGCGACTCCGCAGAATCCGCTCATATACTTCGATATGTCTTGAGACGGTGGCGCTGAGCACGAATCTGTCGGCGTGCTGGGCCCTGAAGGCCCTGAATTCCGCGCATAGTTGTTCATAGTGGTCATGTGCGAATTTCAGCTTCATTGCGATGTCCCTGTTCTCTATGAGCAGCGCATCGGGAAAAATTTCGGGCGCTATTCCGACACGCGTCGAGAGTATCAACGGTGCGTAGAACAAGGCTTCGATGACCGCGACCGAACACCCTTCGCTGTGCGAAGAGACGACGAATATATCCGTGTTCGTCATGTTTTCAGGAATATCGGTGCGGTAACCGGGCAGGGACACCTGCTTCTCCAGTCCCAGCTCATGAATCAACTTCTCGAGGCTTGGCCGCTCTTCGCCCTCTCCGATGATGGTCAGTCGAAACGGAAAGTTTAAACCGGAAACCGCTCGAATCAGGTCGTCGAAACCCTTTATTGTGTCAAGTCTGCCCACCGCGAGCAGGCGCAGGCAACCGTTTCGGTCAATTTTCCTGCCCACGCTGACGGGTCTGATTCCGTTGTAGATAACCACCGCATTTTCGTTGATCGTCCGTTTCACCTCCTCGGAGACGGCGACAACATGGGGTACCCGACGAAAGATCTTCGCCTTGCGGGGGTTGTGCTTGGTTGCAATGTGGGGGAGCTTGAGGAGCGTGTTGAGCAGAACGAAAATTTGCGTCGCTTTTGCAAAGTGAGTGTGGACGATGTCGGGATCTGCGTGCTTTATCAGTCGGTAGACTTCCGCCAATAGAAAAGGGTTTCTGCGATTGTCCCTGGCCTTGTACTCAAAGACGTGAATACGCGGGTCGATACGTTCAAGATACTTCGCACCAGCCGGTATGACGAGCGACACCTCGATCGAATGGCACATTTCATTAGCCAGATCGATATAGATCTCTCCTCTCCCCAGGCCGGTTGAAGCGACGAAATGGCAAACCTTCATGATGATCAATAGCTGCCTTTATCGCGGCGGCGAGTAAGATTGCGCGCTTGCACATGCCGCCGAAGAAGGGTCAAGTTGCGTCCTCGCCGGTTGGCCGGCTGTTTCGCTTGATCGCATGATCGTTCATCCAGCGGGTCTGAATCAGTCTCGCGCATCGGGCGGCTTCGTTTAAGACCTTGCCGGGCGGGTGTAGCGGCCGGCCCGCTCGCCACGCGTCGAAGGTTACGAGAAACCCCTCGCCCACGAGCTTGTCGATGCCCTGGTTGACCCGTCCGGGTTTCGCAATCGGCAGCTGGAGCAGGCCGCATGCGGCGCCGGAGGTGATGGCTTCGTACACCATGGAAACGCTGTCCCGGGTGATCCAGACAATGGCTGCGCGGTCGAGTTGGGACGACAACCAGCGACCGTCGGTCGTGCGCCAGTCAACCAACCTGGTACCTGAAAGATTCAGGCGCGCTATCGCCCGCGTTGTTGATTCCGGGGTGCGGCGCGAATTGGCAACCAGCCAGCTGGTGTTGCTCGCGGCCACTACGCTCCGGATCTGATCGAGTACCCGCGGTTCGTCCCAGCGGGTATGTTTGGCGGGCCCGCCGATCAGGATGAGGCCCGTTCCGGGGATTTTCGCGAGCGACGGCCGGACTCGGTTCAATACCCCCCTGGATCGAATAACTTTGCCGATAAGCGGCGGGTTGTCGTGTGCTGGAATGATACACAGGTCGAACCAGTTGATAGGCAGAGACGGTTTCATGAGCACGATGATTTTTCCGCCATGCCGCGTCCGTGCCGCCAGACCCGGCAGGTGCGTGGCATGGCCTGCGCAAACGATGAAATCCGGTGCGGCCAGATCGTCGTAGGGCATCGGTTTACGGAACAGCATTCCGCCGACCGCCGCCGCATTGGACGGCGCCGGGATATCGAACACGTCGATCGCCACCAGTTCGGCCAGAGCTTCCAGCAATCCCAGGGTTTGGTTTTCGTGGCCCGGTTTGCCGTCGGTGAAACGCCAGACAACATAGCGGCGTTTCTTGTTATCCACCCCATCGCCTTGGAGAGCGTTGGTCTCGTCGATTTGGCGGTTATGCGCTTGGCGCCGATTCATATAAGGGACAAGAAGCGGCGATCTCCCTCCCGCCATGTTCGCGGCGGTCTGGAAAGGTTATTCTTCGTCCGGGTATCGTTCAGTGCACGCACAACGCGACCAGTGCCGGCTTGGTCCCGAGAGGGACAATCGTGTTTAAGTGATCGCGGCTCGATGTTCATGGGTTAATGGGAATCGTCTGTCTTGCGGGTCGAGATTACGCCGTGCGCGGCTAATATGATCAACCGCCGAGGATACCTTTGAAAAAACCACATGCAAGGGCAAGCGGCAAGGCAACGGTGGTTGGCGGGCCGGCCCAGATAACAGTATACGAGTACCAGGATATCTTCCATGCCTTATGCGGATTCGATCTTTCACCCGAAAACCCTGCCAACTTGGCTCGCGCTCGGGTGCTTGCGTTTGGTGGGTCTGCTCCCTTACAACGCACTTTTACGGTTTGGCGCGACGCTCGGCCGTCTGGGTGAGCGTGTCGCGCGCCGGCGTAGGGTAATCGTCGACCGAAACCTGGCCTTGTGCTTTCCGGAACTGAGCGATCAGGAACGTCTCCACCTCAGGCATCGCCACTTCGAATCCGTCGGCATGGGAATTCTCGAGTTTTCGATCGCCTGGTGGTGGAGTGACGCGCGGTTGCTACCCATCACCGAGGTAGAGGGTCGTGACAATCTTGACGCGGCGATGCGGCAAAGAACCGGCGTTATTCTGTTGACGGGGCATACCACATCTCTGGAAGTCGGCGGCCGAATCCTGCAAAGCCTGTTGCCGATCCACGCCATGTACCGACCCAACGAAAACCCGGTGCTGCAAGTATTCATCGAAAAATACCGCCCCAAGCACGTAGAGGGCGTCATTTCACGGGAAAATCCGCGCTTGATGATCCGCACGCTGCGCGACGGCGGTGCTGTCTGGTACGGTCCAGACCAGAACTACGGCGGTAAAGGCCACGTGTTCGTGGACTTTTTCGGTATTCCCGCCGCCACCAACACCGCCACATCCCGGTTCGCGGGGCGTACGCGGTCCGTGGTTCTGCCGGTAATCGTCATGCGCAAACCGACGGGCGGGTACAAATTGATCATTGAACCTATGTTGGAGCCGTTTCCCTCCGGGGACGATGTGTTGGACGCGCGCCGCTTCAGCGAGATTCTCGAAAAATGGGTTCGTATGGCACCGGAGCAGTACAATTGGCTGCATCGCCGGTTCAGATACCGACCCGAGGGAGAGCCGCCATTGTATTGATCGATGTCGGTTTCATATGTTTCGCGCGGTTGTCCGCGTCGCGTAACCATTCCAGTCCGGAGTTGTGCAGTGGATTTTATCGACCTCAAAACCCAACAGCAGCGGATTCGTGCCGATCTCGACCACCGGTTGAACCAAGTGTTGAATCACGGCCAGTATATCCTTGGGCCGGAGGTGGTCGAACTGGAGTTGTTGCTGGCCGAATACGTCGGTACGCGGCATTGTATTTCGGCGGCCAGCGGCACCGATGCATTGCTCCTGAGCCTGATGGCCTTGGGGGTCGGCCCCGGTGACGAGGTGATCACGACGCCATTCAGCTTCATTGCGACTGCGGAAGTCATCGCATTGCTGGGCGCCGTGCCCGTTTTCGTCGATGTCGATGAGCGCACCTACAATCTCGATGTCGCGAAGGTCGAAGCGGCCGTGTCCGACAAAACAAAAGCCCTAATGCCGGTCAGCCTGTACGGCCAGTGTGCGGATATGGACGCATTCGTCGCGCTTGGCCGGGCGCATGGCATCGCCGTAATCGAGGACGGCGCACAAAGCTTTGGCGGCACCTACCACGGCAGGCGTTCGTGCGGCCTGTCGACCTTGGGCTGTACCAGTTTCTTCCCGGCAAAACCTCTCGGCTGCTACGGCGACGGGGGGGCGTGCTTCACGAACGACGACGGCCTGGCGACGCGCTTGAAAGAGCTGCGCAACCATGGGCAGGACCGTCGTTACCATCACCCCCGACTGGGGATCAATGGCAGAATGGACAGTATGCAAGCCGCGGTCCTGCTGTCGAAAATGTCGATTTTCGCCGACGAGGTGCGCGAGCGCGACCGTATCGGGCGGCGCTACAGCGAGATGCTGGCGGGCTGCGACTGCGTGACACCTTACATCGAACCGCACAACACCAGCGTTTATGCACAATATACGCTACAGGTCCCCGATCGAGAGCGGTTCCAACGCCGGTTGCAGGAACAAGGTATCCCGACGTCCGTTCACTACCCTGTAACGCTCGATCGGCAACCGGGTCTTGAGTCGAGTTGCAGGGTAGTGGGGGGGCTGCCTGTTGCCAGTCGTTTGGCCGAGACCGTCGTCAGCCTGCCCATGCATCCCTATCTGGCCCAGGACGATCAGGATCGAGTCGTCGCAACGCTTCTCGCGTTGCGCTGAGGGTCGATCGGGCCCCGATGAGCGCCAAGCCAACCTCTGGCACGTCACTGTACGCTCGGCTGCTCGGCTACACGCGGCCCTACGCCAGGATATTTGCGCTTGGCCTGGGCACCGTGGTGCTGTTTGCGTTGACCGAGCCGGCGATTCCGGCGTTGTTGAAACCCTTGCTGGACGGCACCTTCGTGGAGCGTGACCCCGGGCATCTATTTTGGATGCCGATCCTGTTGATCGTGTTGTTCGTCGTGCGCGGCGTTGCCACCTTTACCAGTCAGACCGCCTTCGCCTGGGTGGCGGCCAAGGTTGTCTACGACATTCGCGAACAGATGTTTGCCCGGATGCTGTGCCTGCCGACGCGCTATTTCGACGAGTCGGCAACGGGCAACCTGATTTCCAAGGTGACTTACGACGTCACCCAGGTCATGGAGGCGGCGACCAATGTGCTTACCGTTTTGGTCCGCGATACCCTGGCCGTGATCGGCCTTGCCGCGTACGTCTTTTGGCTGGATTGGCGCCTCAGTCTGGTCGTGTTTATCGTCGTGCCGACGATCGGCTGGGTGGTGAGCATTTTCGCGCGCCGGCTGCGGCGCCTCAATCGCCGTTTTCAACAAAACATCGGTGACGTGACACACGTTTTGGAGGAGTCCGTCCGCGGACACAAAGTCGTCAAGGTCTACGGCGGGGAAAGTTACGAGCGCAAACGGTTTGATGGTTTCAGTTCCCTGGGAAGGCACCTGTATTTCAAGATTCAGGTCGCCTCCGCAGCCAACGCACCGATTGTCGAGGTCTTGGGGGCGGTCATCATGGGGGTGGTGATCTATCTCGGCACCTCGACCGACGAGTCGGGAAATATTCTGACGGTTGGCGGCTTTGTGTCCTTTATCGGGGCGCTCGCGATGATGTTTTCACCGCTCAAGCGGTTGACCAAGGTCAATGCCCCGCTGCAGCGGGGTCTGGCCGCCGCCGAAAGCGTGTTTGCCTTGATCGACGAACACTGCGAACCCGACGACGGCACGATCCGTCTGGACAGATCCGCGGGAATGATCCGGTTCGAACTCGTCAGCTTTTCCTATGCTCAGGAAAAACAAAAGGTGCTGGACAGTATCGATCTGACCCTGGGCCCCAAAGAGCTGGTGGCTCTCGTCGGTCCCTCGGGAAGCGGCAAGAGCACCCTGGCGGCGCTGATGCTGCGACTCTACAATGTTTCCGAGGGGCGCCTGTTACTGGACGGCAAACCCCTGAACGATATCCGTCTCGCCGACCTGCGGCGGCAGTTTGCCTTTGTCAGCCAGGAAATCACTCTCTTCAACGACACGGTCGCGGCAAATATCGCCTATGGCATGCAGCCGCAACCGGGCGAACCGGAGATACGTGAAGCGGCGGTCGCGGCGCATGCCTGGGAGTTTATCGAGCGGTTGCCCCACGGCCTGCAGACCTTGATTGGTGAAGACGGTCTGCGCCTGTCGGGAGGGCAGCGCCAGCGGATCGCATTGGCGCGCGCCCTGTTGAAGGATGCGCCGGTTCTGATACTGGACGAGGCCACGTCAGCGCTTGACACCGAGTCGGAGCGCGCCGTGCAACAGTCGCTAGATGCCCAGCGAGATCAGCGCACGACGATTGTGATCGCGCATAGGCTGTCAACCGTGGAACGGGCTGATCGCATCGTCGTCATGGAGCAAGGGGGCGTCGTGGAAACCGGTACTCACGCCGAACTGCTCGATCGCAACGGCCTGTACGCGCGCTTGTATAAGACCCAGTTCGTTGACGGATAAGCGAATTGTTCCTGATCCTTTTGGCGTGAGTAGTCAATGACGCGCCTGATATACACGCTCGCGCTGTTTCTGGCGTTGCCGTTTGTCTTCCTGCGATTAACCCTTCGAAGTTGGCGCGCGCCCGCCTATCGCCGGCGTTGGCCCGAGCGCCTGGGTGTCTTCCGGGCGCCGGCGGCTACGGGCGGCGTCTGGTTCCATGCGGTTTCGGTTGGCGAGGTACAGGCCGTCGCACCGCTGGTCAGGCGGGTCATGGCGGAGTTTCCAGATCTACCCGTCACCATCACGACCACCACCCCGACCGGGAGTGAGCGCGTCAGGGCGCTGTTTGCGGACGATGTCTTTCACGTCTATTTGCCCTACGACCTGCCGTTCGCCCTGCGTGGATTCATGCGCCGCCTCCAACCTTGCCTGCTGGTGATCGTAGAAACGGAAATCTGGCCCAATCTGCTGTTCGAGTGTGAGCGCCGCGGCATTGCGACCTTGTTGGCCAACGGCCGTTTGTCGCCGCGGTCGGCGCGCGGCTATGCCAGATTGGGCGCCTTCGCCCGTGAGGCCTTTGGGCGGCTCGGAAGCGTTGCCGCCCAGGCCGAACCCGACGCCCGGCGCTTTGTCGATTTGGGCGTGCCCGAGCATCGGGTTCAGGTGACCGGCAGTATCAAATTCGATGTGGCGTTGACTGCAAGCGTGCGCGAGCAGGCGCAGGTCGCGCGGCGCACCTGGGGCAGCAACCGGCCGGTGTGGGTCGCCGCCAGTACGCACGACGGCGAGGACGAGCAGATCCTGGATGCGCACGAGACCGTCATGCGGCAAATCGAAAACGCGTTGCTGGTGTTGGTGCCGAGGCATCCAGAGCGTTTCGAGCGCGTCGCCGCGCTGTGTGCAAGTCGCGGCTTTGCGGTGGCACGCCGCTCCCGTCGGGCTATCTTGGACCGCTCGACGCCGGTCTTGCTGGGGGACACCATGGGCGAACTCGTCGCTTTGCTGGGTGCGGCCGATGCGGCCTTCATCGGCGGTAGCCTGGTGCCGGCCGGTGGCCACAACATGCTGGAAGCGGCGGCGCAGGGCGTACCCGTGACCTTTGGCCCTCACGTGTTCAACTTCGCCACCATCAGCGAACTGCTGTTGACCATGGGCGCCGCGGTGCAGATCGAAAACGCGGACGAGCTTGCCCAGCTCATGATCGCTTGGTTGTCGGACGCGAGCGAGCGGTCACGGATCGGCCTGGCCGGACAGGAGGCGGTGGCGCAAAACCGCGGGGCGCTCGACGCGCTCACCGAGACGGTCCGCGTTGCGCTGTTGCGCGCGTGTCAGTAAGTCGCCATGTCCCGGTCGATATCCTGAGCCCAGGCCTGCACGCCGCCCGCCAGGTTGATCACGCGCTCGTAGCCCATGTGTTGCAGATACATGGCCACTTGACGGCTGCGGATGCCGTGATGACAGATCACGACGATTTCCCGCTCTTTCGGCAGTTTGCCGTTCGTGACCGCCGCCGGTACGCTGTTCATGGGCACGAGGATAGAGCTGGCGAGGTGGCAGATGGCGAACTCCCACGGTTCGCGTACATCCAGCAACAATGGCGCCTCGGCGGCGGAACGCAAATGCTTTTGCAGTTCGAGCGGACGTAGATCACTCAGCGGCACGAATTTTCTGGTACTCCGTTGAGCTGAACCTTGTCGCGAGCGGTCAAGTCCCGGGTTTGGGTCAAAACACGAACTGCTCTGGTTGGGGGGCATGCTCGAGGCTCGTCAGTTCGGTCTCGAACAGGCCTTCGCGGTGCCAGGCGTTTTCGTCGACGCGAGTCACCAGGGTTGCCTCCATGGCCGGGGCTTGGCCGATGACGACGAACAATCTGCCACCGTGGGTCAACAATTGTTCGAAGCGTTTGTCGTAGTCAGGTAACGAACCGGTGACGGCAATTCGATCAAATTGCTGGTTATCGAAGGACTCGGAGAACGCATCGGTCGTCCGCAGTTGCGTCGTTGCCCCCAATCCGACGGCCTCCAGACGCTTCCGAGCCGCGGCGATAAACTCTTCGTACAGGTCGATACTAATGACCTGTCCTCCCAACCGTGCCAGGCAGGCGGTGACAAAACCTGACCCCGTGCCTATTTCCAGTACCGAATGTTGCGGTTCGACGTCCAGTGACTGCAGCATCCGGGCCTCGACCCGCGGCGCCATCATGGCTTGACCGTGCCCGATGGGGACTTCGATGTCGGCGAAGGCCAGGCCGAGATACGCCTCGGGGACGAATTTCTCGCGAGGTATGGTCTGAATCGCGCTCAGCACGCGTTCGTCAAAGACGTCCCAGGGGCGAATTTGTTGCAGCACCATGTTGCGGCGCGCAATCTCCAGATCGTCCAAATGCATGCGGGTCTCCGCGTTCAAGCCACTCAATCACCGGCCGCTAAGCGTACGGATATAGCCGTCGGTTCGCAAGGCCGGCATTGAAGATCACTGAAGGCTGGCCGCCATGCAGTTTTTCGACGATTTGGCCGCTCCGGACCAAGCATCCGCGGCCCGCGTGCGCTCCGAGCAGGTGCGGGTCGTGTACCGTGCGCAACCGCTGGCGCTGTTTACCGTCCTGGTCACAAGTGCCGTTTTGTTGATGTCTCTGTGGGGCCTGATTCCCCGGTTTCGGTTGCTGGTATGGTTGTCGGCGATCCTCGGGATGACCGTGTTCCGCCTGGTTTCCTATCAGCTGTTCGTATGGCGGCAGCCGTCAGACGACCAAGCCATCGCGTGGGCGTGGCCGATGGTTGTCGGTTCGGCGTTGTCGGGGATGGTATGGGGGGGCGTGCCGATCTGGCTGTGGCCGCCGGATGCGCCCTTGCATCAGGCGCTGGTGGTGACCCTGCTGGCCGGTATGACGGTCGGCTCCGTTTCGACCATGTCACCCTTGCTGGGGTCGGCGCAGGTTTTCATTCACGCGGCGCTCTGGCCGCTGGTTGGCCGGTTCACAACCCTGCCGCCGGAACTGGCCCTGTCGTTTGTCGCGTTCGGTCTGATGTTCGTATTGATGCTGTCCATCACCGCGACCCGTATCCATCGCGTTGTCGTGACCAGCTTGACCGCCCGATTCCAGCACCAGCGGGCGGAAGCGAAGATTCAACAACAGGCGCACTACGATGCCTTGACCGATCTGCCCAACCGACGATTTTTACTGGAGCGTCTGGCGCAGGAACTGGCGCGGGCGCGGCGCCATGGCCATACGGGGGCCGTGCTCTTCCTCGATCTCGATAACTTCAAGAACATCAACGACTCATTGGGACATACCGTCGGTGACGCGATGTTGCAGCGGGTGGCGGAGCGATTGCGCGCGCGCACCCGCGCCGAAGACGTGGCCGCGCGGCTCGGGGGCGACGAGTTCGTGGTACTGCTGCCGCAACTCGATGCCGATCGAGGCAGCGCTTTGATCGAGGCGGAAAAGATCGCGGGGGAGATCGGCAAGCTTCTCAGCGAGACCTATCTGGTTGCCGGTCACGAGCTGCATGCGACCGCAAGCATAGGCATCGCGCTGTTTCCCGGCGACGGTTTGACGCCCCACGACATCCTGAAACACGCCGATACCGCGATGTACCGCGCCAAAGCCGGCGGCCGGAACGCGGCGCGCGTGTTTCTGCCCAGTATGCAGGTCGCGGCATTACGCCGGTTGACCGTGGAAAAGGAACTGCGGCGGGGCCTGTCAGAGGGTCAATTGAGGGTGCACTATCAACCGCAGGTCAATCTGGAGCGCCAGGTCATCGGCCTGGAAGGGTTGGCCCGCTGGGAGCACCCGGAACGCGGCCTGGTGCTGCCGGGCGAATTCATCGGCGTGGCCGAGGAAACCGGCCTGATCTTCGATGTGCACGACTGGTTGCTGGACCAGGTGTGTCGCGATATCCGCCAGTTGGGGCAAAAATGCCAAGGGGTGCCCTGCCCGGTGGTTTCAATGAACGTCAGCCCCCGGGAATTCCGACGCCCCGGGTTTGAGCAGCGTCTGGCGTCCGCATTGACCGCCTCGGGTGTGCGGGCCGGTAACCTGCGCCTGGAGATTACCGAAAGCCTGGCTATGGAGAAGGTGGATCGGGTCGTCGCCAAGATGCACACGCTGCGGGAACTGGGCGTGACATTCGCCGTCGACGACTTCGGCACCGGCTACTCGTCTCTCGCCTATCTCAAACAGCTGCCGGTCGATTTTCTCAAGATCGACCGTTCGTTTGTCCGGGACGTGCCGGAGGACCCCAACGACGCGAAGATCGTCGAAGCGATTATTGCGATGTCGCGCCATCTTGGCATCAAGCCGGTGGCCGAAGGCGTGGAACGTCAGGAGACGCTGGATTTTCTCCGCAATATGGGGTGCGCGCACTTCCAGGGTTGGCTGTTCGGGCGCGCTGCCCCCTTGTCGTCATTCCTCGAAACCTGGCCGCGAAGTCCTGCATCCGTCTGGCCGGGCGTGCGACATGCGCGCGGTCAGGGTTCGTAACGCGTCCGCGCCGATCCGGTACGCAATGTTCTGGATATTGCAGTAACCGACTGCTACAGTCGGGCATTCAGCTGGGGGTGCCCCGCCGCTCGGATCGAGGTCGAGCGCCTTGGGGCTGAGAAAAACCCTTAAGAACCTGATCCGGATAACGCCGGCGGAGGGAAGCTGGGTGCCTGGAAACAGGGCGCTCCGCCACCCTCGCGGGAGGAACCATGAGCGCCATACCTGACGAATTTCTTAAGAAGACCGCCGCCCTCTCGGAAGAGGTGACCAAGCCTTTCGCCAACTCGCGAAAGATCTTTGTCGCCGGCTCGCGCGGTGATCTGCGCGTGCCGATGCGCGAAGTGATCCAGACGCCGACCGAGACCCAGGGCGATGCCGAGGATAATCCCCCGATTTATCTATACGACACGTCAGGTCCGTACACCGACCCTGGTGTGCGGATCGATCTCATGCGCGGCATGCCGGACGTGCGCACCGCTTGGATCGAGGAGCGCGCCGATACCGAGACCCTGCGCGGACCGACGTCGGAATACGGCCAGGCGCGTCAGTCCGATCCGGAGCTGGCGAATCTGAGATTCGAACACATCCGCGCGCCGCGCCGCGCCAGACCGGGTAAGAACGTATCCCAGATGCACTATGCGCGCCGGGGTATCGTTACGCCGGAAATGGAATACGTCGCCATTCGCGAAAATCTCCGCCTGGACGAATTGCGCAACGATCCCCGTTATCGGAAACTCCTCAAGCAGCATCCGGGCGAAGCCTTCGGCGCACAGCTGCCCGATGAAATCACGCCGGAGTTCGTGCGGCAGGAAGTCGCGGCCGGCCGCGCCATTATCCCGGCCAATATCAACCATCCCGAGCTCGAGCCCATGATCATTGGCCGGAATTTCCGGGTGAAGATCAACACCAACATAGGCAATTCGGCGGTTACTTCGTCTATCGAAGAGGAAGTGGAAAAAATGGCTTGGTCCGCCCGTTGGGGGGGAGACACTCTGATGGATCTGTCGACCGGCAAGCACATCCATGAAACGCGCGAATGGATCTTGCGCAACGCACCCATGCCGATCGGGACCGTACCGATCTATCAGGCGCTGGAGAAGGTTAACGGCAAGGCCGAAGACTTGACCTGGGAAATGTTTCGCGACACCTTGATCGAACAGGCGGAGCAGGGGGTGGACTACTTCACCATTCACGCCGGCGTACGACTGCAGTACATCCCGTACACGGCCGACCGTGTGACTGGAATCGTATCGCGCGGTGGATCGATCATGGCCAAATGGTGTCTGGCACACCATCAGGAAAACTTTCTCTATACCCGTTTCGAAGATATCTGCGAAATCATGAAGGCCTACGACGTGTCCTTTTCGCTCGGCGACGGGCTGCGTCCGGGGTGTCTGGCGGACGCCAACGACAAGGCGCAGTTCGGCGAGTTGGAGACTCTCGGCGAGCTGACCAAGATCGCCTGGGCGCACGATGTGCAGGTCATGATCGAGGGACCGGGGCACGTCCCGATGCAGTTGATCAAAGAAAACATGGACAAGGAACTGGCGGACTGTTTCGAAGCTCCGTTTTATACGCTCGGCCCGCTGACCACGGACATCGCGCCGGCTTACGATCACATCACCAGCGCCATAGGCGCGGCCCAGATCGGTTGGTACGGAACGGCGATGTTGTGTTACGTCACACCCAAGGAGCACCTCGGGCTGCCGAACAAGCAGGATGTCCGCGACGGCATCATCGCCTATAAGATCGCCGCGCATGCCGCGGATCTGGCGAAAGGACTACCCGGCGCGCAAGTGCGCGACAATGCGCTTTCCAAAGCGCGCTTCGAGTTCCGCTGGGAAGACCAGTTCAATCTGTCGCTGGATCCGGAGCGGGCGCGCGAGTTCCACGACGAAACCATGCCGGCACAGGCGCACAAAGTGGCGCATTTCTGTTCCATGTGCGGCCCGCATTTCTGTTCCATGAAAATTACG
The DNA here is from genome assembly GCA_965368585.1 of uncultured Chromatiales bacterium. Lineage (GTDB taxonomy): Bacteria > Pseudomonadota > Gammaproteobacteria > Chromatiales > Chromatiaceae > JARRQB01. Next base: position 30,244 of record CBDUNM010000012.1, on the reverse strand, counting down.
CAGGATGTGCGCGATTACGCCAGGGCGCAAAGCATCAAGGATGTGACGGTCGCTGTTGAACAGGGTATGCAGGAGAAGGCGCGCGAGTTTTTGGAAAAGGGCGCCGAGATCTACCAGGACCAATAACCCGATTCCGGCTGCCGGGCGGGGTAACCAAGTCCGGCAGTCGCGGGGAGCGAGCGCCCCGTTATGGGGCTCCCGCTCCCGGTGAGCGGCACCAGACGAGGTGGCGGTACAGGTCGCTGGATTAATTCGGCGCGCGTCCGCCTTGCTGGTGCATCTGTTCCATCCGCTTGCGCATCTCTTCTGCGAACTGATTGGCCTCGTCGCTATCGACCTTGGCGTCCTGGTTTTTGTCCATAAAGGCGAACTGTTGTTCGAGGTTTTGAATCTGCGGAGCCTTGAATTCATCCAGCGATACGGCGCCGTCCTGGTTGGCGTCGAAACGCCCCAAAAAGATTTGTCCGGGATCCTGCTTTTGTCCTTCCGGCGCTTGCGCGGCGAGCGGCATCGATATGACGAGCAGTACGGTAGCGAAGAGTTTCATGATCACTCCTGATAGTTGAAAGGGCTACGGGCGAAAGCGCCGAGCCGGAATCCTAACGTCTACACCCGAATTTGTCTCGATAACGCTCAGCTGTCGTGGGTCGACGCCCCGCGGTATGGACACGCTTTGCACCATGTTGCTGCTTTGGCGCAGCCGCCCATAGGGTGACTGTTGGTTGAAGTGCTGGCGTACCTCCACCGTCAGTCGGCCGGGCAGCAATCGAAGTCGGATGTTGTGGGGTTTCAGGCCGCGATGGGCGATGCGTATGCGGTAGTCTCCCGCCTCGTCCCAGAAGCTGTGGACGCGAAAAGCGGCCGCCGTGGGCGGGGCACGCCAATCTGGCGGCGTCGGCATCCCCGGATGCCACCCGCCGTAGGCCAGGCCGACCGTCGAATAGAAGCTTGACAGCAATGCCAGGCAGAGCCCAAATGGTCGCGTCACGGTCGTGTACCTCCGAATAGGTTTACGTGCAAATATTACTACCCGGCGGTCCGAATTACTGCGATACGGGTCCATCGGACAGCCGAACCCGATGGATGTGGATTATGGCGCGATCCCGCCGTGTGTCAGACGTGTCTGCTCCGTTCGGTCCCGGTGAACGGCGAGCGGGTTTAGAGACGACAGGGTATTCGTATCCGACGTTCCGGCAACCCAGGGTTCGAGGCCCGGCGTATGCGCCCGGACCCACTCCTGCCGTTTGTTTGCGTCGGCGTCCCGTTACCGCGGCGACTTCCCAAGCGCCGCATCGCCAACATACGGATCCCCCGTGAGCCGTAAGACGGGGTGCTGCCAGTTCAACTGATGGCGGCCAGGCTCGCCAGGCTGCCCGCACGGTCCGACGTGTCAATTGTCTCGCCCCCCAGCTGGTTGGCGATCTGTGTCGTCGAGATCAGGCCCCGTATGGTCTGTCGCCCCGACCGGTTGCGGTCGATGACCAGGGCGTGTTGACGTCCCATGCGTTTAAGGGTGGCGACGATGTCTCCGACGCGGGCGATGGCGACGTCGCCCATCTCCAATACTTCGACGTGGTGTTGAGGCGTCATACTCTCGCGCACCGTAAGGTTTTGGCGTCGCTCACCGGTTTCCTTGACCCTGCGCACGACGCGATCGCCGTCCAGGTCGCGGGCCGTGATGATGCCGATCACGTGTTCGTTCTGATTGATCACGAACAACAGGCGTATGCCGCCGGCGATCATGCGATGCTCGGCCTCTTCAAGGGTTGCGTTAGGATTGATGGAGACGGGTGCGACTTTGGTCAGATCGGTCATAATGTCGATGGCGGGGCTGTCCAGCGTAACGCTCTCAGGTAGCCACTGACGCGGCCGTTGATAGGTTACCTGAGCATCCAGTCCTTTGTTTTCTAGAGCTTTATAATTCGACATAGCGAGAACTCCACGCATTGTTATCCAGTCTATCAACCATAGAAGCGTCAGCGCTCTTGTCAACATCGGGTAAAACCAAAGAGGTCTATCCGCAAATTGGATTCATCGGCGGACGGCGCCTGTGAGGTTGGATAAATACCTCAGTCAGGCGACGGGGAGCAGTCGCGCGCAGTCCCGGCGCTTGATCAGACTCGGTCGTGTCACGGTGCGTGGCACGGCGGTCTGTGATCCTGCCGCACGGATCGCAGACGAGGCGCCGGTCTGTCTCGACGGCGCGACGGTCCATGCCCACTGCGCGCGCTACTTCATGGTGCACAAACCCGCCGGGGTTGTATGTACCCAGGCCGACCCCCTGCATCGGACGATATTTTCCCTCCTGAATGAACCGCGAGTTGAAGCGCTGCACGCGGCAGGTCGGCTGGATCTCGATACCACGGGCCTGGTGCTGTTGACCGACGACGGTCGGTGGTCCCATCGAGTCACCGCACCACGACGCAAGGCCGCCAAATGCTACGACGTGATACTGGCGGAGCCTGTCGATGCGACCATGGTCTCCCGGCTGCGCAACGGACTGCTGCTGCGGGGGGAACCCAAGCCGACGCGTGCTTGCGAGTTGGATCTGACCGGCGAGTGTCGCTGCCGGCTGACCCTGCGCGAAGGAAGATACCACCAGGTGAAGCGGATGTTCGCCGCGGTCGGCAACCGCGTCGTGGCCCTGCACCGTGAGAGCATTGGCGACGTGGGATTGGATCCTGCGCTGGCTCCGGGGCACTATCGCGCGCTGACGGCATCGGAGATTGCCGGGTTTCAGTGTTCGGCAGAATCGATTATTCTGTAATTGCACGCGAATACCCATGCATCGAACGCTCCTGAAGTGATAGGCATCATGCAGGTTCTGGAAGACAAGATCGCCGACTATCTGTCGCAATGTCGGGACTTCACGCAGCTGACCGACGGTGGCTGGTTGGACACCGACAGCTTCGAATTCGAAATCCTACATCAGGCCGAGCGTGAGGTGACCGTGGCGATACGTTTCGTCGAGGTGGTGACAGAGTCGCGCGGCGGCCGTGCCGAGCGGTTAGACAGGCGGGCTTACCTCGCCTTTACGCTGGATGCCTATGGCGACATCGTCAGTGTGAGTCCCGGCTCCTGAAGCAATCGCGCGGCCCGCGCCCGGAGGCGGGTCATCAGTGGTACTTTTCGGTGCTGTAGTGTCCGGGATCGTGTCGGCGATGTTTTTTCATGCCGCGTGACTCGAGCACGCCAGCGGCGTCGGCGATCATCCCGGCGTTGCCACACAACATGACGTGGCTGTTGTCTGGGTTTAACACCGTATCCGCTCGCTGTTCCAGGCGACCATCGGACAACGCAGCCGGAATCCGGTCGCGGATGGCGCCGGTCATGTCCTCGCGGGTTACCAATGGGATATAGGTCAGCTGCTCGCGGTGCTCATCGAGGAGGTCAGTGATCAGTGTCTGGTAGGCCAGATCGGCTGAAAAGCGCACCCCATACGCGAGAACAACCCGTTCAAAGCGTTGCCATACCGTGGGAGTCTTCAGGATCGAAAGGAAAGGGCCTACTGCGGTGCCGGTCGACAACAACCATAGGTCGCTCGCGTGCTCGGGCACCTGCTCGACGGTCAGCATGCCGTTGCCTTTGGCCGTCACCCATACCTTGTCACCGGTCGAAAGTTCGGCCAAGCGACCGCTGAGCGGGCCTTCGGGGACGATATTGAAAAATATTTCCAGGGGTCTTTCCAGGGGCGAATTGACGCATGAATAGGGCCGACCTATACGTTCGTCGTCGATGTCCAGGGCAAATCGCAAAAACTGACCCGCGTCGAACTTTTCTACCGGCGCATCGATGGTTATGGAAAAATGCGTCGCGTTCCAACGTTGCTTGCTGACGACCTTTCCGGTAACCCAGTCCACCATAGCCAAGCTCCTAATCAGGCAGTGTTTAACTCGTTGATTCAGCGCATTCAATCACAAAGCGTCCTGGGCGGTTCGCGCCACGGGCATCGGCGGCAAGGATGCTGTCGCGAGCGTTCGAGGACGGATTTACCGCGTCCCTGGGTGCGAACCGCGCAGGATACTAATAGGTGCTCTTCGTTGCCGCGTGACAGCGAACCGCTCGCCGGGGTGTAAACTCGCGTAACCGTGCAACTCTCTTAACCGCACATGGCGACATGTCCGCGAATATCAACCCGAGTCTAACCAGGGAAAGGCCATATGCCCTGAGTGGGGGCGGTTGAGCCGTGTTCGAATCGCACCGGCTCGGTTTCGTGATGCCAGTAAATAGTTGGGGTGCAGCAGGCGACCCAGCGGGCTTGGCTGCTGCGGCGTGCGGCTGGTGGTTGACCCCCCTTTTTCTCGAGTGCACAGACCAGGTCGGGGCGCGGGCTGGGATTTCTCTCCGCCCATGACCTAAGATGCACCCATCCGATCATCTACCCCAAAAAAACAGTGACTGGCGCGACGTATCTTATTGTTGTTCTGAGCTTGCTGGCTTTGGCCGCTTCGTTGCGGTTTCAGTGGTGGCGGGTGCCGCAAAGCTACGGGCACGCAAGGGTGCTCATGTATCACAGTATATCCGGTCACGCCCGACAAGAGCGGCACAACAAATGGAGAGTCAGGCCGGAGGACTTCGAAAGGCAAATGGCGTGGTTCGATAAGCACGGATGGAAGTCGTACGCGCTTTCAGAGCTAGTTGAACTGAAAAACCTGCCCAGCAGATCTTTCGCGATCACCTTTGATGATGGCTACGAGGATAACTACATCCACGCGTTTCCGATCTTACGGCGATATGGTTTCAAGGCCACCATATACCTGGTTCCGGATAAAAGAACGAACAGTTGGGAGAGCAAGAATACGTCCACTATTTCGAATCTATTAGACAAGGAAAAGATTGCTGAAATGCAAAACAGCGGACTGATCGAATTCGGATCACACACGCTGTCGCATACAAACTTACAGGCAGTTGACGACGAAACGCTGCAGCAGGAAATTGCATTGTCCAAGCAGCGCGTCGAGGAATTGACCGGAAAAGAATGCAAGGCGTTCGCGTATCCCTACGGTAAGTACGACCAGAGAATCGTGCAAGTCGTGAAAGCATCGAAATACACCAGTGCGGTCAGCGTCAAGCGGGGTGTATATGTCGCGGACGATGATCCGTTTACGATAAACAGGATTGGCATACTAGGTACGGAGTGTTTTCTTGATTTTCTGCTGAAAGTGTCGAGAGTCAGGAACAAGTTATGATAAAAGCGTCGGTGTATATCATTTGTCAAAACGAAGAGCGACATATCAGGCGCAGCCTCGAGAGTGTCAAGGATTTCGATGAGGTGGTGGTTGTCGACAGCGGCAGCACCGACCGTACCCTGGATATAGTCAAGGAGTACACCGAGAAGGTGTTTTATCGAGGTTGGAGCGGTTTTGCCGATCAAAAGCAATACGCCAAGAGCCTGTGTACGAATGACTGGGTTTTGAATCTAGATGCCGATGAAGAATTGACCCCCGAATTGAAGGCGGAGATCGAAAAAACGCTTCATGATAATGAGATAGATGGGCTGGATATTCGGATATCCAGCCGTTATCTCGGGAGGTTTAATCGCGGCGGTTCTAAATTCAACCGGAGGGTGAGATTCTTTCGAAAGCAGCGGGGAAACTATCCGGAAAAGTTGGTGCACGAGTCTATCGTTGTCGACGGTGAGATCCGCAGGGCGGACGGCTTCATACTCGACTATGGCACGCTCGATATTGCAACCCACATAAAAAAAATAAACGAATACTCCTCTCTGCGAGCGGAGGAAAAGCACCAACGGCGGAAGAGTGCCTCTATCGTGAAACTGTTGCTGGTTTTCCCCTTGGCGTTCGTTAAATCGTACATTGTGAAAAGAGGTTTTTTGAACGGCGTCAGAGGATATATTGCAGCGATGAACAATGCGTTCTACGCGTTTCTGAAAGAAGCGAAACTGTTCGAGAAAAGCCTTCAGCAGTCAAGCCGTTCGGCGCATGAATAAATACGGATCCGGTTCGCGCCGTGTGCTGGGAATTAGAATCTCGAGCGACGCGCTCATAGAGAACTGCAGCGTTGCGGCAGGTTCACGTGTAATCTTAGGGTCGGTAAAAAGAGCGTAGGCACGGATTCGTGGCGCACACGTTGTTTCAAAGTCGTTCAGCGGAAACAAGCTCCGGAACCGCGGGCCGGGTGCGGCCAGACTATCGCCTGTGGATTCTTGCGGTAGCGGGATTGTTGTTGGTTTTTACCGCGTTGACATTGGAGATCGCCGACGGGTATCTGCGGTTGCGCGAGGGCTCCTGGCTCTTCAAGGTAACGACTTTGACTGTCGCGGCGTCGGTGTTGAGCGGGTTGGCGGTGTGGTTGTCGGCCGTCCGGCGGCCCGGCGCCCCAACGCTTCCTCAAAGCGCAAGCGGGTTGTCGGAAAGCCTGGTCGATCGTTTGACCGGGCTCCCCAATGGCTATTTGCTCGAAGAGCGCATGCGGGCTCACATTGCCGAATCGGAGCGAGCCGGACGGCGGTTTGCGCTGATGCTGATCGATCTCGATCGGTTCCGACAGATCAACGAAAATTTCGGCCGTGAGATCGGCGACCGGGTTCTGCAGAGTGTCGCTGAACGTATTCGCAGCCCCCTGCGCGATGTCGATACGGTTGCGCGAATCAACGGTGATGAATTCGCACTGCTGGTGAAAATCGACCGCGAAGCACAGGCACAGATCATTGCCGCCAAGATCCTGGACAGGCTCCAAGAACCGTGCGAAGTGGTCGGATCCCGTTTGCCGATTAAAGCGAGCATAGGGGTTGCCTTTTTTCCCGAACACGGACGCGACCCGAAAGCGCTGCTGCAGCATGCGATCGCCGCGCGCACCGTAGCGGTGCAGTCCGAAAAGCGCTGCGCGGTTTACGAACCCGAGGGCGATACCCAGGTGCTCGATAGATTGGCGCTGCTGGCAGGTCTGCACGATAGCCTTGAGCGGGGTGAACTCTACCTCGTGTACCAGCCCCAGCGAGATCTGGTCGCACCTTCTGAGCTGAAATTCGAGGCGTTGGTGCGTTGGCGGCACCCGCTCCATGGTGATCTCGGTCCGGACCAGTTTTTGCCATTTCTCGAGCAGACCGGCTCTGTAGTCGAACTAACCCACTGGGTTGTCAAGGACGTACTGCGACTGCTCGGAACTTCGGGCACGGTGGTGGGGGAGGTCGCCGTCAACCTTTCGGTCCGGGTGCTCGACGACGGCGCGTTTCCGATCTGGGTGGCTCGACAGTTGATCAACAGCGGCGTTGCACCCGAATCGCTGCGTTTCGAAATCACCGAAAGCGCCATAATGACCGATTCGGCGCATTCTCTGGTGGTCTTGCGCGAACTTGCGGCGGTCGGCGTCGGCATCAGCCTGGACGATTTCGGCGTGGGTCATTCGTCGCTGACATATCTGGCGCACTTGCCGGTTGATGAACTTAAGATCGACAAGGGGTTTATCTCTCGAATGCCCAACTCGGCCGGTGACCGCGCAATCGTGCGTACGACCATCAATCTCGGCCATGACCTGGGTATGAGGGTGGTCGCGGAAGGTGTCGAATCAACCGAGCAGGCCGATATGCTGGCAAACCTCGGCTGCGATATGCTGCAGGGCCACTTGGTGGGGGCCGCGGTCACGGAAGAGCATTTGGCCGCGAGTGGGTAAGCCGTCGCCGTAATGTTGTCAGATCCGGAACTGACCTGGAGTCCACCGTCGGAGCGCAGCTCGGCGCTGGCGCCCGCGAGCGCGCATCGGCGTCCAAACGCACCTGGCCGGCGCGATCATCCGGGATATTGGTGCAACATGCAGGTTAAGCGGCAATTCATTCGAAACGGAGGACTCGTCAGTTGCCGGTGCGCGCTCTAGTGAAGGCCGCGACTGTACTGGTCGCGCTCACCGTATTGGCTGGCGGCGCATACTGGACGACAAGCGAATGGCATCGTTTGTTTCCGAACCTGCAGCGCTTGCCGCCCGACCCGGATTGCGACCTGCGTAAGGGCGCCTGCGCGCGCGCGCTGCCGGGCGGTGGCTCCGTGCGGCTCAAAGTATCGCCCGAAGGGATACCACTGATGACGCCCTTGAGCCTGGAGGTTGCAATCGACGGCATTGAGGTCGACGGGATTCAGGTCGATATCCGGGGTTTGAACATGGAGATGGGCGTCAATCGTACGCGTCTGGACCAGGTCAGTCGGCAATTGTGGCGAGGCGGTACGCTGTTGCCGATGTGTTCTCTGCAGACCATGCGGTGGGAGGCGGCGGTGTGGCTGGAGTCCGGCGGCGCCGTGCTCGCCGTACCCTACCATTTCGTGACCCGGCGTCACCTGCGGAATTAACTCACCGGACGAGATGCCTGGCTGTTGCCCGGTACTGGTAATGCGGTGTTGTCCGGGCCTCGAACCGTGACGGCGAGGTCGACAAATTGTCAATTGTCCGTCAAGGGGCAAGTGCGTCATGACCCAACATGTTCGACGACCCGCGCCGACCACCCGCAAGGGCGTCGTGTATCCATAGTTTGCGAGCTGCGTCTACCCGGGGAACCCCGCCTGGCGAATGCTGGTCGTATTGACCGGTTGCGTGCGGGTTTGCGATAATCTCCGCCCGGCTTTGAAGGCGAGTCCGTGGAGCCGCGCCGCCTTCTCGTGCGCGACCCACTCATCGATTTTTCGCAGGAGTTAACATACTATGAATAAAATCGCTCTCTCTGTAGCGGCGTTAATGCTTTCCAGTACTGCCGGGATATCTGCGGCAGCGGATGCCGAGGCGGGTAAGGCTGTATTCGCGTCCAAGGGTTGTGTTGGTTGCCACGGCGCCGATGGCATCAGTGCGGTTCCCACCTATCCCAATCTGGCAGGTCAAAAGGAACAGTACCTCGCCCTATCGATCAAGTCTTACAAAGACGGCACCCGCAACAGCACCAACGCGGCATCGATGAAGCCGATGGCAGCGATGTTGAGCGATGCAGACATCGAGAACGTAGCGGCTTATCTGGCTGGGCTGAAGTGATTGAATTGACGTCGGGCGCAGGCATATTCGCTTGACCCACCGACGACAGGGTGCCCCTGACGGGCGCCCTGTCAGTACGAGTGTCTTTCAGGATTCCCCAATGTACGCGAATGATGCAATGAAAAAAGCGTTAATGGCCATGTCCCTGGTCGCCCTGTGCGGTGGTTCGCTGGCAAGCGCGGCAGGTGACGCGGCCGCCGGCAAGAGCAAGTCCGCCGCATGCGCCGGTTGTCACGGAATGGACGGCAACAGCGTCAACCCGGAGTGGCCAAAAATCGCCGGTCAGCACGCTGACTATCTCACCAAGCAACTTTTGAACTTCAAGAGCGGCGACCGCGAGAACGCGCTGATGGCGGGGCAAGTCGCGGCGCTCAACGAACAGGATATGTCTGACCTGGGTGCTTACTATGCCAGTCTTGACGGAAATGTTGGCGCAGCCGACCCAGCAAAGGTCGAACTCGGCCGGTCGATCTATCAGGCGGGCAACGCGGCCAGCGGCGTGTCGGCCTGCATCGCTTGCCACAGCCCCTCGGGCGGCGGTAATCCTCAAGCCAATTTCCCGGTTTTAAGCGGGCAGCACGCAACTTACACGGCTTCCCAACTGAAGGCATTTCGCGCCGGCGCGCGCGCCAACGATGCCGCGCAGATGATGCGCAACATCGCGGCCAAGATGACCGATGCGGAGATCGAAGCGGTGGCGCAGTATGTGCAGGGGCTCCACTGAACAGCGGAACCCGCACCGAATCCGTGGGTCTGAGATTGGGCGGCTGAGGCCGCCCTTTTGTTTGCCTGCGATTTCTTTTCGTGCGCTGACTTGGCGTCCGTGCCACAGTATTAGGTGCCACAGTCCGAGGTTTGCGCCAACAGCCGGTTAAAGTAATCTAAAGCAAAGCGTTACGATCCGTATTCGGGTCGGGGTAAATGCCAGCGCGCCTGTGTCGCGTCGCTGAACTTCAGACGAAGAAATTGGAGTCAATGATGTTCAAGATAATCGCCAGTGCCATCATCAGCGTGGCCTTGTTTTTCGGTCCGGCTGTTGCCGGCGAGATGGATTGGCAGGAAGGCCTTCACTACCACGCGATAACACCGGCCCCACCTCCGAACCAATCCGGTGAGATCGAAGTGACGGAGTTTTTCTGGTACGGGTGTCCGCATTGTTTCCAGTTCGAACCCCATCTGAACAAGTGGATCGAGAGCAAACCCGACGGTGTCACGATTGCGCGCATACCCGTGCTCTTCGGTGGGGCAGCCGATCTCCACGCACGAGCGTACTACGCGCTGGAGGTCATGGGAGAATTGGAGCGGCTACATGAACCGCTGTTCAATGCCATGCAGGTGCAGAAGATGAAGCTGGGTAATCAGTCGGAGCTGGAGGACTGGTTGAAAACGCAGGACGTGGATATCGACAAGTTCCGGGCGGCGATGACATCGTTTGCCGTGAGCGCCAAGTACAATCGCGCCGGCGCGCTCATGCGCCGTTACGGCGTGCGCAGCGTCCCTGCGCTGGTGACCGATGGCCGCTATCGGAGCGGTAGCGGATTTCAGGGGTACGATGACGTGATTGAAGTAACCAACTATCTGGTCGATAAGATTCGCAATACAGATGCCGCCGCTGCCGCGGCCGCGACCAACTGAATCACGCTGCGATTGGAGAGCCATGGAGCTCAGCGCTGTGCATCGCTTACCCGCCAGAGAGCCCTTGCCTCAGCGCCTTCGGCTTCTGAGTTACAACATCCAGGCGGGGGTCGATACGCGCCACTATGGCGAGTACGTGACCAAAGGCTGGAAGCACCTGCTGCCGCACCGCGAGCGCTTGCAGAACCTGAACCGGATTGCGGCCATACTGGCCGAGTTTGACATGGTCGGTCTGCAGGAAGTGGATGCCGGCAGCCTGCGCAGCGGCTTTGTCGACATGACAGAGTACTTGGCACATCGGGCCGGTTTTCCGCACTGGTACCATCAGGTAAACCGCAATATCGGCATGTTGGCGCAGCACAGCAACGGTTTTCTCTCACACGTGAGGCCGATCAAGGTGGCTCATCACCGATTGCCTGCCAGGCCGGGTCGTGGCGCGAGCATATTTGAGTTTGGCGATGACCCCCTGGCGCTGCGTGTCTGTAGTCTGCATTTAGCGCTTGGAAAACGCGCGCGCGGCCGACAGCTGGAGTTCATCAGCGATTTGGTGAGCCATTATCACAGCCTGATCGTGATGGGAGACTTGAACGCGGGATGCGATTCGGTCGAGGTGCAGCGCTTTGTCAATCAAACAGGGCTGCGCGAACCGGCATGCAATCAGGCGACCTTTCCGAGTTGGCGTCCGATTCGTAAAATCGACCACATTCTGGTTTCAGAGGCGTTGACGGTACGCACCGCGCGCGTACTCAACTACCCGCTGTCGGATCATTTGCCGATCTACGTGGAACTGGACCTGCCCGACGCCATCCGCATGGCAGCCTGAAGAGCCCGCGTAATGCGGCAGTCAAACGTCTGAAACGGTTGCCGCCCACCCATAGTCCCACTCGGTTCCGGTGGCGCGGTTGAGCTCGAGTACGAGCGTGTCGCTCGGCACCGCTTCACCTGGAAAGACCCCGCGAACCGCAATCAACAGGCGACCAAATGCCGCAAGCCGGCGCCAGCGCCATTGGTCGATGGCGCTGGCTACGGCGCAGTTCGGGCAGGTAAAAGGCGCCAGCTGCTCGGTTGTGTGCCATACCGTTTGCAGCGCCCGCCAGTCGCGGGCCCGTCGCTGGCAGTTCGGGCAACGTGGGCGCTGCGTATGCGGGCCGGTAATCATACGAGGCCGACGGTAGGGGCCATGAATGGCGATGTGGCAGAAATCGACGCTGCCATCGTCAGGCGGCGTAAATGCCAGGTGCGGCGAGCAGCCGGCAAAAATCACCTGCGCCAGCAGGTTGGTGCCACCCAGAAAGGTGTCGGTACTCAACGTGTCGCCAATAAAACCGCTCGCCAGAAGGAAGTCACGGAGTTTTTCCACGTCGGGTGGTGCGGCGTGAATGTCACAAGGAAAAAGGTAGAGGCTGCCGGACATGGTCGGAACCCTTATTCGTTGGCGAAAATTGTGATGTAATAACATAACATTCATGTCCTGAGTCATTATTTCGTTGCATTTCAGAGTCCCTTCCAAGGACCAAGGCCAGGCGCGATCCGCCGTCGACGGCCTCTGCCCCCTTGCCAAGGGGTGCAACGTCGGATTGACCTGAGGGCGGGGCTCCCGACGACGTGGTCGGACGGGTTTGCGCCGGTGTAGCGTTGGCTCGTTCCGGCTTGGGCCGGAAAGAATCTCGTCGTGCGGGCATCGACGGTCACCTGATGGGAATGCGCCAATGAGCTTAGCGATCGAACTCGAACATGTCAGTTTTTCTTATGGCGGACCCCCCGCGTTAAAAAATATCGATCTCGGCGTCGCGGAAGGCGAATTCCTCGGTGTTGTGGGTCCGAACGCCGGCGGAAAGAGCACCCTGATGAAGATTGTACTCGGACTGCTGCGGCCGCAAAGCGGGCGGGTCCGGGTGCTGGGACGGAGTCCTGTCGCGGCACGTCAATTCATCGGCTATGTGCCGCAGTACCCCAGTTTTCGCCGCGATTTCCCGATCACGGTGGAACAGGTGATCACTACGGGTTGCATTGGTACCGGGCGCGCCTGCAGCACAGCGTCCAATCGTAGCGATGCGGTTGTACGCCAATCCATGGTCGAGGCGGCAGTCGATGCGCTCGCGGGCCGACGGATCGAGACCTTGTCCGGCGGGCAGCTGCAACGCGTACTGCTGGCGCGCGCGCTGGCTAGCCGCCCGCGAATTCTGTTGCTCGATGAACCGACGGCGAACATCGATATGCGGGTGGAAACGGATATCTTCGACCTGCTTGGTCAATTGAACAACCGAATGACCATCGTGGTCGTTTCGCACGATGTCGCGTTCGTTTCGAAATACGTTCATCGTGTGGCTTGCCTGAATACGACCTTGATGTGCCACCGCACCGAGGGTATCGATGGTCAGACCATACAGGACCTCTACGGTGAGGACGTGCGCATGGTCGCCCATGTGCACTGAAGCGGCTGTGCGACCCTGGGAGACACCCGGGGAGAAAGACGCGAAGAGTCGGCCGTGGAATTCCTGACCGCGCTCGTCGAACACGACTTTCTACGTACCGCCCTTCTGGCGGGGTTGTTGGCGAGCATCGGCTGCGGTGTCATCGGTCCTTATGTGGTCGTCAAGCGTATCGGGTTCATGGCGGGCGGCATTGCGCACTCGGTCTTGGGCGGCATGGGTGCTGCTTTATACTACGGATTTCATCCCATTTTGGGTGCTTTGGGCGCCGCGATCGTGGCTGCGATGCTGATCGGCTGGGTCAAACTCAACTGGCATGCGCAGGAGGACACACTGATCGGTGCACTGTGGGCTATCGGCATGGCCGTAGGGGTGATTTTTATCAGTCAGACGCCGGGTTATGCCACCGACCTCATGAGCTATCTGTTCGGCAATATTTTATTGGTACCGCCGCTCGAGATCAAAATCATGGGGACGCTGGATCTCGTCCTGTTGTTGGTCGTTGCCTTGTTTCACCGCCAGTTTCTGGCGGTCGTATTCGACGAAGAGTTCGCGCGCCTGCGTGGAGTGAACGTCACCCTGTACTACCTGCTCCTGCTTTGCCTGGTTGCCGTCACGGTGGTCTTGTTGATTCAGGTGGTCGGATTGATTCTGGTGATTGCCCTTTTGACCTTGCCGGCGGCGGTTGCCGGGCATTACGTGCATACCCTCGGCCGCATGATGCTGGTGGCAGCCGTTGCCGGTACGATCTTTACCAGCGGTGGGCTGGCGTTGGCGTATGAGAAAGATCTGCCCGGGGGTGCGAGCATTGTCCTGATAGCGGGTACGGCCTACGTCGTTTCGGCCGTGTTGTCGCGCAGCCTGTGGCGCTGGCGAGCCCGTCGTGAGGCCCGGACTGTGGAGACCTAGGCAATGCCACGATGTCGGAAAAGTGCTACCGTTCGAGGATTGTCGGAGGCCGAGTCGCTTTGTCAGCGGCGCGGTGTCCGTCTGACCGAACAGCGGCGTCGCGTCCTGGCTATCGTGTACCGGAGCCCGCGTCCGCTCGGCGCCTATGACATCCTTGACGCGATACGGGCGGACGTTCCGAGAGTTGCGCCTCCTACCGTGTACCGCGCGCTGGATTTCTTACTCGGACAAGGCCTGATACATAAACTTGAAACAATACATGCGTATATCGGTTGCGAGAATCCGACGCATCCTCACTCGGGGCAGTTTCTGATCTGCAAGGCCTGCGGCGACGTGACCGAACTGGAGGACCACGCGATCAGCGAGAGTCTCCGGCGTGCCGCGGCCGCCTCTGCGTTCAGTCCGGCGCAAGGCGTGGTCGAGGTCTCAGGTACTTGCGCGCAGTGCGCCGCGGCGGTGACCGACAGTTGATGAAAAAGACGCTTATTGCACTGGTGCGCGGTTATCAACTCATCGTCAGCCCGGTACTGGGTAACAATTGCCGCTATATGCCCAGTTGCTCCGCTTATACCATCGAGGCAATGGAGAAGTGGGGGCCGTTGCGCGGCTTATGGTTGGGCCTCAAGCGGATGGGGCGCTGTCACCCCTTCCATGCCGGCGGTTACGATCCCGTACCCGATCCGCCGGACGACAGATCCCGATGATCCTTCCGGCCAAACTTTCCGGGTTCACCAACAAACACCCTCCCGAGGTTGAGTATGTTGCCGCCGACGTTTGCCAATACGCGTTCGTTCCGGGCTTCCTTTGTACGCGGCTTGTCGGATATGTTGATCTGCCAGGAACTCGGTGTCTTTATCCTGGTGCTGGCCAACGCGTCTTACGATCCGGAAATTCAGCGATTCTTGCACCGCAAACTCAAGCGGCGCTTTGACGAAATTGCTCGTCAATACCGAGATGCGCTGCGCGGCGGCAGGCCGTTGCACGGCGCGACGGCCGACGTTTTGGTGTTCCTGAAACTGACGGCGATGGGTTATGAAGCGCTGCGTATGACCGAGTTTCGCGAAGCGGGCCCCTGGGAGATCCAATTCAATCATCTACGCGCCTTCCGGCCGCCGCGAATGAGCAAAGCAGTAGTGACCGACGTGTACCAGCGCTATGACGAAAGTGCGTTCAACTTCAATCAGCCCTTTCTGCGGAAAGAAGTGTTCTGGGAGGGTGTGCTTTGCGGACGTAGCGCGCGCCTGCTGTATAATAAGTTTCCGTTCGCCGAACTGCACGGCTTGCTGGTTGTCGATCCGTTGGACAAGCGGCCGCAGTTTCTGACCGCGGAACTGCATCGTTATATTTGGAACGTCGCCGAGCGTCTCGGCAACGGCATGCCGGGTATTGGGTTTGGATTCAATGCGTACGGCGCTTTTTCGTCGGTCAACCATCTGCATTTCCAGATGTATATCCGCGACGATTCCTTTCGGCAGGGTGGCCTGTATCCGATCGAACAAGCTGCTTGGGCTCACAATGGCGGCACCGCGCCCTATCCGCTGGGGGTGGTCAGGTTTGATCAGCAGCAATCCGCGATGGAGTGTCTGGAGTCCTTGCACGCGCAGCGTTGTGCCTACAACCTGCTGTATCGCCCTGGTTGCGTATATATCACCCCAAGGGCCATGCAGGGCAGTTACCGGCATGCGAGCTGGACGGGCGGGTTTGCCTGGTCCGAGACGGCCGGTGCCGTAACGACCTTCAGCGGTGAAGATTTCGCTGCGTTGACGGACGCCGCAATTCGTCGCGAGTTCGCGAAACTGGCACTGCCGGGTTGAGGCGTCGCACCGGTCGATTGCCCCCCGTGGACGAGCCGCCAAACGGCGAGTTCCCGGCCGCATAAAGACCATATCCCACGTCGTTATTACCGGGAGTCGGCCTGTTCGAGCGCGGCGATGCGCTCCGCCAAAGGCGGGTGCGTCATAAACAGTTTTTGCAGATTGCCGCCGAGTATCCCGAATGCGGCCAGTTGGTCGGGTAGCGGTTCGGGGTCGTGCGCCTGCTGGAGTCGCCGCAGTGCCGCGATCATTTTCGGTCGGCCGGCCAGGGATGCGCCACCGGCGTCGGCACGGTATTCACGCCAGCGAGAGAACCAGCGGACCACGATAAGGGCGAGAAAACCCAATACCACTTCCGCAAGCATGGAAGTTATCCAGAAGCCCGGCCCATGGCCTCGTTCGTTCTTCAACACCACCCGGTCGATGATGTGCCCCACGACCCGTGATAAGAACACAACAAAGGTGTTTATGACCCCTTGTATCAAGGCCAGGGTCACCATATCGCCATTAGCGACGTGACTGATTTCATGGGCGAGCACCGCTTCCACTTCGTCGCGATTCATGCTTTGCAGCAACCCGGTGCTGACGGCGACCAATGCGTCGTTCTTGTTCCAGCCAGTGGCGAATGCGTTGGGTGAACTTGTCTGGAAGATACCCACCTCGGGCATTCTGATGCCGGCCGTCTGCGCCTGCCGCGCGACGGTGTCCATCAGCCAGCGTTCCTCGCGGTCGGCAGGCTGTTCGATAAGGTGCACCCCCATCGAGCGTTTCGCCATGCCTTTGGACAGGAACAGCGAAATCAGCGCACCGGAGAAACCGATGACGGCCGAATACACCAGCAATGCGCTGAGGTTGAGGTCGACTCCGTTCTGGGTGAGCAGGTTCTCGATGCCCAGCAGGCGAAACGTGATGCTGAGCAGGGCCAGTACGGCGATGTTGGTGCCCATGAACAATAGTATTCGCATCATGTGGGAATCCCCGGAGGTTGTTTCCGGTATGAGTTTGGGGCTTACAGCGCGAAAATCAAGATCGTATCAGGGGCGGCGCAGGGCGGCTTCTTGTTCCGCGCTCAGGATTGGAACATGCGCGAGGTAGGCGGCGACCCCCGCGATGCAGATGCCCCCGATCAAGGCGGCCCAGGAAAGAGGACCGAAGATCCATGCGATGAGGGCATAAGACGCGGCCAACGCGGCGAACGCGGCTACTTTTCCCCTCCGCGGGATGGCGCGGTGACGTTGCCAGCACGCGATCAACGGACCGAACAGGCGGTGTTCCAGCAGCCACCGATGATATCGCTCGTCCGACCGGGCGAACGCCCACACGGCGATCAGCAAAAATACCGTCGTTGGAAGCAAGGGCAGGAACAGCCCGACCGTTCCCAGTCCGACGCAACACCACCCGATTAGCAGATATCCAGTGCGCACTGATCGTCCTCCCAGACGCGTAGTATAGACTGTCAACGATGCCAACGATCTAATGGCGCTGCGCGCCAATCCCTTGAAAACTGCGTCGTTGTCGCACTTTCGCCGTCCCGTTGACGGCGGCGTACACTTGTTCGAGCAACTAGCCGAGAGGAAACGATGAACATGTCAAATCGATGCCTGATTGGAATTTTCAGTATGGTTATTGCCGTTTCGGTGTTTGCGGCCGATTCGCCGCCGTCCGCTGCGCGCGCGTACATCGTGGCACCGACGGACGGAGCGACCGTTTCGAGTCCGCTGACCGTGGTTTTTGGTCTTGCCGATTACGGCGTGGCACCGGCAGGTATCGCGCGCGACAATACCGGACACCACCACCTGATCATCGATGCACCTTTGCCCGATTTATCGAAACCGATTCCCGCCGACGAACACTACAGACACTTCGGGGGCGGTCAGACCGAAGTCGAAATCGAGTTGACGCCGGGTCGGCATACCTTGCAACTGCTGTTGGGCGATCACACCCACGTGCCGCATTCCCCGCCGATCATGTCGGAGCGCATTACCGTCAATGTGGAGTGAGGCCGGAGGGGTCGACCGTAGTGCGGCCCGAAGCTAGCCACCTACGATTGAGGTGCGTCTGATGTCAAGCAAGCCCCATATCGCCGATACACGCCCGAAGGCGTTGGAGCTCAAACAAGGCGAGACCGTCCACTGGTGCTCCTGCGGTCGCTCGAAAAATCAACCGCACTGCGACGGTTCCCATCGAGGTAGCGCTTTCGTACCGGTGCCCTTCGTGGCGGATGCCAACGGTCAGTTTTTCTTCTGTCAGTGCAAGCAAACCCGAAATCCGCCTTTCTGCGACGGCGCACACAAAGCGATCACCGAGCAAGACCTCGAGGCCCAGCGGGGTTTGACCACGCGCTGGTACCGGGTAGCTGACCGCGAAGACATGGCCGAGGGCGAAGTCAGAACGGTTCAGGCGGGCGCCCAGAGTGTCGCGCTCACGCGCTTCCGCGGCGGCTACGCGGCCTTGGACAATGCCTGCCCCCACCAGGGTGGGCCGCTCGGCGAAGGCAGCATCGAATGCGACGACAGCAGCGGCGAATGCTGGCTGCGCTGCCCATGGCACGGTTGGGATTTTCATCCGCTGACCGGAAAATCCCCCGGGGCGCACGATGACGGCGTGCCGATTTTTCCCGTCGAGGAACGCGCTGACGGCGTGTACGTGGCGATCAAGGAACGCACGGCGGCGATCAGGACCGTATCGGATGTAATGGCCGAATCCATGACCAATTGGGGCATAACGCAGGTGTTCGGGATGGTGGGGCACTCCAATCTCGGCCTGGCCGAGGCGCTGCGCGTGCAGGAAGCGGCGGGTAAGCTGACGTTTTACGGCATCCGCCATGAGGGAGCGGCGGCCTTCGCCTGTTCAGGTTTCGCCAAGCTCACCGGTAAACCCGCGGCCTGTCTTACCATCGCGGGACCGGGAGCGACCAATCTGCTGACAGGCTTATGGGATGCCAAAGTAGACCGTGCGCCGGTTCTGGCGCTCACGGGTCAGGTGAATACGCAGGTGCTGGGGCCGGGCGCCTTCCAGGAGATCGATCTGGCGTCGGCGTTCGCACCGGTCGCGGCGTTCAGTCAAACAGTGCTGAGCGAATCGAGGCACGCCGAGTTGATGAATCTTGCCTGTAAGACTGCGATCGTTCAACGTGATGTCGCGCATTTGATTTTTCCGGATGAAGTCCAGACCCTGCCGGCCGAGGAAGTTGCCGCCGGGGTGCCCGAAGGGCGCCTGTCCGACCCGCTTATCGCGCCTTCACCCGCCTCGCTCGAGGCCGCCTGCAAGTTACTGTTCGCGGCTCGGCGGCCGATCGTGATTGTGGGTTACGGTGCGCGAGAAGTGATGGCCGACGTGGTTGCGCTCGCGGAGCGGTTGGAGGCCCCGGTCCTGACCACCTTCAAGGCCAAAGGGCAGATCAGTGACGCCCACCCGCTGGCGGCCGGCGTCCTCGGCCGCAGCGGTACACCGGTCGCGAGCTGGTTCATGAATGCGTGCGACTTGATGTTGGTGTTGGGTGCCAGTTTCTCGAATCACACCGGAATCACACCCAAGAAACCGACCATCCAGGTGGATTTCGAGCGCATGGCCCTGGGCAGATTTCACACCGTCGACGTACCCGTCTGGGGAGAGATCGGGGTGACAGCGCGTGCCTTGACTGAGCGACTGGGGGGGGCGCAAACCGCGGTATCGCAACGCGCCGAAGTCGCTGAACGCTGGTCGATCTGGCGGGCCGAAAAGCGCCGGCGCAGCGCACGCGATCGCGGCCTGGGGCTAAACTCTGCGACCATTTTCGCAGCACTTGCGCGGCTGTGTCCCGACGATGCTGTGATTGCCGTCGACGTGGGCAACAATGCCTATTCGTTCGGCCGTTACTTCGAATGCCGTGACCAGCGCATCCTCATGTCGGGTTACCTCGGTTCGATCGGGTTTGCCTTTCCTGCGGCCATGGGGGCGTGGGCGGCCACCCGCGCCGATCCGGCATACGCCGGGCGGCCGGTCATGTCGATCAGCGGCGACGGTGGTTTCGGACAGTACATGGGCGAGTTCACCACCGCGGTCAAGTACGGCATGAATATCACCCACGTTCTGCTGCGCAATAATGAACTGGGCAAGATCAGTAAGGAACAGCGCGCCGGGAACTGGACGGTATGGCAGACGTCGTTGCAGAATCCGGACTTTTCTGCGTTCGCCCGCAATTGTGGCGGTTGCGGCGTGCGGGTGGACGCCGCGGACCAGTTGCCCGCCGCCTTGCGCGAAGGGCTCGATTTCCCGGGTCCGGCGCTCATCGAGATTATCGCAGATGTCGAGCTTGTCTGAGCGACGGCGCCGGTCGTCGTCGGACTGGCAGCGAAATCAACTATGGGGTTTTGACTGACTTATGCGATACCAGGAAGATGCCGCGCTGGAGCCGATTTACAGCCAGACGTCCGGTTTGCACTTCATGTTGAATTTCACCGTGACACTGGCGTTATTAGTTGGCGTCGTACTATTGTGGTTGGGGCTGAAAGGACGCGTCATGTGGCTCACCGTCTGGAGCGTGGGCTTGATCATCGCCAGCGTGCTCTATCTGGGCGCCGCGGCTATGGGACTGATCGTGTAGCGCGGACCGTCACGCGGCTGAAACGAAAATCTTATAGGTCGCTTCGATAACGTCTTCGGCGGCTTGTTCGACCAACTCGTTGACCGTATTCGGCCAGAGTTCGGTGACGTCCCATGCATCCTGTTTGATGCGGCCGATTATTTCTTTCAACAACCGATCCGTGTCGAGTCCATGAGTCAAGTGCATGGCAATATGCAGAATTGCCACCGACCAGGCATGCTCCGCGGCGGCTTTCGGTTCGAGCAAATGGTCGAACGCGGCGGTGTAGCTTTCGGGCATGCGCCATTCGCGCATCAGTGCCGCACCGACTTCCAGGGCGTCGCAACCGATCAGCATCCGTTCATTCGCGAGCAGGCTCGCGAAATCTTCGTTGCTGGACGCCAGTGCCTGGCGGCATGCGTCGGGGGCGCGCTGATACAGCACCAGGTGTCCGATGTCCAACAGCAGGGCGCGGGTAAATATACTCTCGGTGTTGGTTTGACCGGTTGCTTTCGCCAGGTTTTCCGCGATAAAGGCGCGATGGACACTGCGATGCCAAAAAGTCATCATATCCATCATGACGTTCGAGAAGCCGTCGAAGATTTTTGTCACGCTGGTAACCAGTACCAGATCATGCAGCTCCTTAAGGCCGAGGATGGCCGCCGCCCGGGACACGGTGTCGACCTGGGATCTCAAGTTGTACTTGGCGCTGTTGGCCAGTTTCAATACCCGCGCGGTAAATGACGGGTCCAGGGCAATCACGTCGGCTGCATCCTGCATCGAAGAATCTTCCGACGCCATCACTTCTCGCAGGCGTTGGTAGACCTCTGGCAACGAAGCCAGTGCATGGGTTTCTTTGGCGAGCTCTTCAGCTGATATCAATTGGCCGGCCGCGGTCGAACATGGCAACGACATAGTGAGATCCAGACTAATCCAACGTACTCTGGCTGTCGGCATGGTGGTGCGCAACTTGAGGCGGCAGCAGTGATGAACAGTCCGATAACCGAAGCCGATTCTCAGCTGCTCGTGACGGTGATCGCCGAATTCGAACTGGATGCGCCGGTGGTGCGGGTGCAGCCGTTTGGCGCTGGCTTGATCAACAAAACACTGCGTCTGGACACGGTTGGTGGGCACCGGTATGTGCTGCAATGCTTGAATGCGACAGTATTTCCCCGCCCGGTCGCAGTGATGCAGAATCAATGCCGGGTGCTGCAGCACCTGCGAACGAAAGGTCGTTTGACGCTGGAACTGATCGGCACGAGGACCGGCGAGGCCTGGACCAGCGACGTGAACGGCCAAATCTGGCGCTGTTATCGTTATATTGGCAACAGCCGAACCTATACCTCGACCGGAGATCCCGCGATCGTGCTGGAGGCGGCGCGGGCCTTCGGCCAGTTCACCGCGGATCTCGCCGATTTGCCCGGGCCGCCATTGCACGCGGTGATTCCTGGGTTTCACGATACGCCGACGGTTTTCCGATCGTTGTTGCGCGCAGTTCGGGAGGACGCGTTACATCGTGCCGCTGCAACGGCACGGGAAACCGAAGCCCTGCTGTCGCGGCGTGAGTTGTCCGAATTGTTTCTACCCCTGTCGACGAACGGTGAACTGCCGCGGCGCAACGTGCACAACGATACCAAACTCGGCAATATTCTGTTCCACGGTGAGCAGCCCGAAGCCCTGTGCGTCATCGACCTGGACACCGTGATGCCGGGCCTGATCTTGCACGACATCGGCGATATGGTGCGAAGCGCCGCGTCGACCCGCGCGGAAAGCGAATATCCTACCGTGGATCTGGTGTTGCTCGCGTCTTTGGCCGACGGATACCTAAGTGCGCTGGGGGAGGGGTTGACGCCGGCGGAGCGGCGTTTGATACCCGACAGTCCACGGGTGATTACCCTGGAGCTGGCGTTGCGCTTTCTGGTAGACCACCTGCGGGGTGATCGTTATTTTCGAATCGATCATCCCGGACAAAATCTGGAGCGCTGTCGCTCGCAGCTGGCGCTGTTGGCGGACATGGATGCTAAAGCAGATAGGATGCGCGATCTTTGGGAGGCCGCCCGCGGCCATTGATCGTTTCCTGCTTGGGCGGCAGTTTGGCACGCATCGCGCTGCGTGCCGCTTGTCTGAGCCGATTGAAGAACGGGAGAAGTCTTGATCCATGAAAACGATATTGGTCACCGGCAGCAACCGAGGTCTGGGTCTGGAATGGGTGCGTCAATATGCAGCGCAACACTGGCGCGTGTACGCAAGTTGCCGAAACCCCAGTGACGCCGAGCAGCTGCAGGACTTGGCGCAAGCCAACCCCTCGGTCAGTGTACATGCGCTCGATGTGACCGACGCGGACCAGATTACCGCTGTGGCGCGCGCACTCGCGGATGCGCCATTGGACGTGCTGGTCAATAACGCGGGCGTGTATTTCGAGCGTTGGGGAAAGGATAGTTTGGGCAGTATCGACTATGCGGATTGGGCCGACACGTTCGCCGTAAACGTGCTGGGTGCGGTACGTGTGACCGAGGCGCTGGCCGGGAATCTGGCCGCGGCCGAGCGGGGCCTGGTGGTCGCGACCTCCAGCCACATGGGTTGTGTATCGGATATCGCCAGCCCCAACGACTATGCCTATCGTTCGAGCAAAGCCGCGATGAACGCCGCATTCCACGGCCTCGCATACGAATTGGGGCAGCGGCAAATCGGCGTGTTGTTGCTTCATCCGGGTTGGGTGCGCACGCGCATGGGCGGCGAGAATGCACCATTGGGTGTCGCGGAAAGCGTGCGCGGCATGCGTGATCAGGTCAGCCGGTTCGTGCCGGAGAATTCCGGGCGGTTTTTCAAATACGATGGCCGCGAACTGCCCTGGTAGCGATTCAACCCGCCATTCGAGTGGCGCACGCGAGGCTGTGGGTGAGAGAGGACCGAAGGTCCGGCGGGCCTTCGCAGCCGGTCGAACGGGCAGGCCAAGGGCAGGCTTGCCCCGGGTCCTGTGAGCGGCGCGGGACGCGGAGCGCACTGGCCAAGCCGGGCGCGCCACCAAGGATGGTTGTCCGGTGCCTGCCCTGAGTGCGGCACACCTTCGCCGAGCGGGCCCAGCTCCTACAGCCAACGCCGTATGGCGCGCGACCGCGCATCACCCCGCGGAAGGTGAGGCTCCTATTGGCAGTATCCTGCATGGCGCTATTCTTCGACTGCCGGGACATGGGAACGGAGCGTTTAGCGGTGCGAGTCAAACGCTCTCATACTGGACATCGATCACGCAAAACGAATTCGTGCCGCCCGGGGTTTCGACCACTACCTCGTCGTCGACGGTGCGTCTAAGGAGTGCCTTCGCCAAAGGCGAATCGACACTGATCCATTGCCGTTTCGGGTCGAACTCGTCGGCTCCCACTATGCGGTAGGTCACCGTACCGCCCTGCTCATCCTCCAGGGTTACCCAGGCGCCGAAGAATATGCGACTGGAATCCGAGGGTGTTGATGCCACGATGTGCAGATCGGGAATCCGCTTTTGCAGGTAACGGATGCGCCGGTCGAGTTCCCGTAACTGTTTCTTGCGGTAGATATACTCGGCGTTTTCCGACCGGTCCCCCTCAGCCGCCGCGGCGCTCAAAGCCCGGACGACTTCGCGGCGCTTTTGCCACAAGTCCTGCTGCTCGGCGTGCAGGGCCTGGTGGCCCTCGGGTGTGATATGCGGTGATTTCGGCGGGGCGTGAACACGGTATCTCGCCATCTCAGCGTCCCGTTCAAAACGTGCCGGTCTGCAGCATGACCAGGGTACAGGCCTCCAGCCACGGAATATTGGCCGCTTCGAGCCGATGTTGGAGTTCCAGGGATTCGGTGCCGGGGTTGAAGATGACCCGGTCCGGGGCCAGCGCGATCAGTTCGTCGCTCAGCTTGTGCAGCTGGGCGGGACCCACATACAGCGTCAGCGTCTGTACCGGGCGGCGAATCAAATCGAGGCTGGCTACGACCGGCAGCCCTTCGATTTCCTGCCAGTGCGGGTGTACCGGGGTGACCCGATACCCTCCGGCCAACAGCTTCCGGATCGCCCGATTGGCGTAACGGTCGGGTTTGGGGCTGGCGCCCAACACGGCTACGTGGTGCTCTGTTGCGTGCATACGGTTGTCGTTCTCTGGCAGTTTGTTGCGCGCAAATCAATGGCGCGTGACATTGTCGTTGGTGGCCAGGTTGGCGTTCAGCAAGGCGACAAAAAGCCGCGTTCGCTCCGCGTCGTCCACGGTTTCCAACAGCGTTTGTTTATCCACCGCAGGAAGCGGTAGTACGCAGGTCAGCGTATTCATCAACTGCAGTGTGGGTAGTTCCTCGAGCCTCGGGGCATCGATACGCAAATCCTTGGCATCGAGATACAGTTCAATCGCCTCGATGAGTTCAGGCGCATTGTCCGGCTCGGTGCCGGGTTTTTCGCTGCAATCCTGCGCAAAGCGCGACCAGTCGGGTTGAATCAGCCGGTATCCGCGTGTCGTGGGCAGTTCCAGACCTGTATCGAAACGGCATACCCCGGTGAGTACGATCTCGAACCGCCCGTCGCGCGTCTCCCGGTACTGGGTGATGCGGCCCGCGCACCCGGTCGCGCTCAGCCCGTCGTCGCGGGCGGCTTGTGAGGCGTCGGGCTGGATCATGCCCACCAGTCGATGTGTACTCAGCGCGTCTTCGATCATGTTGAGGTAACGGGGCTCGAAAATATTGAGCGGCAAGTCGCTGTAGGGCATGACCAACGCACCGGGCAAAGGAAACAATGGCAGTGTGTCGGGCAGTTTGTCGAATGCGGGTAGAAAAGGCGAACGCACCATGTGTAGTCACCGGGTTTTGTCGATACTCTGACAGACTAGATACCGTAAAATACCGAAAGTTCGTGCAAATGGCGAAATAAGTCGACGGGTATAGGCTTCTGAATATGGCACAGATGGTGAACTTGCTCCTGGTGTTTCTGGTGGTCGGCGCGACGCCGATGGTGGCCTCGCAGCAGAGCGTCACGCCTGGTATCAATGACCACTATCAAAACGCCGATGTGCGGCGCTGGCGCGGAGTCTTCGAACGAGACGGCCGGGAGGTCTGGGACCGTCGTCACGACATCGTTACGGCTTTGAATATCAAACCGGGCTCGGCGGTTGCGGATGTCGGTGCGGGGACCGGTTTCTTCGCGCTGTTGCTGGCACAGGCAGTGGGGCCCAGCGGGCGCGTATACGCCGTTGATATCACGCCAAATTTTATCGAATCCATTCGCATGCGCGCGAACGGTATGGGGTATCGTAACGTCATCGGCGTGCGCAACAATGCGCGCAGTGTGATGCTGCCCGTGCACAGCGTCGATCTGGTGTTCACCAGCGACACCTATCACCATTTCGAGTACCCCGACAGCACCCTGGCCAGCATCCACGCCGCCCTCAAGCCACGCGGGGAGCTGGTGATCATCGATTTCAAGCGAATACCGGGAGTCAGTTCGCCTTGGGTCGTCGGTCACGTGCGCGCGGGCGAGGCGACCGTCGTTGACGAGATCGAACGCGCCGGCTTTGAGCTGGTCGAGCGCCGGGACTTCATGCAGACGCAGTATTTCCTGCGGTTTCGTAAACGTCCGGGTAAGGCCGATTCACCCGGCGGTTAGGTTAAATGGTTTGCATGCGCGGTCGTAATCACCGGCGTGAGAAACTGCACCGGCCAGATTCTGGTTGATTAATCCGATATCGATAGAGGGTTTTTGTATGGGTATTGCCGTTACGCTGCATGTGTTGGGGATCGTGATCTGGGTGGGTGGGATGTTTTTCGCGCACCAGTGCCTGCGCCCCGTCGCCGCCGATCTGTTGGAGCCGCCGCAGCGGCTTGCGCTGTGGGTCGGCGTATTCGGTCGTTTCTTTCCCTGGGTGTGGGTGATCGTCGCAGTGGTGTTGGCGACCGGCCTGTGGATGATGTTTTTCGGCGGCCGCCTGCAGGCCGGCTTGTATGTACACGCGATGTTCGGCCTCGGGCTGATCATGATGGCTATCTTCATGCACGTGTTTTTTGCGCCCTACAAACGACTCAAGCGCGCCGTCACGGCGCAGGACTGGCCAGCCGGCGGCCAGTCCTTGGCGCAGATTCGGATGCTGGTCGGAATCAACACGGTCATTGGACTGCTGACGATTGCGATCGCGACCGCCGGTCCGTACCTCATGGTGTTGCCGGCGGCATGACCCCAGGCGCGGTACTCGATTTCTGGTTCTCGAACGCGGCCGCCAAGCAGTGGTTTCGCGCCACGCCGGCGTTCGATGCCGAGATTGGGGAAAGGTTCGCCGCGCTGTGGGGCGACTGCAAAGACGGTCTGTGCGATTTTTGGGAGCAGACCGCGGAGGGCGCTTTGGCGTTGGTCATCGTGCTCGATCAGTTTCCCCTCAACATGCACCGCGACCAAGCGCTGGGTTATTCGACCGAGGCGCAGGCGCGAGCGGTTGCGGAGCGCGCCATCGCCGCGGGTTTCGATCGGCTGCTGGACGGCGCACAAATGGCGTTCCTCTACCTGCCGTTCATGCACAGTGAGAATCTGGCCGATCAGGAGCGCTCGGTCGCCTTGTTCGAAGCGGCCGGACTGGAGCAAAATTTGCGATACGCCAGACACCATCGCGAGATCATCCGGCGCTTCGGGCGCTTTCCCCATCGCAACGCGGCGCTCGGCCGCGACAGTACCGCCGCAGAAACGGCGTGGCTCGCGTCGTTGGAAGGCTTCAAGCCGTGAACCGGCGAAGCGCCGAGTCGACCTTGGTTATCGTACAGCCGGGCGAAAAACTGCCGACGCTGCAATCGGTCCCCGGCGATTTCGCGGACTGGATTATCGACGGGCTGGCACGCGCCGATCTGCCGGTGCGTATCGTGCGGCCGCATCGGGGCGACACGTTGCCGGCGGAAGCGGATGTGGCTGCGGTGGTGGTGACCGGTTCGAGCAGCATGGTGACGGATCGTGATCCCTGGATGCAGGCGTCCGCCGACTGGTTGCGGCGTCTGGTCGAGCGCGAAGTACCGGTCTTGGGGATCTGCTTCGGTCACCAATTGTTGGCGTATGCGTTGGGTGGCAATGTGCAGGACAACCCGAACGGTATCGAAGTGGGGACGGTCGTCACGCAGCTGCACCCCGAGGCGCACTCGGATCCATTGTTTGGCGGCCTGCCGGAAGCCTTGTCAGTGCAGGCCAGTCATCGCCAAGCCGTGACCGGGCTGCCAGCGAACGCCGCAATACTCGCGGCCAGCGATAAGGATTCCCATCACGCCTTTCGGGTGGGTAAGAACGCGTGGGGTGTGCAGTTCCATCCGGAATTCGACGCCCGGATCGTCACGGCGTACGCCGAATACTACGCGCCCGCGCTCGCCGAGCAGGGCGTGGCGGCGGCCCAGTCGTTGGCGCGGATTCGGGAGACACCGCAGGTCAAAGCGATTCTGGCGCGTTTCGGTCGGATGATCGGGACTTGGGTGTTGCCTTGAACGCCGGTATCTGCGCGCGGGGGTGTAACTGTAACTCCGGCGACCCGACGCCGGCGTCTGTCCGCCGATTTCAGCTTACGTTGTCGAGCGTACCGACGCCACTCGACCACCAGATCTGGCACGTCCCTTCATCGGAAACCATACATGGCCCCACCGGGTGATCCGGTTGGCAGGCCTTGCCGTAGAGTTTGCACTGGTTGGGGTAGACCTTGCCCATGACTACCCGTGAGCAATCGCAGCCCGGGGGCATTTCGGCGCGTCGCTGATGCGGTTCCGGATCGAATTCCCGCAGTCTTTGGTCGTCATAGCCCGGGAAGTTCACACGCGCGTCGTGCGGCGCGTAGGTCGTATTGATCCGGTAGCCGGATTCGGCGACCGGGCCGATGTCCCGCCAGTGGGCACTGTCGACGGTGAACGCCGAATCCAAATTTTGTTGCGCGGTCTTGTTGCCGCCGGGGTGCGCCAACGCCTGGAAGTAGTTGTCGACATATGGGGCTTGTGCTTGTCTTTGCCGCAATACCGAGTAAATCGCCGCCAGCAGGCTGGAAGCGGTAAAGCCGGCCACGGCGGCCGGAATCTGGTGTTGCTCCGGTACGAAACTCCACTCTTCAGGCCCGGTGATGGAGGATACGTGGCCGGGCGCGATCAGGGCGTCAAACCCGGGCGGGTCGGCGTTCAGAACCATGGCGACCGCCGGCTTGGTGCGTCGCGTTGCGAGCATCACGTATAAGTTATCCGGAGCGCCTTCCACCAACATCGCGGCAACAGGTACGCTGGTCGTTTCAAATCCCGCCGCGAACAAAACCACGGATCGATGCGGATTCTGTTCGGCCAGCCGTCGCGCCTCCGCCGGCGTATCGACAATCCGTATGTCGCCGCCGGCAGTACGGGCCTCCGCCAGAGACCGGGGTTCCGACCGGGGACCGCTGACTGGCACCCGGAGCATCGCGTCAGAGGTGGTGAGGATGACATCGTGATGGAGGGCCAGTTGAATGGCTTGATAAATATCCCGTTCCGGGCAAACGCAGGGCGCGCAGCCTGGTCCCGGGATCAGCTTGACGTTTTCCGGCAGCAGCTTGCGCATGCCCGACTGGGCAACCGAGCGCTCGTGCTCGCCGCATACGTTCATGATGCGCGCGGTGCCCACGACGTCCAATTCTCGAATTTTATCCAACCAGTCCAGGGGGTTGTTCATGGCTGGTGCATCGCTTACGGATGCCTGGAGGCCTCGAGACGCTCGAGCTCGAGCATTTCGTCGTAAACATCCCAGGCAGCAGCGGCTTCCTCGGCTGAAACCTTTTGCATCGCGTAGCCGAGGTGTACAACCACGAAATCGCCGCTGGTCAGATTTTCATGCTGCAGCATGAAAAGGTTGACGTTGCGCTCGACGCCTTTGGCGCTGCAGCGTGCCTGAAAGCCGTTGATCGCCGCGATTTGCATTGGAATCCCCAAACACATCTCACCCTCACTATCGCCCAACTGTCCGGTTTGCAGTCAAAATAGCATTACGCGCAAGCATCATCGCACCGATCGTTGTTACCATACCCTCTCAAATAAGGGTCCAATTGTGACGACTACCACTCTAGTGCTCGGTATCGGTAACACCCTGCTGTCTGATGAGGGTGTCGGTATACACATCGTAGAGTATCTTGCGGCGCACCATGGTGATAAAAATCATGTCACATTTCTCGACGGCGGAACACTGAGTTTTGTGTTGGCCGATGCCATTGCGGAACATGACAATCTGATCGTCGTCGATGCGGCGCGCCTGGGTGAGGCCGCGGGCACGGTGCGCTGTTTCGAAGGCGCGGACATGGATCGTTATCTGACCGGAAACCGATGCAGCGTGCACGAAGTGGGGTTGACGGATCTGCTTGATATCGCCCGCCTTTCCGGTACGTTTCCGGAACATCGCGCATTGATCGGCGTGCAACCGCACTCTCTGGAATGGGGCGAAGCGCTGAGCGAACGGGTCGTACCAGCGGTCGGCAGCGCGGCGCGGCAGGTCCTGGTGCTCCTGCAGCGCTGGGGTTGATGCCGCCGGGTGTGCATATGCAGGTTATTAAAAACAACTCCGGTCAATCTGACGTAGATCAGTAGGCGTTTAATGGCGTCGGGCTACTCTGTGTATAGTAGAAAATACTAATGGAGATTCGCCTTCATGGGTGGTTTGCAGGATATCCCCGTCCACCTCGAGCACTCGTCGGCGTCAGACGGGTTGACCTCCAACGTCGTACCCATACTGCACGAAATACGGCATGCGCTGGGCGTGTTGGCGGAAACCGGCGAGGCCACGATCATCGATCTGACCGCAATGCCCTTTGCGGCCGGCGACGAGGCGCAGTTGCGCGCCGCGCTGGGCGAAGGCGAGGTGCTCGCGACGGTGAACGCGATCGGCGAGACTACCTTGCGCGAAACCGGCTATTCGGGTGTCTGGCTGGTCGAGCACAGTTCGCCCGAGCAGG